>JAFRBD010000133.1 GCA_017405065.1 Ruminococcus sp. | reverse complement strand
TCTCACAGCTCGCCTACTTTTTCAGCGGCTTCGGCGGCTTCCTGCCGGAGGGCTTTACGTATGCGGAATATGCCCGCAGGGGGTTCTTTGAGCTGACAGCGGTCAGCGTGATCAATATCCTGATCGTCATTCTTGTTATCGCTCTGTGTAAAAAGAAACAGGGCAGGCTGCCTCTCGGCGTCAGACTGCTGAGCCTGTTCTTGTGTCTGTTCTCATTGATGCTGGCGGGCACGGAGATCGCCAAAATGAAGATGTACACGGACGCCTACGGTCTGACGCGTCTGCGCATCCTGACGACCCTGTTCATGGTGTTTCTGGCGATCGTGTTCCTCGCCCTGATCGTCCGGCTCTTTTTCCGCAGGTTCCCTTATCTGAAGGTCGCCGTATTGTGCGGCGCGCTGATCACGATAACGGTCAGCTATGTCAGCGTCGACCGTATGGTGGCGGACTACAACGTGTGGGCATACCAAAGCGGCGTGCTCGAGACCGCCGACGTCGATACCATTACCGAGCTGGGCGACGCGGCTGTGCCCGCTCTGCTGGAGCTGGCGAAGGACGGCGACGCGCAGGTGGCGAATCAAGTGAGGACGGAGCTGTGCAGGAGGCGAAACAGCCTGTATCAAAACGGCGCGTGGGATTATTATATGAACCGCCGTACGAGCGATAAACTCGCGCCCTATGACTGGCGCGGCTTTAACACGGTCTCCTACCGGGCGCGTCAGCTTTTGTTAGAAAACGAAGCGCTGTATCTCAGCGCCGATAACGCTGTATAATCAATTCTATGATAATAAACGGGTCTGCCGCGTTTGGCAGACCCGTTTTCAATGTGCGCTCGTTTTTTATTCAGCCGGTTCCCACTTGCATCTGACTGGAGATACGATGGAGCCGTCCTTTTTCATCGCCGCCATCGTTTTGTCGACGACCTTTCTGTCCAGACCGGTCAGCTCGGCGATCTTGCCGGCGTTCAGCGGTTCGCCCGCTTCTTTCATGGCTTTCAAGATCATTTCTTTTTCGTTCATGAGAGTTCCTCCTTTCCGCAGTGATTCCGATTCACTTCAATCCTATCATTCTCACGATAAATTGTCAAGCGAGCGGCTGTGATACGGGACAAAAAAGAATTTTGTCGATTGCAAAATAACGGCGGGTATGTTATGATGAAACAGAAATCTGATGATGGCAGCCGCAAGGCTGTGATCGTCCGGGTCATGAGGTGAAAGAATGCTGCTGCTTTTATATGTTGCCCCGCTTGTGTTTGTCTCGGTGCTTTTCAGAAGATTTTCGGAAATGCTGCGCAGAATAGCCAGAGTGGTATACAGCTTTCTGTTTTTGTCCGTATTCGAGATCGTTATCCGTTTGACGATGGAGGACAAGTCTGTTCCGTTCGGAAAGGTCTTTGAGATCCTGAGCAGCGGCGTTTATGACGCTGTCCAGAGCATCACCTTTACCGGAACGATGGCATGGATAAAGGGAACGCAGCTTTCCGGCTTTATCAAGGGAGAGATTTGGCTGATCGCCTTTGTCGCTTCGATCGTGACGGTTCATTCCGTGGTCGCGCTGATATTCGGCAAGTTCGTCCATCAGCTCTACATGAAGCTCAAGGGCGGGTTCACAAAGGAGCAGTATATCATCCTCGGAGATATTGAGAGCGCCCGTGTGCTGATCAAGGATATTTGTTTGCATGATAAGAAGCCGTACATCATCCTGATCCCTACCCAGAAGATGAACGACGACGAGATGCTTTATCTCAAATGCAGGGTGGAAAAGCCGGACTATCTGAAAAAGATATCCAAAAACAAAAAATACCATATCGTCTTGTTGGCGGATCATGAGTATTCCAACCTCGACCGCGTCTATCAGCTCAATGAAAGCGGCAACGGCAATCTTCACGTGACGGTCTTTTTGAACAACGACGTGGTGCGGTATCACGATATCCACGCTGATAAGATCGACGCCTGCATCACGTCGGTGGATCAGGTTCTGGTAGAAAAATTCATGAAAGAAAGCAATCCGTTCAAGCTGCTCAAGGAAGACGGCGCTTTTACACAAGGCGGGCTGCCGTACCTGACTAAGCCTTTCGGCATCTGTGTCATCGGCTTCGGCAAGATCGGTCAGGAGTTCCTTTTGAGGTGTTATGAAACCTCCTCGTTCCTGACACGGGACGGATCGGCGCCTTTCCGGGCGCTGGTGATCGATCGCTTCGCCGAGATCCTGGAGCAGGAATTTGTCAACAATATCCCGTCTTTGGGCGAGAGCGGAGAGATCGCGTTTTTGCAGACGACGGTGGATTCTGCCGAGTATTTCGACGCGATCAAAGAACGTATGGACGGTCTGCATCAGATCGTTGTCTCCGTAGGCGATACCCGTCAGAACATCGATACCGCGCTCGGCCTTTGCCGTTTCTTTGATCGTCTGGGCTGTTATGACAAACGCCCGCAGATCGTCGTCATCCTGAGCGACAATGTAGCGGGCGCCGAAAGCCTGTTCAAATCCTATCCAAACGTGAAGATGATGGATTTCAATTCCTCCATTTTCAACTATGCCGATCTGATCGAAGTACAGATCGACAGCGTCGCCAAGGAGATCAACGATAATTACAATCGTCAAAGCGGTAAAGGAAAGCCGTGGAGAGAGCTCGGCACCTACTTGCAGGCGATGAACCGCGCGGCGGTCTGTGACATCCCGACCAAAAAGGAATTTTCCCGGATGTGTGACGTACCTGAAGAGGAACGCATCGAGTTTCTTGCGCGTTATGAACACGAGAGATGGTGCGCGTTCCAGTATTCTCACGGGTGGAAGCGTTTGCCGATGGATGAATTGACGCAGGAAGAGAGGGACAATTTCATCACCAAGCGCGAACAGCAGAAACTGCATGCCTGTCTGATCCCGTGGGATGAGCTTGACGATCTGCCCCAGAGCAGCAAAGGTGAGTTCAAAAGCTATGACGTCGCGAATGTGAATATGGCGCTCGCGTATCGGAATGACCCTGCGAAAGAGAAATAGAACAAGAACAACAAAGCCCTTCCGATGATGACGGAAGGGCTTTTTCAGTGATTTTATGTTATTTGATCTCCCAGGTCGCACCGTCCTTACTGTCCTTGACGACGACGCCCTGTTCGAGCAGCTCGTCGCGGATGCGGTCGGCTTCCGTCCAGTTCTTTTCAGCTTTTGCCGCGGCGCGGGCGGCGATCCTTTCTTCCACCCAAGCCTTGGAAAGACCCTTTTCCGCCAGCGCTTTTTCCTGCTGCGCGGCTTTTTCGGCTTCGGCATTCGCCGCCTTTTCCAGCTCTCTGTCAGCCGCCTCGAGCAGACCGAGGGAAAGGACGCGGTCAAAGTCGGCGATCAGATAACGCTTGGTCGCGTCGCTGAGATCGCCCTTGAGCACGTCGTAGAGCGCGGTGATCGCGAGCGAGGTGTTCAGGTCGTTGTCCAGCGCCGCCTTGAATTTGTCCTGATAGGGCTTTGCCGCCTCGAGGTCGGGCTCGCCGTCCTTTTTGAGCTTCATGATCTTTTGGATCAGCTTGCCGTAAGCCTGAACGGAGTTGTCGAGGTTCTCAAAGGAGAAGATCAGCGGCTTGCGGTAATGCGACTGCAGGCAGAAGAAACGATAGACGAGGGGATCGTAGCCCTTTTCCTCAAGCAGGGACACGGTCAGGAAGCCGCCCTTACTCTTACTCATCTTGCCTCGCTTGTCGAGCAGATGGAGTACGTGGAACCAGTAGGGGCACCACGGATGGCCGAGATAGGCTTCGGACTGGGCGATCTCGTTGGTGTGGTGGGGGAAGGCGTTGTCGATACCGCCGCAGTGGATGTCGAGATATTCGCCCGCATGCTTGATGGAGATCGCGGAGCACTCGATGTGCCAGCCCGGATAGCCCAGTCCCCACGGGGACTCCCATTTCAGCGCCTGATCCTCAAATTTGCTTTGGGTGAACCAGAGGACAAAGTCGTTTTTATTGCGCTTGTTGGTATCCTCGCCGACGTCCTCGCGCACGCCGACCTGCAGCTCTTCCTCGTTCATGTTGCCGAAGACATAGTAATTGTCGAGCTTAGAGGTATCGAAATAGACGTTGCCGCCCGCGAAATAGGCGTAGCCCTTATCCATCAGTGTCTGTACCATCTCGATGAACTCGGGGATGCAGTTGGTGGCGGGCTCCACGACGTCGGGGGTCTTGATGTTCAGCTTAGAAGCGTCCGAGAAGAACGCGTCGGTGTAGAATTTCGCGATATCCATGACGCTCTTATGCTCTCGCTTGGCGCCCGCGAGCATCTTGTCCTCGCCGGTGTCAGCGTCGGAGCTTAAATGCCCCACGTCGGTGATATTCATGACGCGCAGGACGTCGTAGCCCGCGTAGCGCAGGTATTTTTCCAGCACATCCTCCATGATGTAGGTGCGCAGATTGCCGATATGCGCGTAGTGGTAGACGGTGGGACCGCAGGTGTACATCTTGACCTTGCCCGCTTCATGGGGGACAAATTCCTGTCTGGCGCCGCCGAGGGTATTATATAAGATCATGTTTATCTTCCTTTCTTTGTTTGCGGTAAATAATCCTTTTGAGCAAATATGTCATTGCGAGGGAGCGATCGAGCGACCGCGGCAATCCCACAAAGAGGGACTATGCATTTCTCTCACATCGAACAGTATTTACGACAGGGGGATTGCCACAGCCCTGAAGGGCTTCGCAATGACACTGTTACTGTAATGTTCACTCAAAGGAAAAGACGATTATGCTTCCGATTCTTTTTTTGACGTCGCGGCAAGCTCGACCGCCTGACTGACGGTTTTCTCCAGATACTGTACCTCGTCGCTCAGCTGTCGGATCTCATTGTGCATCCGGCACAGCTCCTGCGCCACGGGATCGGAGTAGTGGATCTGGTCGAGCAGATCGGGACGCACGCCGTTGATGCGTACGACCCGCGCCGGTACGCCGACGGCGGTGCAGTTGGGCGGGATCTCCGTGAGTACGACGGCGCCCGCCGCGATACGGGAATTGTCGCCGACCGTGAAGGGCCCGAGCACCTTTGCGCCCGAGCCGACCATCACGTTGTCGCCGAGGGTAGGATGTCGCTTGCCGTGCTCCTTGCCCGTGCCGCCGAGGGTGACGTTCTGGTAGATCAGGCAGTTGTCGCCGATCACGGTGGTCTCGCCGATGACCACGCCCATGCCGTGGTCGATGACCAGCCCCTTGCCGATGGTCGCGCCGGGATGGATCTCGACGCCCGTTTTGTTGCGGGCGCGCTGACTGAGCCACCGGGCGATGAATTTCATGTTGTGGATATGAAACCAGTGCGCACGGCGGTATTTGCGCACGGCTTTGTAGCCGGAGTAGAGGAAGAAGACTTCCATTTTATTACGTGCCGCCGGATCGCGCTGCAGATATGCGCTCAGGTCGGCTTTCATGGTATCAAACATAGTGATCAGATCCTTTTAGTTAGGAGTTAGGAATGAGGAGTTCGGAATTGCGGGCGGGCGCTGCCCGCACCCGATTCCATATCAATCCAAAAATCTGTAAGGATTTTCCCTTGATTGCTATCCAATATCTGTTATCTATAACAAAAAAAGCGCCGTCATCCGCAGGGACGACAGCGCCGTGGTTCCACCCAAATTCAGCGTATGATACGCTCTTTGTGAGTATCGTCAAATACTCCTGCCCTTAACGCGGGCTGACGCGCGACCATTTCCTGACGCGGGCTCACAGGCGCATTTCACAAAACCTCCGCTAAGACGGCTTCCAGCAGCTGCCGTCCTCTCTGTTAGCTTCCGTTAAGCTACTTTTCCTGTTCATCGCTTTTATCTATCTGCTATATTATATACGATAAATTGTGATTTTGCAACTGTAAATTTGACGTTTCATTGCGAAGCCCCGTCAGGGGCTTCGCAATCCCACAAAATGGGACGGTACGTCGGAAAGCGTCGTACCCTACGCGATCACATATCGCTGATGACTTCTTTGTTGTCGATCAGATATTTTACGCCGGAGATCACGGTGATGATCGCCGTGATCCACAGCAGCGCCTGACCGATGATGTTGAAGATACAGAAGATGTTGTACAGGTCGTGATACAGCGAATTGCTGTTGACAGCGATCTTCATGAAGTTGTATTCGGACAGCGGAAGCACCTTGTCGATCAGACAGAGCGAGATGATATCCATCGCCGTCTGGAAGACGAACACCGCGACGATCGCGACGATCTGGGTCACGGTCTTGACCTTGCCCCACATGTTGGCGGCGATGACCTTTCCCTTTGCGGCGGCGACGAGGCGCACCGAGGTCACGGTGAATTCGCGGAAGATGATGATGATCAGCGGTACAGCGCCGCACAGTCCGAGCTTGACGAAGCAGACCAGCACGGAGATCACGAGGATCTTATCCGCGAGCGGGTCGGCGAATTTGCCGAAGTCGGTGATCAGATTGTCGCGGCGGGCGATCCTTCCGTCAAAGGCGTCGGTGACAGCCGCCGCGCCGAACAGCAATCCCGCTGCGGTAAAGTGGAACGGGAAGTCGATCAGGATCGCGGCGATGACGAACGGCACCAGGATGATGCGCAGCAGCGTCAGCTTGTTGGGTAGGTTCATTTGTCTCATATCATTTCTCCCGTTAAATCACAGTCGATGTGATCGGTGACGCGCACGCGGACGAGCTCGCCGGGCTGCGGCTTGCGCTCGGGCGCGGTGAAGAAGACGCAGGGGTCGACCTCGGGCGCGTCAAAGGGCGAACGACCCGTAAAGCAGTCGGCATAGCGGTCGAAGCCGTCGACCAGCACGTCGATCTCTCTACCGATCTGTGTTTCACACCAGGCGTCCATGATCAGCGCCTCCTGTTCGGTGATGATCCCGGCGCGGCGGTTCTTGACCTCCTCGTCCATCTGACCGTCCATCAGCGCGGCAGGGGTGTCCTCCTCCTGCGAATAGGCAAAGCAGCCGAGGCGCTCAAAGCGCGCCTGCCTGACAAAGTCGCTCAGCTCTTCAAAATCCTCGTCCGTTTCGCCGGGGAAGCCCGCGATCATCGTGGTGCGCAGGACGACGCCCGGGATCTTTTCGCGGATATGGCTGACGAGCGTCAGCAGGCTTTCTTTGTCGCCGCGGCGGTTCATCGCGCGCAGCACTCTTCCGCTGCAGTGCTGGAGCGGCAGGTCGATATAGTTGACGATCTTGTCTTCCTCGCGGATCGTATCGAGCAGCTCGTCGGTGATGCGGTCGGGATAGCAGTACAGGATGCGGATCCATTCGAGTCCGTCGATCCTGCACAGCTTTTTCAGCAGCTCGGCGAGCTTTAATTCATCGTACAGATCCAGACCGTAGCGGGTGGTGTCCTGTGCGATGACGTTGAGTTCCTTCACCCCGTTTCCGACAAGCCGCTGTGCTTCTTCGATGATGGTTTCCATTTTGCGAGAACGGAATCCACCGCGGATCAGCGGGATGGCGCAGTAGGTGCAGCAGTTGTCGCAGCCGTCGGCGATCTTCAGGTATGCCCAGTGCTGTTCGGTGCTTTGGATTCTGCCGCCCTCCATGGGCAGGAGCATCTTATCGGGAAAGTCCTCGACCTTTTCGCCGTCAAGCGCCTGCTGCACCACGGCGGCGATGTCGGCGTTTTTGCCGATGCCGATAACGGCGTCTACCTCGCTCAGCTCCTTCATGATCTCGCTGTTATAGCGCTCGGCAAGGCATCCGGTGACGATGATCGCCTTGATCCTGCCTTCCTTTTTCAGCTGAGCAAGCTCTAAGATCTCGTCGATGCTTTCCTGCTTGGCAGATTCGATGAAGCCGCAGGTGTTGACGATGACGGCGTCCGCCGTCGCGGGATCCTGTTTGAGCACAAAGCCCGCCTGATTCAGTTGATACATCATCATCTCGGCGTCGACGCGGTTCTTTGCGCAGCCGAGGGATACGATTCCGACACTTGGCATGGTTATCAATTCCTTTTTATGTACAAGTAAAAAGAGTAGGGGAGTGACACGCGTATCTGTTCCTCCCGCAGGAGTGCGTTTGTTTTATATCATTATTTGACCGGAACATTACGTCATCGCAGGGGCGTTCCTCAGCCGGAGACGGCACCCCTCTGTCCGCTTTGCGGACACCTCCCCACCCGGGGAGATCCCATTGCTCGTCCGCTTGGCAGAAGCCTTTCTTTTCTATCTCAGGTTTTCGATAAATGAAACGCCCGTCATACTGCGGACGACCGGTGGCCGTCCCTACGGAATCAGGGATTTGTTCCGCTTTAGAACGGCTTCACATCAAACATTTTGGTACGTCGCGAGCGCCGTACCCTACAATTGTTACTCTTCACTTATATCTATATATTCATTCAACACGCTTTTTATGTCCGACCATGAAAAGCCCATGCGGGACAGGGCGTTGACACAGCGTCGCCGGCCCTTCTCATCATCGAGGGCGCGCGCGTACTTTCTCTCGATGATCGTTCTGATCTGCTCCTTTTCATCGATAAAAAGCTCGCCCAGTACCTCGTCGATCAGATCGCGGTCGATCCCCTTTTCATACAGCTTTTGCCGGATGCCGCGTTCGCTCAGGTGCTTGAGCGCGGCAAGATCGGAGGCGTAACGGCGCGCGTAGCGACTGTCGTCGACAAGTCCCAATTCTTCCAGCCGTGCAACGACCGGTTCATAAACTTCGTCGGGGTAATCGCGCCTGAGCTTGTCGCAAAGCTCTTTGCGCGAGTGATCGCGGTAGGAGATCAGCCACATCGCCTTGTCCTTGCAGCGCTTGCGGTCGGACGCCTGTACGCATTCGTGAAGCGTTTCGTCGTCGATCTCGCGCCCTATGTCAAAGCGGTGTGCGATCAGCACCTCCGTATCGAGCTTCATTGCGAACTCACCGTCGATATAGAGCGCGGAGAGCCCCTTTTTACGGGGCTCAACTGCAGTTATTTGCATAATTGTAACTTCCTAAAATATCAGGGAGATTGATGATAAACAGTCATTGTCATGCTCAAGGCTCCCTTTCCTAAGGGAGCTGTCGCCGAAGGCGACTGAGGGTTTGAGCCGTGGCAATCTCAACAGATTGATAAGTATCAGTCCTCGACAAGGATGTCGATCTTTGAGCTTTTCTTTTTCTTGTCCGCTGCGGGAGCAGGCGCGGGAGCGGGCGCCGCTTTGGCTGCGGGCGCAGCGGCTTTTGCGGGCTTTCTGCCGCGGGCAGTGAGCTTATCGACATTCTCCCACAGCTCTTTTTCGATCTTCTCACGCAGCTCGTCGTCATTTTTGAGCAGCTCCTTGACGTTGTCGCGGCCCTGACCCAGACGAACGTCGCCGTAATAGAACCACGCGCCGCTCTTCTGCATAACGTCAGCCTTGACCGCGAGATCGATCAGCTCGCCGACGCGGCTGATGCCCTCGCCGTACATGATATCGAATTCCGCCTCCTTGAAGGGGGGAGCGATCTTGTTCTTGACGACCTTCGCTCTGGTGCGGGAGCCGACCATTTCGCCGTTGACCTTGAGGGTCTCGATGCGGCGGATGTCGATACGCACGGAGGAGTAGAATTTTAACGCGCGACCGCCGGTGGTGACCTCGGGGTTGCCGTAGACGACGCCGACCTTCTCGCGCAGCTGGTTGATGAAGATGGCGACGCAGTTAGACTTGTTGATCGCGCCGGCGAGTTTGCGCAGCGCCTGAGACATCAGTCTTGCCTGCAGTCCGACGTGGCTGTCGCCCATCTCGCCCTCGATCTCCGCCTTGGGGACAAGGGCGGCGACCGAGTCGATAACGATGACGTCGATCGCGCCGGAGCGGATCAGCGCCTCGGCGATCTCCAGCGCGTCCTCGCCCGTGTCGGGCTGAGAGACGAGCAGGCTGTCTACGTCCACGCCTAATGCGGCGGCGTAGACAGGGTCAAGCGCATGCTCGACGTCGATGAAGGCGACGTTGCCGCCGTTCTTCTGACCCTCGGCGATGCAGTGCAGCGACAGGGTGGTCTTGCCGGAGCTTTCCGGTCCGAAGATCTCGACGATCCTGCCGCGGGGCAGACCGCCGATGCCGAGCGCGATATCGAGGCTTAAAGAGCCTGTCGAGATATGCTCGACATTCATATGTGAGTTCTGACCGAGCTTCATGACGGCGCCCTTGCCGAACTGTTTCTCGATTTGTGATAATGCTGTTTCCAGCGCTTTGTTCTTATCCAGAGCCATGGTGATTCTCTCCTTTGGTTTCTGTAATACTTTTTTGCACCAATATTATAGCATATATGTTTGAAAGTTTCAAGAGCATTTCGAACAAAAATTCTACTAAAGCCTCCCTTTTCTAAGGGAGGTGGCACGAAGTGCCGGAGGGTTGTTGCGTGTGATGCGATGCCGGTTTTTGAAAGGCATTTAATAACAGCGTATCAACCCTCAGTCTGCTTCGCAGACAGCTCCCTTAGGAAAGGGAGCCTTTTTGTGCGGTGATCGCACGAACTGTGCCTTGTATATCCTTTGTTCCCTTGATATCGGTATATCCTGCGGCTTTCAGCAATTCGGCGATATAGCTGAACTGACCTTCGCCGATCTCAAAGGCGATGGTGCCGCCCTCTTTCAGCTTTTTTGTCCACAGGCTGATAATCATTTCATAGAAATCGTATCCGTTTTCGCCGCCGTCCAGCGCGAGCCGCGGTTCGTATTGAACCTCTCTTTGCAGCGTCGCGATCTCATCCGAACGGATATAAGGCGGATTGGATATGATCATGTCGAGCGAGCCGTCCGCAAAGTCGCCGGCGCAATCCGCTAAATCGGCGCAGATCGCTTCGACGTCCGCCTGATGCAGTTCGATATTTTCGCGAAGATAAGAAAAAGCAAGCTCACTTTTCTCGACGGCATATACGGTCGCGTGCTCCAACTCTTTTTCGAGCGTTATCGCAATAATACCCGACCCGGAGCACAGATCGACGATAACGGGTCGGGGGATAGCTTTCACGATCGCCAACGCCTCGCGGACGACCACTTCCGTGTCGTCGCGCGGGATCAGCACGCCCTCGCCGACCGTGTATTTGCGATCCATGAAGAACCAATAGCCCAACACATATTGGATCGGCTCTCCTGCGGCGCGCCGCCGCGCCATCGCGACGGCTTTTTCCGATTCGACGTCGGAAAGCTCGTCATCCCGCAGGATCAGCTCCGTACGCGAGCAGTTCAGCGCCGCGCAGAGGATCTCCGCCGCGTCGCCGTCGGGGTTCTCGACGCCCGCACGGGTGAGCAGGCTTTTTATCGCGTTACGAAGCGCAGGAACAGTCATTGACGATATCTGAGCCGTCGTCCGGGATGACAGCCTTCATCGCTTCGATGGCGCATTCGATCATCTCGTCGTCGGGCTCCTTGGTGGTGATGCGCTGCGCCCACAGTCCGGGCGTCGCGAGGATATGGGTGAGCTTATTATCGTACTTGCCGCACAGCTTGATGAACTCGTAGCCGAGTCCCACCATGACGGGGACGAGCAGCAGACGGAATATCGGATTGAGGATCTTTATGCCGAAGGGTGCTACGGGGATGAACAGTCCCACGAAGATACTGACCAGCAGCGTCACGACCAAGAACGAGGTGCCGCAGCGGGGATGAAAGCGGATCTGCTTGCGGACGTTTTCAACCGTCAGCTCCTCATCGTTCTCATAACAAAAGATGGTTTTATGCTCCGCGCCGTGATATTTGAAGACGCGCTTCATATCGTTCATCTGCGAGACCAGCAGCATATAGCCGATGAACAGCGCGATCTTCAGCACGCCGCAGAAGGCGGATTTGACGAACTGACCCGCCACGGTATAGGTCTCCGCCTGTGTGACGGGATCGACGGTCTTGAAGGAGCCGCCGAGCGTCCAGTCAAAGAGCGCCGCCGGCAGAAAGACGAACAATCCCAGCGCCAGCGCCACGCCCAAAACGGAGGCAATGACCATGACGACGTTCATCAGCTTGTCGCCGAACTTATCGTCCAGCCATTTTTCGAACTTGGAGGGTTCTTCCTCTTCGACCAGTCCCGCTTCCATCGCTTTGTCGGCGGACAGTCCCAGCGCCTTATAGCTCAGGCGCATGCTGTCGATCATGCCCGCGATGCCGCGGATCAGGGGCAGCTTCCAGAATTTCGCCTTGAACAGAGGTTTTACTTCGATATCTTCGGTGTAGATGGTGTCTTTGTCGACCCGACACGCGACGGTAGTGCGCTTGGGCCCGCGCATCATGATGCCCTCGATCAAAGCGGAGCCGCCGATGGAGGTGATGCGCTTTTGCTTTTTGGTGTCCTGTTTTTTCATATGTTACCTTCTTTCCAAGCCTCCCTTTCCTAAGGGAGGTGCCCGATAGGGCGGAGGGTTGCTAAAATTGGTTTTATGACGTTATTAAAAAGTCATCTGTTTTAATGTATCAACCCTCAGTCAGCTAACGCTGACAGCTCCCTTAGGGAAGGGAGCCTAATTCATCCCGCCGAGCGGCTGGGTATCGTCGTCCAAAGCCGCCGCTTCGTTGAAGATGGGGATGGTGATGGTGACGGTGGTACCCACCTCGGGCGAGCTTTCGATCTCGAGGGTACCCTTGTGCATCTTGATGATCTCGTCGGCTACCGCCAGTCCGATGCCGGAGCCGTTGATCTTCTGGTTCGCTTTATAGAATTTATCCTTCACCTTCGGCAGATCCTCGGGATCGATGCCGCAGCCGTTGTCGGCGACAACGACCTTGATGGTATGCTCTTTAAAGTCCTGATAGACCTGCACGCCGATCATACCGCCCTCGGGGGTGTATTTCAGCGCGTTGTCGATGACGTTCAGGAACACCTGCTTTAAGCGGTTGCGGTCGCCGTAGATGATGGGCATCTCCTCGGGATCGTCATACAGCAGGTGCTTGCCCTCCGAGAGGGCGCGTTCCTTGAGCATATAGACCGCCTCGTCGATCTCGGCGAGGATATCCATGCGCTCCATCTGCATGGTCAGTCTGCCGCTCTGGAGCTTGGAGAAGTCGAGGAGCTCCTCGACCAGCGAGGTCAGGCGGGAGCTTTCTTTGACGATGACGCTCATGCCCTTTTCGAGCGTGACGCGGTCGGGCACGCCGTACTGCATGGTCTCCGCCCAGCCCTTGATGGCGGTCAGCGGGGTGCGCAGCTCGTGCGATACGCGCGAGATAAAGTCGTTCTTGAGCTTTTCGTTCGCGTCGAGCTCCTTCGCCATATCGTTGATGGTGTCACTCAGATCGCCGAGCTCGTCGTCGTACATCTTGTCGACCTTCGCGGTGAAATCGCCGTGAGCGATCTGACGGGCTGTTTCTGTCATTCCGCGTACGGGTCTGACGATCGAACGGATAAAGTAGTATCCCGACAGCGCGACCGCCGCAATGATCAGCAGACCTACCGCACAGGCGATCAGGGTGTAGATCAGCACCTTGAGATTGGCTTTTCGCAGGGAGGATACATAGCGCACGGCGCCGAGCTGAGCGCCCTGTACGCTGCGTATGACCCTTGTGACAGCCATGATCTTTTCGCCCGCTTCCGAGCGGCCGGTATAGCGGAAAACGGCGTTCTCGCTTTTGATGGCGTCGGCATAGTCCGGAGCGGCGTCGTTTGACGGCACAAAGCCGGTGGAGGTCATCACGACCCGTCCGGAGGCGTTGAGCACCTGCAGCTCCACCTCGTCCTTGTAGCTGATATCGGCGGCGTACGCGGATGCAGCGTCGATAAAGGCGTCGGTGCTGTCGGCGACTCCCTCGGGAAAGACGGCGTCCAGTTCCTTACTGTGGCTGACCAGCGCGTTTTCCACCGATGTATAGCATAGAGAGCGTACAGCAACGGAAAGAGAGATCACCAGCAGGATAATGATCGCCAGTATCACGCCGAACGTATTGAACAGCCATCGCCTGCCGATTCCCTTGAACATTACTGTCACCCCCTTTTTCGGTGAATGGTTAACGGTTAATGGACGGTATATCAATCCAAAAGCCGTCAGGCTTTCCCGAAACTCTTCACTCTTATCTCTTCACTCTTCACTGTAAACCGCTTTGCGGTTTACACTGTGTCCCACTTATAGCCCAGACCCCATACGGTCACGATGTACTTGGGGTTAGAGGGCTCGTCCTCGACCTTCATGCGCAGGCGGCGGATGTTGACGTCGACGATCTTTTCCTCGCCGACATACGCCTCACCCCATACATGGTTGAGGATATCGGTACGGTCGAGCGCGACGCCGGGATTAGAAAAGAAGTACTCCATGATCTGGAACTCGACCTGCGTCAGCTCGATCATCTTGCCGTTCTTCATCAGCGCGCGGTTCCTGAGATTCAGGGTAAAGATGCCGCTCTGCAGCTCTTCCTTGAAGTTGTTCTCGTTCTTCTGCTCAGACAGAGAAACTCTGCGGTACAGCGAGTCGACGCGCGCGGTCAGCTCGGAGGGAGAGAAGGGCTTGGTGATGTAGTCGTCTGCGCCGAGCATCAGACCCGTGACCTTGTCCATTTCCTGGGTACGGGCAGAGAGCATGATGATACCGATACCGGAATTCCTGTTCCTCAGCTCCTTGCAGACCTGCAGACCGTCGATGCCCGGCATCATGATGTCGAGGATCGCGACGTCAAAGTCGCCGTTGTGCTCCTCGTACTTTTCGAGAGCCATCTCGCCGCAGTCTGCTTCTACGACGTCATAGCCCGCTCTTCTGAGGTTGATGACCACAAAATCGCGGATAGCAGCTTCGTCTTCGCATACCAGAATCTTTTTCATAAAATAACCTCCGTTCGGGATTGTTTACTCGATCAATTGTCGTTGCGGGACGCTGTTTGCGCCGCGGCGATCTCAACCGATAATGATTATCATTCATCAGCTTCCGGTAAAAGAAGGAAGCTGTCTGTGATGTCGTCATGGGTAAAGGGAGAACCCTCGCTCAGGATGTAAGTATAGGTGTGGGCGGTCGTATCCGCCAGCTTCGCTTCCGCCGTCAGGCTGCTGTCAAAGCTGTTTTTGTCATATCGCTTGACGGTCAGCAGTTCGCTGCCGATCACGGGTTCGCCGCCCTTGTCGCTCAGGTCGTACAGCGTGACCGCGTTATCGGCGGTATAGCGTGCGGTGAGGGAGGAGAGTATCCCGGCGTCGAACTGAAGCATAAAGCCCAGCCTGTCGCACAGAACCGCGCTTTGCGTGAATGACAGCGCCATCAGCTCGGGCTCGTAATTGCACCAGCGCACCAGATCGCACACCGTATCGGCGTCCTCGTCCTTTGTATGCTCCATCATACTGCACAGCGGCACTTCGACGATATCGTCGCCGTTGATATCCATACAGCAGACAGGGGATGAACGAACGCTCTGGCTGTAGCTGCTGTTCATAAACAGCGGATTGATCAGCATATGCGCCGCCAGGTCGTAGTAAAGCAGCTGGGTAGTGTGATCGCCGTTTTCGAGCTTGCCGTCGGCGATCGCTCCGTCAATCCCGTCGCTGATCTTTCCGAAGCGCAGATCGACATAAGAAAGGACATCGGCGTCGATCTCACAGGATGATTTTTCACTGAAGCCGCCGTCGCCGTAGGTGAGAAGGCTCGCTTTTGCCGCCGTTTTTTCTGCAGCGGGATTCATCAGCAGGACGTCGGCGGACGCGTTGTCGTCGAAATCTCCCACGACATAGTCCGTAAAACCTTCGGCAGCCGTGAGGGAAGTGACTTCCTCGCCGAAGAGATAGACCTGCAGCGAAGAGTTCGGCGACGCGTGATCAAAGCTGACGACGATCTCCTGCATGCCGTCGGAATTGACATCCGCAAAATCCAGCCGGTGGACATTTTGAGAATACAGCTGCGTACTGCCGTAAAGCGTGTAGCGGTCTTCCTGCTTTATCGCTGTCAGCAGGCGCGGGGCGCCGTCGGAGGCACGGTACAGCGCGACGGCTTCGTCTGCGCCGTCGCCGTTGATATCGTGCAGGATGATACCGCTTTTATACTCGCCGAACGCGGGATAGATCAGCGTGTAGGCGCCTTTGGCGTCCTTTTCGATGATTCTCTGCACCTGCGCCCGGTCGCCGCCTGCTTTCGGCGGGGCGAGGATATCGGGGTCGTTGAGGCTCAAAGAGGTACAGCCCGTCAGCAGTATCGCCGTCAATAATACGGCAGCCAACATTCGCTGTACTTTCATGCTCTTGCCTCCTTTATTGGATCGTAGGGGAGGGGCTTGCTCCTCCCGTGTTACCCGCGTTACTCGCGTTATACCGTCGCTTCCAGATACTTGATCGGAATTCCCTCGTCCGAAAACATCTGCTCATGCTCGGTGACGATATTGCCCTCGATCCCGCTGCTGTGCAGGTCGCGGGTGATATAGCGGATATGATAACCCGCTTTTTCAAAATAGCCGACGCTGTCCTCGAACAGCTCGTCGTCGTCGGTCTTGAAGTAGATGACCGCGTCCTTAGTGAGGAAATCGCGGTACATTTTCAGCTTTTTCGGATAGGTCAGCCGGCGCTTCTGATGCTTCAGGCGCGGCCACGGATTGCAGAAGTTGATATACATGGCGGCGACGCCGTCCCCGGGTGAAAACACCTTGTCGATCTCTTCGACGTTATGGCGTACCAGGG
This sequence comes from Ruminococcus sp., assembly GCA_017405065.1. Classification (GTDB taxonomy): domain Bacteria; phylum Bacillota; class Clostridia; order Oscillospirales; family Acutalibacteraceae; genus Ruminococcoides. Next base: position 5,662 of record JAFRBD010000133.1, on the reverse strand, counting down.
CGACGTTATCGGGGCTGTCTTTGCCCGCTTGAGCAAAGATGCGTTCGATGTTGCGCCGTCCTACGCCCAGCATATCGCTCTTGATGTCCATCGCGATGTAGTTGACGTCGGGGTTTTGCAGGGCTTTTTCGGCAATGAAGGTGCATTTGCCGCAGCCGATCTCAAGCTCGATGGGGTTATCGCTGCCGAAAAAGTCTTTCCATCTGCCGCGGTACGGTTCGGGTTCATTGGTATAATAGCGGCAAGCGGCGAGCTCCGGCTCCGCCCATTTTTTCTTTCTGATTCTCATATTCCTTCCGGATCTCCGTATTCCTCGTCATGATCGGGGACGGCGGTCAAACCCCCAATTCCCCATACTATCACATGATATAGTTATAAATACTACAATATTATAACAAACCCTTGTGGTTTTTGCAATTGTTTTTTACATATATATAGCAATTTTTTTATCCTTTTTCGACAAAATTTACATTTTGTTAAAACAGTAACGCATTATTATTCCGCTGTGACAAAAAAATAAAAGCGCGTTCACACGGAACACGCTTTTGCATCAATGGTCGTTTTTGTAGGGGAGGGGGCTTGCTCCTTCCGCTTATCAATCAGGCGCGGACAGAGCCCGCCGTCTTTTCATACCGCACGATACGGACATTCCGACGCTTTGCCGACGATGAATTCAACCTCAGGGAACCGTTCCTCGAACAGCTCCTTCAGCGGAGCGATCACGACGTTTTCGGTAGAGAAATGACCCGCGTCAAAGGCGGCGATCCCGCGCTGTACCGCGCAGAGGTACTGGTGATGCTTCAGTTCGCCGGTGACAAAGGCGTCGCAGCCGTATTTTCGGGCAAGCGCCACGCCTTCTCCGCCACCTCCTGAAGAGACCGCGACGCGGCTGACCCTGCCCTGCGTGAAGCGCACCGACGGCGCGTGCAGACGCTCCTTGATGAACGAGGCGAATTCCTCTGCGGAACACGGCGCTTCGGGCTTGCCGACCAAGAGGAAATCCTCCGCAAAAAACACGGTATCATCCAGTCCCAGCGCCGCCGCCAAGGCGGTATTCACGCCCTGATCGGCACGGTCGAGATTGGTGTGCAGACACAAGGCGGCGATATCGTATTTTGCCAGAAGATATTCGGCTGAATCGGGACGCAGCGCGCTGAGCGGGGAGAAGATGACGGGATGATGGCTGACGATCAGTTCACAGTTTTTTTCGCGCGCTTCTTCGACAGCGGCGGGGGTGATATCCAGCGCCAGCAGCACACGGCTGACCGCAGCGTCGGGATCGCCGACCAGCAGACCGACGTTGTCCCATTCCTCCGCCGACTCAAACGGCGCGAGCCGATCGGCAAACGCGATGATTTCATTTATTTTCATAGGATAGAAGCAACTCCTCTAAATCGTTGACGACGGACAAAAGCGAGGGATCGCCCTTACTTTTGTTGCGATAGTTTTGTAAACTGCGGCGGAGAAAACCGCGGCAGTTTTCATCGTGCGGATCGAGCTTTCCGACGACGGCGGCAGACAGATCGCACGCCCTTTTTTCGCCCGAAAAGCGGGCACAAACAACGGTGTAATACTTGCCTTCGTCAAGAACGGCTTTTTGATCTTCAATGTCAAAGCCGCACGCATACAGCCATATTACAAGATCCTCGTGATGGGTCATCGGCTGCAATACAAGGTGCTTTTCTCCGCCCTGCACCCACGGCGCGTCGGCAAGGATATCGCGGATCAGCTCGCCGCCCATACCCGCGATCACCACGTCGTCGACCTCGTCCGCACGCACCTCTTTCAGACCGTCGGACAGACGCGTCTGTATCCTGTCCGACAGGTCGTATTTTTCGATATTATCCCGCGCCGACTGCAGCGGCAGGGGATTGACGTCGCACGCGAGCGCACAGGGGATCTTTCCGCTGATACACAGCGCGATCGGCAGATAGCCGTGATCGGTGCCGATATCCGCAAGGCGGCTGCCCTCGCGCACCATTTCTGCGCACAGGGACAGCCGCCCGTGGGGTTTGAGTATTGGCGTCATGCGCCGATCGCTTTGTTCAGCGCGGCTACCAGCGCGTCGGCGTCCGCGCCGTGCACCATGCACGCTTCCTCGATGCTCTCGCCGCGGGAGGCGGGACAGCCGAGGCAGTGCATGCCCATCTGCAAAAACAGGGGAGCAGTGCCGGGATATTGGTCGAGTACGTCGCCGATGATGGATTCTTTTGTGATCATAGTTTACCTCCGTTATCGATCGTTATTGTGACGCGCCGAGCCTCCCTTGTCCAAGCGCTGTTTTTAACTTAAAGAAGGCTCCTTTTGGTAAAGGGAGCGGTCGCCCTAAGGCGACTGAGGGATTGCATCAATTGACCAGCCAAAAGGAGATACCAAATAATTAATGTTGCAATAATCGCCAACGTAACTGTAAAGGCAACTCGCTTTCGCTCGAACAATCGATACAATTCATCCGCCTCGGACCCCGGCGCCTTCCTTTTCCAAAGGAAGGCTTAGTGCTGTCGCAATTCCAATCATTGTTTAGTTTGTATGTTAACAAGCCGATTATAGCATATCGTTATCAAAAAGACAAGTAAGATTTACGGTTTCATGCTCAGCGTCACGGTATCGCTGGTGATGCTGTTGCCGTATTTGTCGGTGACGACGCAGTAGATCTGTCTGCCCGATTTTGCGGGGATCATGGACACGGAATAGGTGGCGGTTTTGATGCCGCTCTTCCAGAACTTCTCCTGTCCCGGATCTTTGCCGTACCACTGATATTTCAGCCCGTCGCCGGAGACGGTGAAGGTCGCTTTGGCTGTTTTGCCCTTTTTGACGGTACAGTCTGTCGGCTGTTCGACGGCTTTCAGCTCGTAGCCCTCGGGGATCAGCATATGCAGGGTGACGGCGTCGGTCGTCGCGGTGTTGCCGAAGCGATCGGTGACGACGCAGTAGATCTCTCTTTCGTCGCGGGTCTTGTTCATGGCGACGGAGTAGGTATCCGTTTTGATGCTGCTTTTCCAGAACTTCTCCTGTCCCTTGTTGCGTCCGTACCACTGGTAGGTCAAGCCGTCGCCCGAAGCGGCGAAGGTCACTGTCGCCGTTTCGCCCGCGTCGGCGGACGCGCTGACGGGCTGGGTCGTGATCGTGGGGTACTCGTAGCCGTCCGGATATACGGCGTTCAGCGTCGCTGTGCGGGTTTTTGCCGTGTTGCCGTATTTGTCGGTGATCACGCAGTAGACCTCTCTGCCGATCTTGCTCTTGACCAGCTTGACGGAATAGGTCGTGCCGGTCAGATCGCTCTTCCAGAATTTCGTCTGTCCCGGGTCGCGTCCGTACCACTGATAGGTCAGCCCCTCGCCCTCGGCGGTAAAGGACGTCCGTGCGGTCTCACAGGGATATACCTCAGCATCCTCGGGCTGGCCGGTGATGGTGATCGCCTGCTGCAGGCAGCCTTCTTCATCGAGGCGGAATGCATGATTGTCTTCCGAAAGCGTGACGGTAAAGGGGTTATTGCTGTCGGCGCGATTCGTGTGCAGACGGTTGAGCATCTCGAGCTGGTCGTCTGAGATCGAGGTCAGCGTAGAGGGAAGGGTCACGCCGGAGCAGTTCGCCAGCAGGTTGTCGACGGTCTCGGAACCGTCCGCCCACATCGCCTCACGATCCCAGTCGGTCACGCCCTCGGGGATGGTGACGGCGCGGTCATAGCGCGCGGGGATCGCGACGACGCGGGTCATGTCTTTTGAGTAGATGATACCATCCGATGAAGCATAGCGCGGGTTGGTATCCTTGACTGCGTAGTCGGTGATGCCGGTATAGCAGTAGATGGCGATCGAGAGGTTGGTGCCGGCGTTGAGGTTGCCGGTGTCCTCAAAAACGATGTAACGCTCGTCGTGCAGGGGCACATATTCGATCTCGTAGGTATCGGGAAGGACGACGGTGTGGATATTGTAGTTGCGCGAAAAGCTCAGCTCGCCCAAGAAGTTGACGCCCTCCGGGATCTCGAACACGCCGTTTTCAAAGGGCTTGTTGCGCGGGACGGCGAGCATCTCGGTACCGTCAGCGGAGTAGAGGACGCCGTCGATCGCCTGATAAGCGGTGTTGCCCTCGGCGACGCGGATCTCGGTGAGGGCGTCGGTCGCAAAATCATACAGCGTATGCGCGTAGCCGATCTTTTTCACGCCCACGGGAACGGTAAAACTCGTGCCGGTATAACGGATCGCGTGATTCAGAAAACCGGCGCTCATCACGGCAAGGTTATCCGGGAGCAAAATCTGCTGTGCGCGGCACATCTGGAAGCACCAGCCGCTGTTTTTGAGATTGCTCAGATCCCAGCGGCTCAGGTCGATGCATACCTGCGTGCCCGCGCCCAGGGAATAGGCGACCTTGTTGAAGGTCTGGTACATCTCCTCCACATGGGAGGTATCCCAGTTTTCATACCCCGTGAGTCCCGACAGATGGGTACACAGACTGAACATGCTGCGGATCGTGGTCACATTTTCGGTACGGAACGCGGAGAGATCCAGCTTTTTCAGCGAGGTACAGTTATAAAACATAAACGCCATATCCGTTACAGCGGACGTATCGATCGCGGAAACATCGACCGACGCGAGGTTGGTGCAGCCGCTGAACATCCCGCGGATCGTTGTAACGGAGCTTGTGTCGACCGCAGGAAAGGTAAACGATCTCAGCGATCCGCATTGATAGAAGATGTAGCTCATGTTGACCACATCCGCCGTATCGACGGCAGAAAAATCCGCCGCGGTCAAGGCGGAGCATTCACCGAATAAAAGGCGCATGGATTGATTCAGGAAAGAGACGCCTTCCTCCAGCGTGACGGAGGCGATCGTCTGATTGCCTCGGAATACCGTAGCGGTATCCAGCACAGCGGTGAAAGTCCGACCCCCGAGCGCAAAACTGCCCGGTACCGTAACGGCATTGGATTCGCCGACGTATTTGGTCAGGATGACGGCGCCGGCTTCTTCGTCGATGGTATATTCCCAGTCCGAAAGCGCCGCTTCTTCAGCTGCCGCCGCGGTCGGGATCACGGTGAAGACGCCGAGCGCGATGATCAGCGCCAGCAGGATGCTTGTCCATTTTTTCAGCTTCATAGATACTCCTCCTCGTTCGGGAATAATGATTCTTCAACTTGCTATTATCATACTATACAATCGGCGAAAAAGCAATTGGTTTTGCTCCTTTTTGGGCATAGAAAAACAGCGCTCCTTTTACAGGAACGCTGTAAGCAATTCTATTACTTTATTCATCAGCTTGCGCTGCTTCTTCAGCTTCTTTGCGCTTTGCAAAGCATTCGCTGCAATAGTAATCCTTGCCTTCCATCGGCTTAAATGGGATCTTTGCTTCGCCGCCACAGTCTGCGCACACGGTGGTGTGCATCTCACGATTGGCCCTGATTGCGTTCTTGCGGGCGATACGGCAGTCCTTGCAGCGCTGGGGCTCGTTCACGAAACCCTTCTCTGCATAGAACTCCTGCTCGCCGGCTGTGAATACGAATTCGTTTCCACAGTCCTTGCAACGGAGGATCTTGTCTTCGTACATAGCGTGTACCTCACTTTTTGGTATATATTTTACCCCGCGGCGGAGTTGCACCGTCTGATTTCTCTTCGGGGTGTATTACCTAGAAAGCTTTTGACGTATACGGGTCTGTGCATTGTCAACTGAT
>JAFRBD010000132.1 GCA_017405065.1 Ruminococcus sp. | reverse complement strand
TGTATACGGTGACGGTCTGGCTGCTCAAGGGCATGCACCGCTACATCCTGCTGATCGGTTCGGTGATCCTCGGCGTTGTCGCGGGCTTTCTGCCGCTGGGCGACGAATTCTACCTGATGCGCTACTTTGTCTTTCTGCCCTTCTACATCGCGGGCTACAACCTCACGCCCGCCAGAGTGCGCAGATTCTCGCACAAGATCAACGTCAAACTGGCGGGAGCGGCGTTCCTGCTCATCTACTTCGTCCTGTGCTTCAGAGAAAGAGAGATCATCTATCCCCTGCGCATGCTGTTCACGGGGCGCAACCCCTACAGCATCGTCCCGATCGAGGGCTGCACCTTCTATCACCGTCTGCTGTGCTACGGTATCTCGGCGGTCATGATCATCTCGGTCATCGCCTGTATCCCCAACCGCAAGGTGCCGATCCTCACCCACATGGGGCGCAATACGCTCGCGGTACTGTTCTGGCATTATCCGCTGGTGCTGCTGCTGTGGCACGTCGGCGCATTCGATCTGCTGCTGCCGCTGGGCGATCCGCTGTGGAAGGTCACGGTCATCACGATCGCGGTCGTCACGGCGCTGATACTGGCGCTGGGCGTCTTCAGCCTGCCGCTGAACAAGCTCCAAAAGCTGATCGACAAGATCCCGCTGATCCCCTGCATCGTCATCGATCTCATCATACTCGCGGCGGCGATCACGGTCAACATCCTGGTTCCCTACTGATCGAACGAGGGCACGGACAAGCTCCGTGCCTTTTTTGATACAACAATTTAAAATTATTTTGAAATAGTTATTGACAAAGCGATATACGGAGAATATAATTCAGGTATATTTAAAAACTTTTTGAAATAGTTTTGAGGAGCATCGGATATGAAGCGGACTATCAAAGAGAATTGGAAATACATCCTGCTTTTTACGATCATCGGCGCGATCGGCGGATATTTCATCGGAATATTCCTGCCGGACAGCTATCCCGCGGAGGTTCGTCAGCAGGCGCTCGAGCAGGGGATCACCGCGACGACGCTGGGTCTGGTCTCTGCCGTCCAATCCGCCGCATACGGATTGATCTTGGGAACCCTGGGTATCTTCCTTGCTTCCAAGATCGGTCTTTGGACAAAGGATAAGTCGATCACGAAAAAGCCGCTGATCCTGTCGCTCGCAGTCGGAGCGTTCGGCGGAGCGGCAATGATCCTGTGCGATATTCTGTGGTTCGGACGTTATTCGCAGCCGATCATGGATTCCTACGCGGCAAAGCCCTCTGTGCCCTATATGATCGCGGCGGTGACCTACGGCGCGGTCATCGAGGAAGTCATGCTGCGGCTGTTCCTGATGTCGCTGATCGCCTTCATCCTGTATAAGCTGTTCGCCCGAAAAAGACCAAATGTTCCTGTCGGCATATTCATGATCGCGAACGTGATCTGTGCCGCGCTGTTTGCCGCGGGTCATCTGCCCGTGACCTCCATGACCTTAGGATTATCGCCGATCATCGTATTCCGCTGCTTTTTGCTCAACGGCGGGATCGGATTACTGTTCGGTTACCTGTACCGCAAATACGGTCTGAGATACGCGATAATCGCCCACGCCGGATGTCACATCGTCTCCAAGCTGATCTGGATCGCTTTTCTGTAACGGAGGGATACCTATGTCGCTGGGAACAACCTTAAAAACCTTATCCGACCCGCAAAGGCGCGAGATCCTCACCCTGATCAAGAAAAACTACCGCATGTCGGCGGGAGAGATCGCCGAGGCGCTGAACGTCTCGCCGCAGAAGCTGAGCTATCACCTCAGGCTGCTCAAGGAGAGCGATCTGCTGGTCGAGAGCAGGGAAAAGAACTTTGTCTTTTACGAGCTGAACGCCTCGCTCTTTGACGAACTGATATTATGGCTCAAACAGTTTTGATGGCTCTCGGAAAAGAGAGCCGCAGAAAGGAGTTTCCCATGAAAAAATTCAAACGAGTATTGTTATGGCTGTCCGCCGTGCTGCCGACGGTCTATACCGCGATCGCGGTGTTCTTTCTCCTGCCCGAAACGGTAGCGGCGCATTTCGGCGCGAACGGCATCCCCGACCGCTACGGTTCCAAATATGAAGCCTTTCTTCTGCCGGCGATCATTTTATTTACCAGCATCGTATATTTCTTATTCAGAAAATTTGCAGTAAGATCCTCGACCGATGATAACAGCCGTACCGCGCGCCATCTCGATATCGTCGACACGACCGTGCTGTGCGTCAATATCATCCTCAACGCCGTGTGTGTGATGGTGCTGATCCTGATGAAGCATCCCGCTATGATGACGAACGCCGAAAACCTTATTTTCCCCATCATCGCGACAGTGATAGGCGTCATGTTCGTGATGATCGGCAACATCATGCCCAAAACAAAGCCCAACAGCTTTGTCGGCATCCGGCTGAGCTGGTGTATGGACAGCGACGAGCATTGGTACATCGCCAACCGCGCGGGAGGTATCGCGCTGGTATTCTCCGGAATCGTCACCATCATTTCCGGTCTGGTTCTGCGAAGCGGATACTATGTCGTCGGTATGATCATTGCGCTGATCGTATCATTAACGGTTGCAACCGTCTATTCTTATGTTATAATTAAGAAAGAGAAATAGTCATTGCGAGGAGCAAAGCGACGTGGCAATCTCAACCGATTAACAAAGCGAGGTTCACTATGCAAATTTACCGTATCGCCGAAATGAATATCGCCGTACAGGCGCGTTATGAAGAAACCTATCTGTATATGCGGGACTTTCTCACCGACTCTGAGGACTATGAGCTGTACATCGAGCCGACGGACGAAATGATACAATATGAAGCGCAGCTGGGCGAAGAGATCCACGGCACAGCGGGCAGCATGTACATCTGTGAATCGGTCGCGATCCTGCGCGTGATCTGCGACTACATTATCGACAAAAAAGGCTTCTTCCTGCACTGTTCCTGCCTGAAATACAAGGATGAGGCGATCATCTTCACCGCCCCGTCGGGAACGGGCAAAAGCACCCACGCTTCACTGTGGCGCAGGCATTTCGGCGACGAGGTCGTGATGATCAACGACGACAAGCCGCTGGTGCGCGAAAAGGACGGCAGATTCATCATCTACGGCACGCCGTGGAACGGCAAGCACGACATCGGATGTAATACCAGCGCGCCGATCAGAGCGGTCGTGTTCCTGTCGCAGGCGACGGAGAACCGCGCCGAACCGATCACGCCGATCGACGCCATGACGCTTTTGCTGCAGCAGACCGTCCTCCCCTCGGACAAAGCGCAATTGTCAAAGCTGCTCGATATGCTCGTCAGGATGGCAGAGATGATCCCGATGTACCGGCTGGGCTGTACCATCAGCGATGAGGCGGTCACGACGATTTACAATAGGATATATGGATAAAACAAACCACCTGCCGGCACCGCAGTGCATGGACAGGTGGTTTTCATATGCTTTATGCAATTATTTTGTCATAAACAGGACGCCGAGGGTGTTGGGGCCGCAATGGCTGGAAATGGTGCAGGAGGCGCGGGTGGTATGTACCTCCTTGAAGATATTCTTCGCCTTGAGCGCCGCGACGACCGCGTCGACATACTCCTGATTCGCGCCCGCATGGGTGACGAACACACGGTCGGTATCGATGTTATCATACTTGTTCAAGGTGTCCTCCATATACTGGATCAGCACCTTTTCGTACTTGCCGCGGTACTTCTTGCCGACGCCCATCGAGCCGCCGTCGTCGTTGTGTACCTCGATCGAGGGCTTGAGGCTCAAGAGGTTCGCGCCGAGCATAGCGATCGCGGAGCATCTGCCGCCCGCGTGCATGAAGTCGAGGCGATCCAGCACGAAGGACGCGTGCGCATGCGGCACCATCGCGTTGACCTTGTTATAGATCTCTTCCGCAGAAAGACCCTCGTCGCGCAGCTCACACGCCTTGATGACCAGCAGACCGGAACCGGTGCTGAGGTTCTGGGTATCGACGGAAAAGACTCTGCCGGGGAATTCCTGAGCAGCCAGCACGCTGCTCTGGTGGGTGACGCTCAGCTTGGAGCCGAGGCTCAGATGGACGACGTCAAACCCCTTATCGATATACTGCTTGAAAAAGTCGGTATACTCACCGACGCTGCCCGCGGTCGTATGCGGAAGCTCCTTGGTCTTATAGAAGATCTTGTACAGCTCTTCGGGGGTGATATTCACCCAGTCCTCGTAGCTCTTGCCGCCGATCACGATGTGCAGCGGCATGGTCGTCACGCCGTAGCGCTGTTCCAGATCCCAGTTCAGATCACAGGTGATGTCCGATGTAATAACAACTTTATTGCTCATGTTCAGCCTCCGTCGCGGTTTTTTTACAAAATCCGCAATTTAGTAATTGTCAGTCATAAAAAACAATGTTATACTGAGATCAGCACGGATACCGCAAGTATCTTATCCCTTCGCTGCACCCTATAACTTACTGATTATACAACGAAATAACAAAAAAATCAAGTGCGAGGTAACGCTATGATCAAACGATACAACTTCTCCCCCATCATCCGCACCGGCGCAGTCGTCAAAGAACTGCCGTATGACAGCGGCTCTCCCGAACCGTTCATCCAAAAGGACGGATGCTTTCTATTGGACATGAATGATAACGCACGCGTCACCCGTATCTACGGCTTGGGCGAGACCGTGCGCGGTATCAACAAGCGCGGTTGGATCTATGAGAGCTGGTGTACCGACGATGGGATACACACTGAGGACAAGCGCTCTTTGTACGGCGCGCACAACTTCATCCTCATCGACGGCAAGGAACGCTTCGGCGCATTCTTCGATACACCGGGCAGGATCACCTTTGATCTGGGCTATACCGACAGCGACCGTATCGTCATCACGCCGGAAAACTTCGCGCTCGATCTGTACATCGTCACCGGCGACAGCCTCAAAGCCATCGTCGGCGAATTCCGCGCACTGATCGGCAGGAGCTATACCCCGCCGCTGTGGGCGTTCGGCTACGGTCAGAGCCGCTGGGGCTATGTCACGGAGAAGGATATCAGAGAATGCGCCGACAAATATCGTGACGCCGGTATCCCGCTGGATATGCTGTACCTCGATATCGACTATATGGACAGCTTCAAGGATTTTTCCGTCCATCCCGAGCGCTTCCCCGACCTCAAAGCCTTTGCCGCGGAAATGAAAGAACACGGGATCCGACTCATCCCCATCATCGACGCGGCTGTCAAGAAGCAGGAGGGCTACGGCGTCTATGACGAGGGACACGAGAAGGGATATTTCTGCCAAGATGAAAACGGCGAGGACTTTGTCGTCGGCGTATGGCCGGGTAAAAGCGTCCTGCCCGACTTTCTGAATCCCGAGGCGGCACGTTGGTTCGGCATGCAGTATAAAGCCCTGACCGATCTGGGGATCGAGGGCTTTTGGAACGATATGAACGAGCCTGCGCTGTTCTACAGCGAAAAAGGCTTGGATCACGCGATCGGCAAAGTGAAGGGCTTGGGTGACGGCAGCGAGTTCGACTCCCTGCGTTTCTTCGGCGTGCGCGACGTCCTGCTCAAGCTGCAAAACAACGCCGACGATTACAGGAGCTTTTATCACAACGCTCCCGAGGGCAGATACAATCACTGCGACGTACACAACCTCTACGGATACAACATGACCAAAAGCGCCTATGACGCGCTGTGCGAGATTCGGGACGAACCGTCGCTCTTATTCTCCCGCGCGTCCTATATCGGCGCTCACCGTTACGGCGGCGTATGGACGGGCGACAATCATGCGTGGTGGAAACACATCCTGCAGAGCCTGCAGCAAATGCCCGGCATGAACATGTGCGGCTTTTTGTACAGCGGCAGCGATATCGGCGGCTTTGCCGGCAACTGTACGCGCGACCTGCTGATCCGATGGATGAGCTTTGCGGTCTTCACGCCGCTGATGCGCAACCACTCTGCCTTCGGTACGCGCCGTCAGGAGGCTTTCTCCTTCGGCGATACCGAGGTGTTCCGTCACATCATTACGCTCAGATATCGCCTGATCCCTTATCTGTACGGCGAATTCGTCAAAGCGGTCGAAAACGACGCGATGTTCTTCCGTCCGCTCGCCTTTGACTATGAGGACGACGAGACCGCCGCTCAGGTGGAAGATCAGCTGATGGTCGGCGACAGCGTGATGATCGCGCCCGTCTACGTCCAGAACGCGGCAGCAAGGCACGTGTACCTGCCGGAGAAGATGACGCAGATCAGGATGCACGAGGGGGATATTTCTACAGAAGAATTAAACAAAGGCTGGCATTATGTGGATATCCCGCTCGGAGACGTCGTGTTTTTCACCAAGTCTCCTATCCCCCTTGCCAAGCCCTCGATGAATACAAGCGAGCTGGATATGGAGGACGTGGAATATATCGGTTAACAACAGCCTTCTCCTCAAGGCAATGTCAACAACTTAAGAAAAGCTGTCATTGCGAAGCCCGAAGCCTCCCGTCAGGGAGGTGCCGCGGACACGCGTGTCGAGCGGCAGGCTGTGGCAATCCCACAATGAGGAGCGGCACCTTTCTTTCACATCAAACAGTATTAACGACAAGGGGATTGCCACGCCCATGAGGGCTCGCAATGACACTGTTGCTATAACGCTTACTTTCGGCAAAAAAAGCTCCCCCTTTCGGAGGAGCTGTCGCGTCAGATTTACAGAATGATCTCGCCGTCTGTGGTGCCCATCAGACCTGCCGCGTTCGCCTCGTCGGTATCGAGGTGGACAGCCGGGAAGTACTTGGGAGATACGCGGACGATCACATCGTCGAAGAT
>JAFRBD010000131.1 GCA_017405065.1 Ruminococcus sp. | reverse complement strand
TTGGATGGTACATTAGTCAAGGAATTGTACACACAAGATGTATCAACGACTGAACCTGATCGATACTATACGACAACACAAAAATGTATAGTTGATTCGTATGAGTTCTCTTATGGAGATCCAGTAAGACATGTACTGTATTTAAAATCCGTATACGACGTTACATGGAAGAACGACGACGGCACAGAGCTTGAAAAGGACGAGAATGTTGTTGTAGGCGCCACCCCGACCTATAACGGCGAAACTCCCTATAAGGCGGACGGCGCGGACTGCATCTACACCTTCTCCGGCTGGACTCCCGAGGTATCGGCTGTCACAGGTGACGCGACCTACACAGCGACCTTCACCGAGTCCGAGAAGCCCGAGGTCATCAAGGACTGCACCAATAAGTATGGAGATTTCAGACTTTATGCTAATGTTCCGCTTGTAAGTTTTTCAAATGTAAATGATTTATTGACCGGAGCTATTATACCTATTACGTACGGAGACAGCAATACGATGATACCCGTACAGGACGCAAAGGGTTATTCGTATAAGTTCTATGACCAGACCGGTACCGAACTTCCGGCTCAGATTACTGATTCAAGCAGTGAGCCCGGTTCCGAGCGAGGGTTAAGCGACGATGTGACCGTGTACACCAATGTTATAAACTTTACACGTCCCGCAGGCTGCACAGCGATCTACATCGTAGCCACCGCTCCAGCTCCCGCCGACCTCGTCAACAAGCACTCTATCTCCCTCAACGGCAACATCAACCTCAACTATTACCTCAATCCCGAGGTGGTGAGTGTGGGCGACGTCGTCAACTTCACATGGGAGAAGGGCAGCTGTTCCTACACTGTATCGGCTGCTGACCTGAAGGACCTCGGCTACTTTACCTCTGTTGAAGTTCCCGCGGCTGAGATGACCTATAAGCTCACCGCCTCCGTCGACGGTATTGATCAGACCGACGAGTACAGCGTGCGCGACTACTGCGACGTGATCCTCTCCGATGAATATGCGAACAGCTACACAGTTCCCGAGGACAAGCCGTGGCAGACCTATGAGGCGCTGGTCTACGTCGTCAATACTATGCTCGACTACGGCGCGAAGGCTCAGACCGTCTTCACCGTCAACACCGCCGACATGGCGAACGACGGCATCGACTATGATATGATCGACGACGTTGATTTTGCGGCTCTGATCGACGAGGCAATCGAAGCGGCGAACGGCGAAGGCAATACTGCCGACGATATGAACACAGTCGCATCGGCGCTCGACGCAAGGTACTTCACCACCAGCCTGATCTTCCTCGACGCCAACACCCTGCGCCATTACTTCATCCCGCTCGAAGGCACGATGGATATGAACAACGAGGCATGGTACGGCAGCAACGTTCTTTCCGGCTACTACTACTATACCGAGATAACCGACATCCCCGCGGCGGAGCTGGATAACCTCCAGACCTTCAACCTCGGCGGCGAAGAGGGCGTAACCTTTAAGTATTCCGCTCTCGACTACGTCAAGGCGCTTCTCGCGAGCAATAACATGACCGACGTCCAGAAGGACCTCGCCATGGCGACCTACTGGTACAATCAGGCGGCGAATGCGTTCTTTGACGCTCCTGCCGCTCCGGCTGAGCCCGATCCCGAGCCTGCAAGCGCGTCCTATGTCAAGGTCACCGAAGAGCCTGACGACTGGTCCGGCGACTATCTCATCGTTTATGAGGACGGCGCCTATGCGCTTAACGGCGGCACCGATTCCTTTAACTACTCCAATAATTACATTGATGTTGAGATCAGCAACGGCGAGATCGCTTCCGATGAAGATACAGACGCGGCGAAGTTCACCATTGCAAAGATCAACGGCGGCTACAGCATCGTGACGCAAAACGGCACGTATATCGGCGGTACATCAGGTAAAAACGAACTGGCTACATCCTCCGACGCGATTTTGAACACGATCTCGCTTGAGGACGGCAGTGCGTGCATCGTTTCCAACAATTCCTACCTGCGCTTTAACACCAGTTGGCCGGGCTTCCGCTACTACAAGTCCTTACAGCAGCAGCCGGTACAGCTCTATAAGCTCACCGCCTTCAACACCAATAACTAACCGGAAAGGAGAGTACAGATAATGAATAAAGAAGCTTATGAGCGTATGAGCTTGGTCATCACCGAGTTCGACACAGAGGACGTTATCACCACCTCCGGTCCCGGCGGCGGCGATACCCCGACCCCTACCCCCACGCCTCCCACCTTTAACCCCGGCAACTACGAGGTTCCGCTCGGATTCTGATTTTGATGCGGCGGCTTTCTGACTGCCGAGCATAAGTCAAATAAAAAACAATACGCGCCGCCGTTTTGGGTGCTGTACTCAAAACGGCGGCGCAGATAATATATATCGATATTCAATAGAAATCATATCGTTTTATTTGGTTGAGATTGCCGTGTTCAAGCCTTCCCCTTGAGGGGAAGGTGTCGCCCAAAGGCGACGGATGAGGTGGAAGCGTTACGGCTCTATCCCGTTCGTTGCTTGATCGGAGAGGTTTCCACCTCATCCGACCAATTCGCCGGGGCGAATTGCCCACCTTCCCCTCAAGGGGAAGGCTGTTTGCCTCGCAATGACAATTCAGTGATCGTTATTGAATGTCTGTATCAAGGAGTGTTTTATATGCAAGGGTCATTTTTACAGAATAAAGGATTCCAAATCGCGGTCAGGCTGATTGTAGCTTTGTCGTTTGGGCTGTTCACCGCTTATCAGGTGAGATTAGCAATCAGCATAGAAGAAAGCAGGATCGGCAGGCTGATCGGTATCGGGGTCTTTGTGCTGATCACCGTCGCGTCGATTCTCGCGCTTTTTGATAATCCTAAATGCCGGAAAGCCCACGCGAGGCTGCTGATCATCGGACTGATGCTGCTGTTTGTCGTCAAGCTGATCAACCTGCCGTCGATGTTCAGCAATCTGGATTTTAAAAAGATCCCCTCTGTTCTGAACTGCGCGGTGCTTGTCGGCTCCGAGCTCGGCACGCTGGCCCTGGCGGTTGGTTATCTGGTTCTCCTCAGAGCCGATCTGACCGAAAGGGAACTGCGCAGATGGGAGACCGCTTTGATGTCCGTCGTGATCGTGCTGTTTGCCGCGTGCTTTGTGACGGAATGTGTGCTGCTGCTCAAATATCACACGAACATCGACCAAAGCCTGAATCTCACGATATGCAGCAGGGTGGTGTATTTTGTCGGCTTTGCGGGTACGGCGTTCAGCTTTCTGCTCCCGGAGCCCCAAAAAGAGCATAAGGCACGACCGGGGAATTATATCTATTCCGATGACGACGAGGACGAGATTGACTTAGTGATATAGATGGGAAGCGTGAACATGAAAAGAATCAGTATGATCGTTTCAGCGCTGCTTTGCCTGTTGCTCGCAGTCGGTACGTTCCTGCCGACGAGTGCCGCGTGTATACTCCGCGGAGACGCGGACGGCGACGGAGAGGTAACGATCACGGACGCAACTGCGATCCAGAGAATACTTGCTGAGATCCCGACCGCGTCGTTTGTTGAGGAAGCTGCCGATGTGGACGGCGACGGACTGAATATTATGGACGTCACAAATATTCAGCGGTATCTGGCAGGGTTTGAAAATATCTATCATATTAATGAATCGTTTACGGTATCTGATCCGACTGCGCCTCAGCCTACTGTGCCTAAGCCGACGCGCGATCCGTATGAGCTGCCTGTAGTCCCGAAAAAGTGATATTTACATTAGGAAGATAACGAGGTTATGATGAAAAGAATACTGATAGCTTTTGTAGCCTTGACGCTGGCTGCTTGCCTGCTTACAGGCTGCGGAAAGAAAGATGATGATTCAAATACAGCTACTACAGATACAGCGACACAGGCGGCTCGCAAGGCGGCAGCTCCTCTCGGTCACAGGGCGGCTCAGGAAGTTCAGGCGGCTCACAGGGCGGTAGTTCTTCTAAGCCACAAGGCGGCTCAGGCGGCTCACAGGGCGGCAGTTCCGCTCCGGTGGAAAAGCCAACGTTTGGCGAGTATGAGCTTCCGGTAGTTGTAGATTGATTATAAATCAGATATAGGAAAGGATTATACTTTTACAACAGAACATCATATCCTCTAACGTGATGTTCAATATATGATGATTGCTTAGGCGGAAGAAAAATTTGTTTTTTCTTCCGCCTTTCCTTTACGGAACGGCAAATAAATAAGAACAAATAGATATATTTATAGTTTTTTATCATTTTGATAAAAAAGGGGTACCTGTTTTTAATTTATCTTACCGTATACAAGTGAAGAAAACTTGACTTATCCGATTTTCATGGTATTGTGTTGTGCTTGTAAGGAGCGTGAGCACATGAGCGTAATCAAGGAATTATACTATGGAAATATCAGACCGACCAATGAACCGCAGAGTGGCGAAGTCAAGAAGGCATTATCCGAAGTTGTGAAAATGGAAGAAGCATTAGGTGATAGCCTGATTGATAAGGGGCAGAAAGAAAAAATATCAGAGCTTTCGGAGAGATACAGTAAGCTGATCACGCTGACCGAGCGTGATGGATTCCTGCAAGGCTTCCGTCTCGGGGCAAGGCTGATGGCTGAACTCATGGCAGAGAACAACTGAATAAAACAATGAACAGCAGATCGGGCGCGTACAGGCGCGTCTGACCCGCTGTTTCTCTTTATAAAACCAAACCGAATCCGTGATCGGATATCTTTTTTTCTCTGAACAGAGGATTTCTCGGCACTTCTCAGGTGTCAAAAAATGCGTCGTCAATCAAAGAAAACGACAGTCTAACAAGAGATTAGAAGGACTTTTAGGATCAGAAAAATGCCAATCGGAGGGTTTGAAATCTCTATCATCAACTTGCACAATTAGCACGACGCTGTATTGTTCAAAACGCTGAATTTTACTTAAATCAAGAAAAAGTGTGTAAAATCGACGTTTTCGACGGCTAGTAAATAGAGGGGTATTTATCAAACAGTAAATGTATACAAATAACAAACCTCTAAATTGTTCAAAACGCTGAATTTTACTCAAATTTAGAAAAAGTGTAGTAAAATCGACGTTTTCGATGGCTAGTAAATAGAGGGGTATTTTTTCCAATGATAATCTTGCACAAACAATAATCAGTTTTGTTGTAGATAATGCTGAATTTGATGAATCTACGAAAAAAGCCGCATAAAACTCACTATTTCCGTGCCTTGTAAATAGAAGCGTTATTATTGGTCGTCATGTTGGAAAATATAAAGAAAGCCAACCAACAACTTAAACAAAATCGTTCGTTCTCGGTTATACAAATCGCCGAAGATGAATGCCCTTGAAAGAAATATTCGCCCACTCCTCAAAAAAGTGTGGAATAGAGTAGTAGAGGGTGTTTTATAAAACCCTCAAATGCACCTTGAAAACCGAATAACCTACCGTACTGTACTTCGGTACCGCCCTGCCATGACGCTTATGCCGAGCGGGGTGTGGGCTGATGACATACGAGCTTTGGTCGAACAGGATCGGGCTTAGGAGCAGTTACGGATAAAGGGTGTTTTACCTCTGTAAACAGAGGATGATATTTTGAAAGGAGGACTTCTATGTCCAAAGAAAAGAATACAAATCAGGACAGCTATCCCTATGAAATCAGGGATAATTGTCTATACGTTACAACGGTCTCAAAGCGCGGGAGCAGCACCACGAAGGTATGTAACTTCGTCCCGCGTATCGTCAGCGAGAAAACGGTCGACGACGGCGCGGTGACGGAAAAGACGCTGGTACTCAGCGGCACACATGCCGACGGGAGTACGCTCCCGCCTGTCGAGGTAAACGGCGCCGATCTGAGTAACTTCAACTGGCTTCTCGATAAGTGGGGCGCGAAGTGCATCATCGAGGTCGGTCAGAGCCGAAAGGATCACCTGCGGTACTACATCCAAACCACAGCAGAAGAAGCGGAGCAAAGCACAGAGTATCACGTGACCGGCTGGAAGAAAGTGGGTGGCGAGTGGCATTTTCTTCTGCCGACAGAGCCTCCCTTTTCTAAGGGAGGTGCCCGAAGGGCGGAGGGTTGCAACCCCCAGTCAGCTGACGCTGACAGTCCCCTTAGGAAAGGAGGCCTTAATGTGGTACTGAAAGGTAAGCTCCAGCACTACTGCGGGGCAGATGTGGATGATCTGTACGACCTGATCGACGCGTACAATCTCTATGAAAAACCTCCCGCATCTTCTCTTGTTATCCACCCGCTGATCGCGTTTGCTTTCCTCACGCCGCTGAATGAATTCCTGAAACAGGCAGGCTGTATGCCGAAGTTTGTTCTCTTCATCACAGGAAGAACCGGCACCAGAAAGAGTACGATTGCTGCGTTGATTCTCAGCTTCTTCGGTCAGTTTACGTCGTCCGATCTGCCGATGTCGTTCAGAGATACGGCAAATTCCATCATCGCCAACGCGTTCACGCTCAAGGATGTATTGACCTGTATCGATGACTTCTACCCGTCGGATAACGCTGAAATGAAGAAGCTCAATGCTACCGCGCAAACCGTCATGCGCGCCTACGGAGATCGTACCGGACGAGCCAGACTGCGTTCGGACTCTACACTGATGGAGAGCAGACCTCCCCAAGGGAACGCGATCATCACCGGTGAGCTCAGCCCCGACGTCGGCGAAAGCGGTATCGCGAGATACTTCCCTTTGGAGCTGAAGGACGGCGACGTGAATCTCGCTTACCTTACGGATTATCAAGAAGAAGCGGCGCAGGGAGTTTATCGCCGCACCATGTACGCGTACACGGAATGGCTAAAGCGCAGGTTCATTTGCGACGATGATCACGAGGAAAAATTCGTGAAAAGGCTGAGAGAATTATACGATTCTTACCGCAGTGATTTCCTCAGTCACGGCGTAAAATGTCAC
>JAFRBD010000130.1 GCA_017405065.1 Ruminococcus sp. | reverse complement strand
GGGTATGGGACAGCGGGTTGTAGCTGCCGCCGTAGATGGGCTTTTGGGCGACGATATGACCGCCGTTCGCGGCGAGCGCCTCGATCGTGTAGGTGATCGCGGCGGCTCCGGACGCCAGCGCCAGCGCCGCGCTGCCGCCCTCTAAAGCGGCGACGCGCTTCTCGAGCACATCCTGTGTGGAGTTGGTCAGTCTGCCGTAGATATTGCCCGCGTCGGCAAGACCGAAGCGGTCGGCGGCGTGCTGAGAATTACGGAATACATATGAGGTGGTCTGATAGATCGGCACCGCACGCGAATCGGTAGCGGGATCGGGGGTTTCCTGTCCTACGTGTAACTGTAAGGTTTCGAATTTATAATTGCTCATAATAATGTTCCTTTCTTGTTTTGAAATAGAATGATTACGTGAAGTCGAATCATTTTTTGCCTATCGGCAGATCGATTGCAGCATCGTTTCTCGCTCACGCTCGGTCAAATAATACAATTCCTCAGTCGGCTTCGCCGACAGCTCCCTTTCCCAAAGAGAGTCTCATATCGCTAAAAAGCCCGAGGGCGTTAGGCTCCCGGGCAACATGGCAAGCAAAACGAAACGTCAGCTTTTCAGCGCGCAGACGTACAGCCGAATGCTCCTGCCATTACTGCTGTAACCCGGGAGTTCAACATTCGACGCCACATCATAATCTGCTTTGTGAAAAACTGTGCTGACATTTTCGGTTCTCCTTTCCTTAGATTTCTGTCTTTGTCTTAACGACAACCGTATTATAACACTACTTACCTACTATGTCAATAGGTAATTGAAAAATATTTCATTTTTTCTGTTCAGAGAAGATACGCTTATCGATCTCATCCGTTTGTTTTCTTATCATAGTCATCTAAAGCGGCTTTGATCGCCTCTTCCGCAAGGACGGAACAGTGGAGCTTGTGGGGCGGCAGACCGTCCAGCGCCTCCGCGACCGCCTTGTTGGTCAGCAGCATCGCCTCGGCGACGGGCTTGCCCTTGATCATCTGGGTTGCCATTGAGCTGGACGCGATCGCGCTGGCACAGCCGAAGGTCTCGAACTTAACGTCCTCGATGATACCGTTGTCTATCTTCAGATACATCTTCATGATGTCGCCGCATTTCGCGTTGCCGACCTCGCCGACTCCGTCGGCGTCCTCGATAACGCCCACGTTCTGCGGATTCAAAAAATGTTCCATTACTTTTTCACTGTATAAAGCCATGATGTTACTCCTTATTTCAATATAAACTCTTTCTTTCCGCTCATCAGGTCGCGCCAGACGGGCGAGAAGCTCCGCAGATGGGCGACGACCTCTTTGACGGATTCGATGATATAGTCCGCTTCCTCCATGGTGATATCCTCGCCGATGCTCAGGCGCAGGGAGCCGTGAGCGACGTCGTGGATACGCCCGATCGCGAGAAGGACGTGGCTGGGATCCAGCGCGCCCGACGTACAGGCGCTGCCCGAGGACGCGGAGATCCCCTTTTGATCGAGCAGGATCAGGAGCGACTCGCCCTCGATCCCCTCAAAGCTGAAATTCACATTGCCCGCAAGGCGGGGATTCGCGGCGCCGTTAAGAGCGCTGTGCGGGATCTCGGACAGCCCGCGGATCAGATGATCCCTGACCTGTGACATATGCGCGTTGTTCTTCTCCATATTTGCGACCGCTTCCTGCAGCGCGGCGACCATCCCGAGAATACCCGGAACATTTTCCGTACCAGCGCGCTTGCCGCGCTCCTGCGCGCCGCCTTCGATCAGGTTTTGCAGGCGCACGCCCTTTTTCGCGTACAGAAAGCCGACGCCCTTCGGCCCGTGGAACTTGTGCGCGGACGCGGAAAGCATGTCGATGTTCTGCGCCTTGACGTCGATCGGGATGTGCCCCACCGCCTGAACCGCGTCGGTGTGGAAAAATACCCCGCGCTCGCGGCATATCGCACCGATCTCGGCGACCGGCTGGATAGTGCCGATCTCGTTGTTCGCGGTCATGATCGTGACGAGGCAGGTGTCGTCTGTGATGGCGGCTTTCAGCTCATCCGTATCGATAACACCGCTTTCGTGAACGGGAAGGAGGGTCACGGTAAAGCCGTTTTGCTCCAGCTTTTTCAGCGTATGCAGTATCGCGTGATGCTCGAACATGCTCGACACGATATGCGTCCTGCCCTGCTTCTTCCCTATCATCGCGGCGGTCAGCAGCGCCTGATTATCCGCCTCGCTGCCGCCGGAGGTAAAGAGGATCTCGCGCGGCTCGGCGTTGAGGATCCGCGCGATCTCGGCGCGGGCTTCCTCCAGCTTCTCCTTGGCTTTCTGACCGATGGTATACAGGCTCGACGGATTGCCCCAGAAGGTTCGAGCACAGTCCGTCATTGCCCGGAGCGCCGCCTCGCTCATTTTGGTGGTGGCGGCGTTGTCTGCGTAAATCTGCATAAATAAACTCCTTATCAAAAAGATCGCGTTCATTATACACCCTATCTACCTACTGTGTCAATAGGTAAATTATAAAAGGTAAAGGAGCTGCCTTAACAGCCCCTTTATCAAGTGTCAATATTCCGTTCTCAGCGTATCGACGCCGTATTTTTCCTTGAATTCTTCGATATCCTTCGGCGAGCGGATCAGCATGACCTCGACAAATCTGCCCCCTGCCTTATCCTTGAAGCCCGCGACCTTCTCTCCCGTACAGATAGAGGAACGGATCACGGCTTCCTGCTTCTCGGGATCGAAGACGTTTTCTTCAAAGCGGCTGACGCGGTGCTTGAACAGCTTCACAGCAGGCTCTCCCCCTCGCCCATGACGGGGATATCCACGGCGGTCGCGTCCTCGAGGTGGAAGGTCATCAGCTGATGACCGGTCTGCTCGTTGTAGATCATCTCGAGGTGAGCGCTGCGGATCATCTCTTCGGCGTATTTCGGATCCGTCTCAAAGACCGCTCTGCCGGTGTAGCGCAGCCAGTGACCGTCTTTCTTGCACGCGACGATCTCCACCAACGGATTGACCTGCATCTGTCTGTACACGTTCTTGAAATCCCCGACGCCGAAGATCAGCTTTCCGTCCTCCTCCAAGAACGCGCCCAGGGGTCTGAGCTTCGGCTGATCGCCGTCGACCGTCGCCATAAAGAATACGCCTGTTTCCGCTAAAAAGTCTTTGATCTTGCTCATGATATCTCTCCTTTGCTTTTTCTTTATCATAACAGATTAATCATCGGATGTCCATTCATTCTTGCGCAAATATGGAAAATCAGCCGAAAAATTCATCATAATGTCACGGTTGTATACTTGTTTTTTTTCGTAATCTATCATATACTATGTTTAAATAATTAACCGAAAGGATGTTGCATATGAGTGAGATCGTTATTACAAGCGCCAATTTCCAAACCGAGGTACTGAACAGCGATAAGCCCGTCCTGATCGACTTCTGGGCTTCTTGGTGCGGCCCGTGCCGCATGCAGGGTCCGATCCTGTCGGAGTTCGCCGACAAACATCCCGAGATCAAGGTCGGTAAGGTCAACGTAGACGAGGAACAGGCGCTTGCGATGAGCTACGGCGTGATGAGTATCCCTATGCTCGCAGTATTCAAGGGCGGCAAGCTCGTGAATCAGGCGGTCGGCGTACAGTCTGTCGCCGCCCTCGAGCAGCTGGTAGGATAAAATCGGCACCAACAACAGAGCAGACCGTTTCACAGGGAGCGGTCTGCTTTTTTTGCTTTTTTATACTCGATCCGCTTCAGCATATGCCTTGTAGGTGCGATCGTCGAACAGTACCCATTCGATCAGATCGAAGCTGTCCGGATGCTCCCGAACGAAGGCTTTCGCCGTCGCGACGGCGATCTGTGCCGCCTGTTCAACAGGATAGCCGTAAACGCCCGTCGATATCGACGGAAAAGCGATCTTCCTGATACCGTGTTCGAGGGCGACCTGCAGGCTGCTGCGGTAGCACGATTCCAGCAGCTGCGCCTCGCCGCGGCTGCCGCCGTACCAGATAGGACCGACCGTATGGATGACATATTTACACGGCAGGTCATAGGCTCCCGTGATCTTCGCCTGACCGGTCTCACACCCGTGGAGCGTGCGGCATTCCGCCAGTAGTCCCACCCCCGCCGCGCGGTGGATCGCGCCGTCGACGCCTCCGCCGCCGAGCAGCGTGTTATTCGCCGCGTTGACGATCGCGTCCGCGTCGGTGACTTTTGTGATATCTCCTTTGATAAATCGTATCATGTAATCATTCCTTTTTTCAAAAGAACAGTGGAACAGTCCTATTATATAGAATTGTACAATGGTTCTTAACGTATTATATTTTAATGTTATTGTCTACTCCGTAACTCCATAGAAAGATATCGAGGTTTTTAAAAGAAAGTAAACCATATTGTTTGTATTTTGTGTTGATATAATCCTTAAGCCCTTTGCATACACAGTAGTATTTTTTGTAATCATTAAGATCTTCTTGTGTAATCTTTATTAATATCGGCTCTCGCTTTTTCATGAAATCACGAAAACCTTGGTTATCGTGAAAAATACGATACAACACTCCTTTGGTATAGCTGTCTGCAATCGGATAAATATTCGGTTTATGCCAAGCGCAATATTTTGTTGCAAATGAATAAAGATTATTCATCTCATTATTATACCCATTCCTTCTTTTAACAGGGAATTTCACATAGTCATTTTCTCTCATATATGCAATTTCATTTATTAATTCAAAATTCGGTTCTTCCCCGTAAATTGCAAGTTTTGAATCTATATCCAAACTCTGTATATATCGGGCTACGGCAACTAAATGAATATTATTAATTGCTGTTCTGTAAAAAGCGTTTAGCAATGTTACTTTAATGAGGACGGTCTCAATGTCAGTATTCAACTTAAGCTTTTCATCGTCCTGAAAATACTTTTGTAATATATCTTCAGATACTTTGTTATCTGTTCTGCCGTTTTGCTTTACGATATCTGCTTCAT
The DNA here is from genome assembly GCA_017405065.1 of Ruminococcus sp. Taxonomy (GTDB): domain Bacteria; phylum Bacillota; class Clostridia; order Oscillospirales; family Acutalibacteraceae; genus Ruminococcoides. The sequence continues at coordinate 12,472 of JAFRBD010000130.1, read as the reverse complement.
ATTTTCTGGGAGCCTTATCTCCGCTTGAATTAACTTCGTACAATGTTGCTTTTTCATTGAATTGTGTGATATATTTTCCGTTTATTATATCTTCAATGATTGAATGAATTTTCACTTCTGCTTTTTCCATATTTTCTCCCATCATGCTATCAATTAAGATACTTCTCCAGACCCGCGCTCAGATTTTCGATCATCTTCTCCTTGAGCGCAAGGGGCTTGATGATCTCGATAAACGGCGTATAGGTCTTGGCAAACTGCTCCATCGCAGGCTCGTTGACGTCGGCGGTCACGGTGATCTGCTCGTCGCTTTCGTCGCTGAACCGCACATCCTTGCCGAACATGTCGATGATATCGCTGAGCACCGCCTTGTCCGCGCGGAAGACCACGCGGGTATTCTCGCCCGAGAACATATAGATATGCTTTTCCATATATGCCGTCAGGTCGAGCTTTCTGCCGTCGGAACCTGTGAGCGTTTCAAAGGGCTTCGCGCGCTCGGAGAGAAGCTCCATATCCGTCATGCGGTCGACGCGGTAGTTGCTGACGTTGTCGTATTTGTCATTGTTACAGATGAGGTAATACTTGCCCTCCTTGGCGACCAGCTGATATGGGTTGATGATATACTCCCGCGGCGTGCCGTCGGAATGCCGGCGGCAATGCAGCTTCTTATCCGAATGATACTCAAGATAGCGGAACCGCACCTTGCAGCCGCTGTCGATCGCCTCGTCGAGCAGCTCCACATTATAAAACAGCTGCTTATTGTCGGTCTTATCCCCGGAAGGCATGCGCGTGATGTGCTTCACGCGCGATCTGAAGTAGATGTTAGAGAGCTTCGAGAGCTTTTCGACCAGCTGCTTGTCCTGCTGATAAGGGATATGGCGGGAGAACAGCACGCTGTCGATGAGCAGGCGCAGCTCGCTGTCGGTGAACTCGCGTTCGAGATAAAAGTCCGAGAGAATGATGTTCTCCTGCTCGCAGCCGTCCTTATCGCGGGAGGTACGCGCGGTTTCACTGTAATTGATGTCGTAGCCGAACTCGATCAGGTTCATCAGGTTGCGTTTGACCGCCTTGCGGTCAACCGTCATATCGTACTCGCGGCTGAGGATATCCTGAATCTCGCGCTGGCTGAGACGGTGGTTCTCGTCCGAATAGCGCTTGAGGATATCCAGTATATTCATGATGATCAGCTTCTTGGGCTGCTTTGTGTACATAACATCATTCTCCCGAACCGTGTTGATTATACGCAAAAGGCGAACTGTCCACTCAGGGCTTCCTTTGCCTTGATAAAGCTCTCGTTCTCCGGCTCGACGGACAGCACATAGTTGACCCTGCCCATCAGACTTTGGCAATACTTCAGCGCGTCGGGCAGCTTTAAATACGCCGCGGCGCTGAGGATACCGAACTTGTTGACATAATACAGCTCCTGCCGGAGCTTGCGCTTATAATCGGAGGGAACGCTCACCTTTTCGTTGACGGTCAGACCCGTGACCGTCCGGCGCGACGCGTTGGTAATAAAACGCGTTTTCTTCTCATTGACCGTAAAGCCCATATTATTCAGCCACAGGCTCGCCTTCTCATACGCGCGGTACAGCGGGACGTCGCCCGAGATCGCGATATCGTCACAGTAGCGGGTATAGGACAGACCGCGCTTCTCGCACCAATGACCGAAAGGCTCGTCAAAGCAGCGCATCACGATATTGGAGATCGCGGGTGAAGTCGGCGCGCCCTGCGCGAGAGAGCCGTCCTTACAGCAGATCAGGGACAAAAAATAGCCGATCTGCTTCGGATAATACGGCGCGAATACTCTGCCGTGGACGTCAGATATGCGGATGCTGTGGAAGAAATCGCTCAGATCGATCTTGAGCAGGTACTTTTTACCGGTATGCGGCAAGGCGTTCCGCGTCAGTCGGGCGCCTTTATGATAGGCGGTCGCGTAGCGCGAGATCGGGATCTTTCTCAGGATTGTCCGATCAATGCGGTACTGCGCCCAAGAGAGCTCCGGCAAAGGCGCGTCGATCCGCCTCGTACCTCCCGTCCGCTTCGGCAGGTCAAAGGAACGGTACATTCTGCTGCACTTTGAAACAAAACGATAGGTCTCTCTTTGGGTCAGAGAGAGGAACCCCGCCAGCTGAGCGATGTCCATCAAAAACGGAAGACGGCATTTCTCATGAAAAGCAAACGCCTCGTCCATCGCCTGCTCCAGCCCGTGCTTCGCCACATAATTGACGTCAAAGGATCGGAAGATCACTTCGTTGTTTTCAATATACACCGTCGTTCACCTCACAAATAATACTGAGTCCGATGAAGCTATGCGGAATTTTATGCAATAGATCATCAAGCATTTTAGTTAGAGTTTAGGCAGACACTGATTAATTCGGGCGCGTAAATCGCGCCGTCAGATTTTTCGTCAGAGCGTACAAATAATCCGCGTGCATACTGCCGTATGGGCAAGGATTTTTGGGCACTATGGCGGAAAAGATGCAAGCGAGTTGCGCTCCCAGCCGATAGGCGTGAATTAATCAGTATCTACTTAGTATAAACGGAAAAACAATAAGGCTTTTGCGGCACTAACTATCCGCGTACGCGGAATACGCATTACGCCGCAGGCGGAATGCGAGGCTTCACATAAACCCCGGGCAGCGACTCGCTGTCCGTCCTTTGAAACATCAAAGATGTACTCTGCCGCAAAAGACCTTATCGACCACAGAGAGTTTTCTATGGTGCTGTTATTATACAGCATAAGGTGTACCAAAAACAACCCATTATTATAGACAAATAATCACAGTTGATTTTGTTGAATTATCACAAGTCTTATGATAAGATACAATAAAGGTGACTGACTATGTATGATATCACAAAAGATTTTATCAAAAATGATAATGGGCAGCTCATGGAAGGCTTTCTGTATGATGTGCCGAAAGATAATATTCACTTGCTTTTCATTCTTCGGGAACCTAACTGTCCGGATGAGCAGTCGTTCTGGCTGAAAAATGCCCTTCACGGGCTGACCGGCAGAGGCAGGAACGGTAACAAGATCCTTAACACCTTTTCAAAGCTTGCTTGTTTTGCTCTCGGAAAACAAAGCGAAAAAATATTGGCGGAATGCGCTTTCATCAATCTTTATCCCTATGACGGCAAACCCCGAGTGTACCGCAACAGCGGATTCACCAAAACGCTCAACGCAATACATACTCGATCCGACAAAACAATAATGTATCGCCGGAAGGACGGAAAAGTAATCAATATCACAAAAACAGCTGACAAACGTATAGAACTGTTTCATCATCTTTCAAATACCAATATCCGCCATATCGTTACCGTAGGAGATATTTTTGATAGCATTTCCTCCGGAGATGACGATCCGTCTTCTGAAAGGATCCATAAAAAGAACGGGGGCTCATTCAGGATCGGTTCATTTATGTGGGATGACTGCATCAAGGTCTATGAATACTATCATCCCTGTGCTCCCTGTGTAAACTACCGGTTTCTTGATGAAGCGATTTCCCGAAAAACACCCTTATAAAACAAAGAGGAAGCGACCCGCTTCCTCTTTCTTTATGCTTATTTTGTTATTTCTTATACCTGCACGGCATTGAGCAGCCCTCGCAGCCGCAGGAGCAGCCCTTGCCGCTTTTCTTTTTTCTGACGATCACAACGATCGCCGCGATGACCGCCGCCGCGATCACGACCGTCAGGATGATCTCGATCAGATTCATAATTAACCTCCCACGCCGCACAGCATACAGATATAGTAGACGATCATCGTGATGATATACGCGACAGCGCACTGCCAAACCACCATCCAAATCGCCCATTTTCTGCCGAGCTCACGCTTGACCGAGGCGATCGCCGCGACGCACGGCGTATACAGCAGGCTGAACACCAGCATCGAGATCGCCGTCAGCGAAGAGATCGCCTGCGCGACGCCGCCGGGATAGAGTACCTTCGTCGCCGAGACGACGCTCTCTTTCGCGACGAAGCCGCTGATCAGCGATGTCACCAGCCGCCAGTCGCCCAAGCCGATCGGTCGGAAGATCGGCGCGATAAAGCCCGCGATCACCGACTGGATGCTGCCCGACGAATCCTCCGTCATGCTCAGATGGAAGGTAAAATGCTGTAAGAACCACAGCACGATCGTCGCGATAAAGATGACCGTAAAGGCGCGCTGTAAAAAGTCCTTCGCCTTTTCCCACAGCAACTTGAACACGTTCTTAGCGCCGGGCAGGCGGTAGTTGGGCAGTTCCATGACGAACGGTACCGCCTCACCTTTGAACGACGTCTTTTTCATCAGCAGCGCGAACAGGATCCCGACGACGATACCCAGTACGTATAACCCGCTGATGATCAGCCACTTTTGCTTCTCAAAGAAAGCGTTGACGAAAAACGCATAGATCGGCAGCTTTGCCGTACAGCTCATGAAGGGCGTCAGCCATATTGTCATCCTGCGGTCGCGCTCGCTCGGCAGGGTACGGGTCGACATCACGGCGGGAACCGTACAGCCGAAGCCGATCAGCATCGGCACGATACTGCGCCCCGACAGACCGATGCGCCGCAGCAGCTTATCCATCACAAAGGCGACGCGCGCGAGATAACCCGTGTCCTCGAGTATCGAAAGGAAAAAGAACAGCGTCACGATGATCGGCAGAAAGGTCACGACGCTGCCCACGCCCGCCAGAACGCCGTCGGTCAGCAGTCCGGTGATCACGGCGTTCACGCCGTAGCCCTCGAGCGCCGTGCGCACCGCGGCGGTCAGCGAATCCAGACCGTTCTCCATCAGCGACTGCAGATTGCCGCCGATCAGCTCAAAGGTCAGATAAAAGATCCCTGCCATGATCAGGATAAACATCGGGATCGCGGTATACTTGCCCGTCAGGATGCGATCGATCCGATCGGAGCGTTTATGCTCACGGCTCTCACGCGGCTTCGTCACCGCCTGCGCGCAGACCTTGCCGATAAAGGAAAAGCGCATATCCGCGATGGCGGCGTTACGATCAAGACCGCGTTCCTTCTCCATGCGGTGAACGATATGCTCCACCATATGGAATTCCTCTTCATCTAAATCCAAAGCGTCCTGCACCAGCGGATCTCCCTCGATCAGCTTGCTCGCGGCGAATCTCAGCGGCAGCCCTGCCGCTTTCGCCTTATCCTCGATCAGATGACATACCGCGTGCAGACAGCGGTGAACCGCGCCGCCCTGCTCCGTCGAATCGCAGAAATCCTGCCGCGCGGGTTTTTCCTGATAGCGCGCGATATGCACGGCGTGGTGCACCAGCTCGTCGACGCCCTGGTTCTTTGCCGCCGAGATCGGTACGACGGGCACGCCTAAAAGCGCTTCGAGCATATTGATATCGATCGAGCCGCCGTTTGCGGTGATCTCATCCATGAAATTCAGCGCCACCACGATCGGGACGTCCATCTCGAGCAGCTGCATCGTCAGATACAGGTTGCGTTCGATGTTGGTCGCGTCGACGATATTGATGATCGCTTTCGGTTTCTCCTGTAATACAAAGTTGCGCGAGACGATCTCTTCGCCCGTATACGGCGACATCGAATAGATGCCCGGCAGATCGGTGATCAGCGTATTCGGACGCCCCTTGATCACGCCGTCCTTACGGTCGACCGTCACGCCGGGAAAGTTTCCGACATGGCTGTTGGAGCCTGTCAGCTGATTGAACAGCGTCGTTTTTCCGCAGTTCTGGTTGCCCACCAGCGCAAAGGTCAGCAGCGTACCGTCGGGCAGGGGATCGCCGCTTCCCTTGGGATGGAAACGACCCTCTTCACCCAGCCCGGGATGTTCGGTTTTTTGCCTCTTGTACTCGCCTCGTTTTGTCTTCTCGGATATCGGCGTCACTTCGATTTTCTGCGCGTCTTCCAGACGCAGCGTCAGTTCATAGCCGTGGATCTGCAGCTGCATGGGATCGCCCAGCGGAGCCAGCTTGACAAAGGTGACCTCCGCCCCGGGGATAACGCCCATATCCAAAAAGTGCTGGCGCAGGCTCCCCTCGCCGCCGACCGAAACGATCACGGCGGACTGCCCTTGCTTCAAATCCTTTATTGTCATAACTTTTCCACCTTTTGATCGGAAAAAATATCATTTCTGCTCTATTGGGATTATAGTTGAGTTCATGCGCTTTGTCAACCGATCGGGCAGGAACAGGGCTGTCGCGTCAAGAGAAGCGACAGCCCTGCGGTTGCCCGTCATTATTATGACTTGCTTTCGGATCCGGAAATCTCCTCCCCTTCTCCTTTGAGCTTCCGTTTTCCCCGTTTGAACCATCCCTTGCGGCTGAACTGCCCGCGGTAGATGTAATTCAGTTGTACGCCGTACAGCAGGATATACGCCATAAAGTAGAGCCATACCATCAACACGAACACGGTACCTAAGCTGCCATAGATGGACGAGGTAGAGAAATAGCGGATATATAGCATCACGCCGATGGTCAGCACGTTCCACGCGATCACCGTCAGGAATATCCCCGGGAACAGCGCACGCATCGAATAATACCTTTTATTGTCGAGTCTTCGCCACAGATAGAGCTTCACGCCGAGCGACAGCAGCAGCGTCAGCAGCACGCCGAACAGGAGATAGGACAGCACGATCATGAGCCATCTCACAAACGCCTCATGCCACAATTTCATCAGAATACCGGCTAAAAAGAAATTCGCTACCATCACGGCGATACAGAGCAGCACCATCAGCAGAAGCACTAAGGTGTAGAGCATGGCGGAGAGCCGCTTGAATATCCAAAAGCGCTTATTCGGGATCTGATATACGCGCGAGATACCCTCGGTCACACAGTAGATGCCTTTTCCCGCCGACCAGAGCGCCATCACCGCGGTAACGATCGTGGTGCCGGAGCTGGACTGGATGATCGAATTCTCCACGTACCGGAATAATAAGAGAATGATATTCGATTCGTCCTCGATCCCCTTCAGCTCTTCCGGTAAAGAAATGCCTTTGGGATCATTCCCGGTCAGGATCGAGTACAGTGAAAACATAAACAGCAGCAGCGGCACGATGGACAGCAGGATGAAAAAAGCCGACTGTCCCGACAGTGCCGGGATATTATCGCGATAGCTCTTCTTTAAAAAGTGCCGTACGTGTTTGACGATAACGGCAATCTTACCTTGTTTCTGATTGCTCATGGCTTCACGCCTTTACCAATGAAAATACAGTGATATTTTACTATTATGTTCTCCTTTTCGCAAATATCCGGAAAACGTAGCCTCAACGGTATTGTACCGTATTACACGGACAGCCGGCAAGTTATTACCGGCTCTTCCTTGGAACCGTTGTTTCAGAAGGACGAGGAACCGCCGCCCCCGCCTCCGCCTGAGGAGCCGCCCCCGCCTCCTCCGCCTCCGTGGGAGGAACCGCCGCCGGAAGAACCGCCGAAGCTGACAGCCGCTCTGAGAACGATCAGCAGGATCTGTACCCAAAGACGCGGTGAAGAATCGGTACATTCTACATAAGGTTGACTCGTTACCAACATTCCGCTGCCGATCAAACGCGCTTTATCATCGTTTTTCTTGATCAGCGGGTTCACACGCTTGCCGAATACGATACCGACAACGAGAACGAACGCCAGCATCATGCCGATCACGACAAAGCTGATATATTTCATCGGTTCCGCGATGCGGTTGCCCTGCAGCACCGTCAGGACCTGATCATACGCCTCGGCGGCGCACTGATAATAGTTGCCGGACGACGCGTAGTGGCTCACGTTATCGGTGATCGAGCGGGCGTAAGAACTCGACACCATATGATAGATCGCGCCGTCGGACTGGAAAGTGACCTTGCGAACCCGCATGTTGATGGAGAAGATACCCGAGCTTTCGTAGCCGTAAAGATTATACCGCTTGTTTTTTGCCTGTTCGATCTCGTCGAAGGTGTATTCCTCCGTCGACCAGAAGATGATGTGACCGTAATCGGTGATGGGGATCATCTTCTGCACCAGCGCGCTCTCCTCCTGAGCCGTCAGCAGGTCGTCGTCATCGAGGATCAGCGCCTGATAACCCGTCTGCGGGTTGGTATACTGCGCTCCGCCGCTCTGTGTCGCTCCGACGCTCAGGCAGAGCGGAAGAACACAGACGGCGATAAGCAGACAAACTGCCCATCGGCAGACTTTAGTTTTCATCATACGCCGCTCCCTTCTTATTGAACTGGGGCGGCTGACGCTTGGCGATGTCCGCCTGAAAGCGGATATGGCTGAGCATAAGCCAGAACAGCTCGCCCGCCAGTATCAGACAGCCGAGATAGGATATGATGTTGTACGCGGGATCGAGATACGCCGTCACGACCGCCGCGGCGACGCTGATGATGACCGCAAGCGCCCGCCATTTGCCTCGCTTTTTGAAGCGCTTGGCTTCTTCGGTACTGTCAAGACCCGTCCGGGGATTGACAGCGTTTTTATATCCGGCTCTCAGTACGATCGCGCCTATCGCCAGCAGCAGGGCGCTTGCCGCAAGCGTCCAGTTCGCCTTGACGGACGGCATGATGAACAGCAGAGCCGCTATTGCCGCGCCGACCAGCAGAACCGTCAGTAAGATCTTCCACGGACTGACGGGCAGATCGGCGCTGACCTTTCCGGTCTGACCGTTCACGGCGGCATAGGTGATCTTATCTTTATTGCGGTAGCTCATGAACCATACGGGATAGAGCGCGCGCTGTGCGGACGTCACCGAAGTGGGGATATGCGCCTCGGGAACAGAGACCCTGATACGGCGCAAGCCGCCGTCGGCACGGACGATACCGGGCTCGTTCGAAAGAATTTTAGCAGTATCCTCACAGATAACGTCCGTCGCCTTTTTGTTGTAATCATGGGCGTTCACATCACCGATATCGGCATAAAAGCCGCTCAGATAACCGGGAGCGAAAGGTCGATGCCCGCGAGGATCAAAGGGAGCGATATCTTCGCTGATGCGGTCGTCGAAATCCCTTGACGCGTCGTGTCCGTAACCGTCGAGTTTTAAATCGATATCACCGAAGATTCGATATGTTTTGGTCAAAAAGACGCCTTTTTTCTCCCCTTCGAGTTTGAAGCCGCCTTTCTGGATCGCCTGATAACTCCAGTAAGGCATGTAAATTCCGCGAAAGCTCTCGATCAGCTGAGGATCGCGGTATTGGCGCGAGGTGAAGATCGAGCGTTTCGCCTCCCTGACATACAGTTCTTTGCACTGTTCCTTGGTGATTTGGAACGGAATGATGTGCTCCGGCTCCCATTGCTGATGGACACGGTCATACAGCATGGAAGCGCCGCCGCAGAACGGACAGAAGCCGACGGCGTCGTTGGGGTCGGTCGTCAGCAGCTCGCCGCCGCACGACGGGCAGGTAAAGACAAAGGTCTCAAATACCCTGTGCCCCTGCGCGTCCTTATTCATCGACGCGGTGGAAGCGGGATCGTAGTATCCGCCGCACGCGTCGCACAGCATCAGCTGGGACGGGATATCAAAACGCAGTCCGTTGCCGCATCCGGGACAATATATCATCAAAGTCCTCCCTTATCAATTGATTATATCACGATAAACCGCCGCTACCGGATGAGCGCGATACCGAGCAGGATCGCGATCATCACTATGATGATCCCGATATGCCGCCACACCTGATCGGCAAGCAGTCCGATAAACTCGCGGATAAAGGCGTTTGGGAAGAAATACCACTTGGTTTTCGCGGATATCCCCTTTGCCGTATAACCGTTTTTCGCCGCGAGGATATAGCCGCGGAACACATGGTAGTTGGTGGTCGAAAAGGCGATCTTTGCGCTGTCTATATCAGCAGGAGCCTGAAGGCTTTGTTCGATGACCGCCTTGGAGAACTCCATATTTTCAAAGGTGTTGACGCTCTTGTCCTCACGGCGTATCCGCTCGGGATCCACGCCCTGACTGAGCAGATAACGCTCCATCGCCTCTCCCTCCGAGATGACCTCGTCGGCTCCCTGACCGCCGGAGGGAACAAAGCAGGCGTGTCTGCCGGTTTCTTCATACTGGCGCTTTTCGAACCGCAGCGCCGCGTCTGCTCTGCCCTTGAGCAGTGGGGTCAGACTGCCGTCGGAGCGGATCGCGCAGCCGAGGATGATGATAAAATCGCGGTCAAGCGGCGGTGTAAAGCGCGACGCCAGAAACGCGCATACGGACGTCGACATCAGCATACACTCAAAGTAAGTGACGATAAAGGTCAGGATATAGCGGATCTGATACCATATCTCCGATTCGAACAAGGTATATCCGAAAATGCCGATATTCAGCGAAAAGACGACCCCGATCAGCCATACGATGCTGATGATGATACCCAGCGCGTTCGCGGGACGGAAGCCCTCATGCCGCATCAGCCAGATATTGCTGACCGACAGCGCGACCGCCATCACCAGCAGGAACGGCGCCAGCAGGAAGATGAACCACTCGCCCGTCTGCATGATCAGTGCCACCAGCGCGGAGAAAGAGTTCACAACGTTGTTCAGCACCTTGTATGTCACGATCGCCAGCAACACCGCCAAAAAGATCGCGATACCGCCGTATGCGACCATCTGATAGGAATAATCGCTTTTTCTGTAACACTCAATGAAGGAGAAAACCATCACGCACATGATCAGCAGCATCAGCAGCAGGAACAAAGCCGTCACTAACCGATAGCCGTTGAAGTTGGTAAAATACTCGCCTTCTTCAACGATCGTGCCCATCACGGTAACGCGCAAATGCGTTTTGATGATCCTGTCCGATCCTTCTTCATCTCTCTGTAGTCCGATGGTCATATCCGTCTCACCCGTCCTTTCGGACGCTGTGGGGATCAGCACCTCACCGTCATCCGACAGGAACGCATCGGACGCCTTGACGATCCCCTCCGGTTCAAACGATACGCTGATCCTGCCGAAATCCGATTTGTCTGTAAACAGGGTAGAATGTACGTCGTAATGATCGCCGACGATATCGATATACTTGACAAAGAACAGGATCATCACCAGCGCGACAATATTCACGAAGATGAAGCGCTTTTTTATTTTTCTCTTTTTCTTATCCTTCCGGTTCGTCTTGCTCATGGCTCCCTCAAAAAAACATACTTATTCCGATTTATTGTAACATTAATCACAGATTGTTTCAACTGATTCGGGATTGTTTTTTAACATTTTATTCACAAAGCCATCAAACCTTTTTCACAAAAGCCGTTTACAATAAAATCACAGTCGAGGAACAACCGACTGAAGCATTTTTGAGAATTCCTCCTAATCATATTGTTATTGTATTTTCATGACAAACTCCTTTTTGACAAAACTGCCGTCCGGAAATCCGGACGGCAGTCGTCATTTCATAATGGTTTTTATTCGGATGACGTCAGCATTTCGTCGAGTATCTGAGCGGCACAGCGGCACAGCGCGGCGCAGGGACGCTTCCGGTAATACTCCGTCGTACGCGCCTCGGGATCTTTTCCTCCGACGGTCGGAACACCGGATAATAATTCTCGGCAGATGATCGATCCGTTCTGTTCTTTAAATCGCTGTGCGAACTCCTGCACACGGTGATAATGCGCCTTTTTTGCTTCACGGTCGTCGGGATCGGTATAACCTTTAATAAGACCCATCACCATCGCGGCGCCCGAGACAGCCCCGCATACCTCGCGCAGCCTGCCCAGTCCCCCGCCGAAGGAGGACGAGAGCATCGCCGCCGTATTCTCATCCAGTCCGGTCATATCCCCGAACGCCAGCAAAACGCTCTGGGCGCAGTTATATCCTTTGCGAAAATTCTGTTCCGCGATCTTTCCGTGATCCGTCATGTCATCGCCTCCGATTCTGTTCCCATCATACTACAAATCATAAAAACCGTCAACGACAAAAGGCTCCGAGTTTTCTCGGAGCCTTCAACGTCTGATACTCTTACTTCAGGCTGTTCTGGATCGCGACGGCTACCGCGACGGTAGCGCCGACCATGGGGTTGTTGCCCATGCCCAAGAAGCCCATCATCTCAACGTGAGCGGGAACGGAAGAGGAGCCCGCGAACTGAGCGTCACTGTGCATTCTGCCCATGGTGTCGGTCATGCCGTAGGAAGCGGGGCCCGCCGCCATGTTGTCGGGATGAAGGGTACGACCGGTGCCGCCGCCGGACGCGACGGAGAAGTACTTCTTGCCCTGTTCGTTGCACTCTTTCTTATAGGTGCCGGCTACGGGATGCTGGAAGCGGGTGGGGTTGGTCGAGTTACCGGTAATACTCACGTCAACACCCTCGCTGTGCATGATCGCAACGCCCTCGCGAACGTCGTCGGCGCCGTAGCAGCGTACGTTAGCGCGCTCGGTCTCGGAATAGGGGATCTCCTTGACGATCTTCAGCTCGCCGGTGAAATAATCGAACTGTGTCTGTACATAGGTGAAGCCGTTGATGCGGGAGATGATCTGAGCGGCGTCCTTGCCCAGACCGTTCAGGATAACGCGCAGCGGCTGCTGGCGAACCTTGTTCGCGTTGCGGACGATACCGATCGCGCCTTCAGCGG
>JAFRBD010000129.1 GCA_017405065.1 Ruminococcus sp. | reverse complement strand
TATTCGGGCCACTGCGCCTCGGCGATGATGCCCTTGCCCAGCGCGCAGGCCTCCCAGACCTCTTCGGTCACGGGAGGCGCGAACGGATTGAGCAGGATCGCGAAGACAGAAAGCTCCTTCTTCGTGATCTTTCCGGTAGCGTAGACGGTATTGATCAGCGCCATCAGCGCGGCGATCGCGGTGTTGAACTTGATATTCTCGATATCGCTGCCGACCTTCTTGATGGTCTTGTGGAATTCTTTTTCCACCTCGGGACGGATGAAATCGCCGTCGATCAGCATCTCCTGCAGATTCCAGAAGCGCTCGATGACCTTGCGGCAGCCGCGTACGGCGTTGGTGCTCCACGGAGCGGCTTTCTCAAAGTCGCCGATGAACAGTTCATACAATCGCAGGGTATCCGCGCCGTACTCATTGACGATGTCGTCGGGATTGACGACGTTGCCGCGGGATTTACTCATCTTCTCGCCGTTCGCGCCGAGGATCATGCCGTGGGAGGTACGCTTGGCGTAAGGCTCCTTGGTCGGGACAACGCCGATATCATAGAGGAACTTGTGCCAGAAGCGGGAGTAGAGCAGGTGCAGGGTGGTATGCTCCATGCCGCCGTTGTACCAGTCGACCTGATGCCAGTAGTCGAGGGCATCTTTGCTCGCGAGCGCGTCGCTGTTGTGCGGATCCATGTATCTGAGATAGTACCATGAGGAACCCGCCCACTGGGGCATGGTGTCGGTCTCGCGGTATGCCTTGCCGCCGCAGCAGGGACAGGTCGTCTCGACCCACTCGGTCATGTTGGCAAGGGGGCTTTCGCCTGTATCGGTAGGCTCGTAGCTCTCGACCATCGGGAGCCTGAGCGGTAATTCACTTTCGGGGATCGGGACATAGCCGCACTTCTCGCACTTGACGATCGGGATCGGCTCACCCCAGTAGCGCTGACGGGAGAATACCCAGTCGCGCAGCTTGAAGTTGACCTTCTGGTGACCGATGCCTTTTTCGGTAAGGAACTCGGTGATCTTCTTCTTGGCTTCTTCTACACTGAGCCCGTCGAGGATGCCGGAGTTGACCATGATACCGGTCGCGCAGTCGGTGAAGGCTTCCTTCTCCACGTCGCCGCCCTTGACGACCTCGATGATGGGCAGGTCGAACTTCTTCGCGAACTCCCAGTCGCGGGTATCGTGCGCCGGTACCGCCATGATCGCGCCGGTGCCGTAGGAGATCAGGACGTAGTCGGAGATAAAGATCGGGATCTCGCGTCCGTTGACGGGATTGATCGCGGTCACGCCCTCGAGCTTGACGCCGGTCTTGTCCTTATTCATCTCGGTGCGCTCAAAGTCGCTCTTTTTCGCGGACTCGCGCTGATATGCCTTGATCGCGTCGAGGTTCGTCAGCTTATCAGCCCACTTCTCGATATAGGGATGCTCGGGAGATACGACCATGTAGGTCGCGCCGTAGAGCGTATCGGGACGGGTGGTATAGATCAGGAGCTTGTCGCCGGCGGTGGTGTCAAACTCGACCTCAGCGCCGTAAGAGCGTCCGATCCAGTTCTTCTGCTGGAGCTTGACGCGCTCGGGATAGTCGACCAGATCGAGATCGTCGATCAGACGGTCAGCGTACTTCGTGATCGCGAGCATCCACTGGCTCTTGACCTTGCGGACGACCTCGCTGCCGCAGCGCTCGCACACGCCGTTGACGACTTCTTCATTCGCCAGTACGCACTTGCAGGAGGTACACCAGTTGACCGCCATTTCCTTTTTATACGCTAAACCGTGCTTGAACAGCTGCAGGAAGATCCACTGGGTCCACTTGTAGTAGTCGGGATCGGTGGTATTGATCTCGCGGCTCCAGTCGAAGGAAATGCCGAGGGATTGGATCTGCTTTTTGAAGCGCGCGATATTCTGCGCGGTGACGATCTCGGGATGGATATGGTTCTTGATCGCGTAGTTCTCCGTCGGCAGACCGAAAGCGTCCCAGCCGATGGGATATAGCACGTTGTAGCCCTGCAGTCTGCGCTTGCGGGATACGGTATCCAGCGCGGTGTAGGGGCGGGGATGTCCGACGTGCAGACCCTGACCCGACGGGTAAGGGAACTCGATCAGGGAATAGAACTTCGGCTTATCCGAGTCGGTCTCGGCGTGGAAAACGCCTTTTTCCTCCCAGATCTTTTGCCACTTAGGCTCAACGGTCTTGTGATTGTATTTCATATATATACCTCCAAACGGTTAGATGCTGGTTAAGCCTCCCTTTCCTAAGGGAGGTGCCCCGACAGGGGCGGAGGGTTGCAACCCCCAGTCACCGTGCCGCAAGCATCCGGTGACAGCCCCCTTAGGAAAGGGGGCCTTTTACTCCGTGACGATATCCGAGATATCCACGATCTCCGCGTCCTCCCAAAGGCGGTCGAGGTCGTAGTACTGGCGGCTCTCCTCGTTGAAAACATGCACGATCACGTCGACATAGTCGAGCAGGATCCATGTATCGGAGCGGTGACCCTCGATATGGCTGACGGACACGCCCTGCTCGTCCATCCCGACCTCGACGTAATCGGCGAGGGATTTGACATGGGTGGAGGAGTTGCCGGTCGCGATGACCATATAGTCGGCAAGGGAGGAGATGTCGGCGATCTTTAAAACGAGGACGATCAGACCCTTGCGTTCGTCTAAGATTTTTGCGATTGCTTTTGCTTCTTGTAATGAGTTCATAGTTACCTCTTATCAAATCAGAATAATATAAAACGGGTGCGGGCAACGCCCGCCTTATGATGGCTCCCTTTCCTAAGGGAGCTGTCGCGTACACTTGTGTCACGCGACTGAGGGT
>JAFRBD010000128.1 GCA_017405065.1 Ruminococcus sp. | reverse complement strand
GGCTACACCCTTCTTGCCGTCGAGCATGATATTGTTGATCAGACGGGTAACGAGCTTGGAGTTATAAACCGGATCCGGCAAAACATCACGTTTTGCGATCTGACCTCTTCTGGGCATCTTTACTTCCCTCCTTCACAATAAATGAGAAATCATTGGTACTCGAAAGTGACAAACTCCCGTAGTGCACAGAGGTCAGGGGCGTGTGCCCTTTCTATCATAAATCCTCTGATACAATACAGAAATGTTAATATCAAATATTAACGGAGATTGTCAATTCCTTACTTTTTCTTCGGACGCTTAGCGCCGTACTTTGATCTTGCCTGCATACGACCGGTAACACCCTGGGTATCCAACGTACCGCGGATGATGTGGTAACGCACACCGGGTAAGTCCTTAACACGGCCGCCGCGGATCAGAACAACGGAGTGTTCCTGCAGGTTGTGGCCGACGCCCGGGATATAGGAACTGACCTCGATACCGTTGGAAAGACGAACTCTGGCGATCTTACGAAGAGCCGAGTTAGGCTTTTTGGGAGTCGCGGTCTTGACGGCGGTACATACGCCGCGCTTCTGAGGAGAAGTCTGATCGATCGCGCGATTCTTCTGAGAGTTCCAGCCCTTCAAAAGTGCGGGAGCCTTCGCTTTCTTCTCAGATACCTGTCTGCCCTTGCGGACTAACTGATTAAAGGTTGGCATGTTTTTCCTCCTTTCAAAGAATCATAAAGAATTGAACAGCAGCGCGAATCTCTTTGCGTCTGCTTTTATGAAAAACACCCGTCAAATAGATAAGTGTTTAACACACAAAACGGTGGGCGCTGCCCACACCCGATTATATATGCGGGAGGAGCAAGCCCCTCCCCTACAGATCGGGAAACGTCATTTTACACGAAAAGCATAGATAAAGCCTGAGCTTTTCACGCATTTTGACGGTAAAAGGGCGCACTTGAGGCACACTCTTCCACAATTAGGTATCATACCATAAAGCGGGGGTGTTTGTCAATCATTTTTTTGATGAATGTTTTTTGGTAAATGGTTATCCATTCACTCATCATCAGGCTCCCTTTGGGAAAGGGAGCTGTCGACGGATGTCGACTGAGGAATTGTATCGATCGGGTGCGGGCAAAGCCCGCCCTTCACCCTTCACCCTTCACCGTTCACCATTCACCATTCACCATTAACCATTCACCAATCCATCATTCCTGCATAGTATATGGTGTAGCTGATAAAAAATCAGTTAAAACATCACTTAGGAGGCAACACATATGTGTAACGGTAACGGTTTATTCGGCGGCAACAGCTGCTGCGGTATCATCATCCTGCTGATCGTCCTGTGGGCGTGCTGCGGCAACAACGGCGGCAGCGGCTGCGGCTGCGGTAACGATTGCGGCTGCGGCTGCTAAATCGCATCGGGTGATCTCACACCGGATCGCCCTGTATAAGAAGGCGCGCTCTGCGCGCCTTCGCAGCGTCATCGCCCCCTGCCGCACAGCGACGGAAAGGGCGGGCGTGCAGATCCTTTTCTTTACGGGAAGCGGTTTGTTTCCCGTAAAGAAAAAAGCGCCGCTGAGTAAGCGGCGTTTCCTTTTTTACTTTTTTCCGATCAGGAACCGCAGTGATGTGGCGTTGATCAGCTTTACGATCGCCGTCAGTATCAGAAGCATCAGCATCAGCTCCGCTCCCCAATAGAGCAGCATCTTCCATATCGGATCGCCTGCAACAATGATAAATCGGACATTTGACAGCAGATTCTTTGCGATCGGCATCGCGATCTCCTGATGCAGCGCGAAAAATACCAGAGAGTTTTCGCCGATAAAACAGATCGGACGCCAAATCAGCCTTCGGGACAGGATAATGACCGCGCCGATACCGCTGAAAGCGGAAAGATACATCAAGGGAGCGATCCCGTACCGCATGGAAAACATATCGCAAACCGTTTTGGTAAAGTGATAATTCAGCCAGCAGATGAGGATATTCAATCCAAGGCAGACGAAAAACGCAACAGCCAAACGCCCTTTGCCCCGCAGTAAAGAAGCAAAAAACGCGCTGTGACGGCGCAGCAGAAAACCGCCGCAAAAAAACGGCATGGCGCAAAAAGCGACGTCGACGTCCCAAGGCAGCTTATCGCCGCCGAAATGATAGTACAATAAACCTGCCGCTGCAAAAACAGCCGCCGCAGCCGCCAGCGCCCATGTCTTTTTCAGAAAGCGCACCATGAGATACATCATCACGTTCAGGACAAGGACAGCGGCAAGAAACCAAATCGTCCAAAAACGATCCTGTATCAGAAACCGGCGCAGCGTCTCCCGCAGCCAATCCACGGTATAAGTGTTATACTTCACCGCACTGTATACATTATACAGCAAAATAACGATACCGAGCGAAAAATACGGGAGAACAACGGTACGCAGCTTCTTGCGGACAAAATCCTTCAGGCTGTTCCCTATGGAAAAGAGATATCCGGACAGGAAGAAAAACAGCGGGATATGAAAGGAATAGATCCAGACCTGAAGGCTCTTTGCCTGCGGGATCATATTGCCGATGCCGAAATGACCGATCATGATCAAAATGATACCCAAGCCTTTTGCCATATCCAGCCATTGGATTCGATTATTCTTCAACACCGATCACCTTACGCAAAAATTGCCGACCATTCCTGTTCTTTGAAGCCGACGAGCACAAAATCGTCGCCGACCGCGATCGGGCGCTTGACGAGCATCCCGTCGGTCGAAAGCAGGCGGAGCTTTTCTTCTGTCGTCATCAAAGGGAGCTTGTCCTTGAGCTGCATGCTTTTGTACAGCTGACCGGAGGTGTTGAAAAAGCGCTTGATATCCAAGCCGCTCTTTTCATACCAAGCCGTCAGTTCCCCGAGCGAGGGATTATCCTCTTTGATATCGCGGTAAGTATAAGAGATCCCTTTTTCATCCAGCCACTTCTGCGCCTTCTTGCAGGTGCCGCAGCGCGGATAACAAATCAATAACATACAATCACCTTTATTCCGAATAAGAATTAAGCCGTCGTCAGACTGAGCTGTGCGAACAGCAGGCAGGACATCAGCGCGAAAGCGGCTGTCAAAGCGTAGACCGAATACCGCAAAGTCCTTTCAAAAGCGGACTTGCCGCCGAAATGCCGCAAGAGCAACCCCAACCCCATCGCGAACAGCGGTATCAGCGGGATACAATACCGTATATTCATCGTGCATGTGAAGGGGAATTGGAAACAGAAAATATAATAAGAGACCAGCAGCGTCAACGCGAGTACCGAGAAGAAGGCTTTGGACAAGCCGTCCAAGCCGGGATCTTTCCGGATCATCACCGCGATAAATGAGATGAAGCACAGCAGTCCCAAAACAACGCCGATCCAGAACAGGATCGGGCCTGTTACGGCGATCTGAGGAAAATGGATATCGGTGATACCGTTTTTGCCCTCGCTGAATATCGCGGTCTTGAACAAGCCGACGGTCGGATTATAATCGCAGAAAGGCGCGTCAAAACCCTGATCGGTATAAGCTACATAGACAAAAGACAACTGACCGTTGCCGAAGTCGAACAAGCGCTCTGACGCCGACATATCGCCGCAGTACATATCGAACTGGGTGTTGCCGTAAGGAACGTAATTGAGCGGCATATCAAAGGCGATCAGGTTGCGAATCTGCCACCACAGCCCGAGCGGAGCACAGATCACGCCGAACACGGCATACTGACCGATGTACCTTGTCCACGATCTGATATTTTTCACGAACACATAGAGGAACATGATCGCGATGGCGGGCGCGACCATCCAGCCGGACAGCTTGGTCATCATCCCTAAGCCCACACACAGCGCGATCGGAATGATGCGCTTGAGCGTCGGATCCGAATACCATCTCAGGGCAAACATGATCGAAAGCATCATGAGGAAGGAACACAGCATATCGTTGTTGAATGAACCGCCCATGTGGATGAACGCCGGATGAAAACAAACGATCGTCATCGCGATCACAAGCGGCAGGCCGCGCAGTCTGACCCATCGAAAAATACGATAGGAAACCACCATGGTCAGAGAAGAATACAGCATGGGGAGGATCTGCAGCGCCTCGCACGCTTTGTTGTACTCCATACCGCACGAGGTCAGGAGCTTGAGCAGCAGCGCCATCAGCCAGTGGTGCAGCGGCGGATGGTAATACTGCCATGTCAGGATCTCTTTTTCGTCCGGCAGCTTGCTCAGTCCGTTTTTCAGCCAGAATTCGATATAATTCGCATGCCCGTATGTCCAGTTGAACGAGCCCACGTCATACTGTCTTTCCAGATAACCGGTATACAGATCGTAGGTCAGGCGCAGCATCACGCCCCCCGCGATCATCAGCATGATGAAGCTGCGGTCGCTGAGGGTACCCGTCGCCTGCATCAAAGCGCACATCGCCGCCAGCAGCGTCATGGACGTCAGCAGCATCATCGCCGGACTGTTGTTGAAGGATCTCATCAGAAAAAGACCGCCGGCGGTCAATACCGACAAAGCGATAATGATCGTTATCCTGACGCCCGCGGTATCTCCGATCCTGCCGATCATAATCAGCAGAACGAACAGCACCGACATGACCGCTCCCGCGTAGACATAGCTGAACGTCGTGAAACCGGTCGTTTCACAGAAGCCGAAAAAGAACAGTAAAAAGCACATTCCTGTCACCGACAGGAATGGATGCTTCGCCATATGATAAAAGATCTGCTCTAACGAGCGTTTTGTTTCATATCGTATCATAGCTCTGATCAGGATTCTTCTTTACTTTCTTCGTGATACTCCTTCTCGGTGTTGACGTTCCAGATCGCGGACTTGTCGGCGGAACCGGAAAGGATGCATTTGACGGTCTCGAAGGAAGTACACATGCTGTGGTCGATATTGTTATAGCGGTGCTGACCGTTTCTGCCGACGCAGAAAAGGTTCGGGATCGTGTCGAGATACTCTCTGAGGTCGTCCATATGCTCGTAGGTATCGAAGTAAGCGGGATACGCCTTCTTGACGCGCTCGACGTGGAAGTCGATGACGTCGGACTCTTTGTCGATCAGACCCATCTTGACCATCTCGGAGATACCCATTCTGCCGAATTCTTCATCGGTCATACTCCACATCCAGTCGCCCTCGTTACAGAAGTATTCAAGTCCCATCCAGACGGTATCCTTGATCTTCTCCACCATATACGGCGACCAGTTGTTGTAGATCTGGAAACGGCCCATGTGGACGCTCTTGTCGTGGACATAGACCCAGTTATCGGGCACGATATCGCCCATGGTCGGGGTTTTGGTCTCATTCTTGAGATTCAGATGCGGGATCAGCACGCCGACGGTCATGTAGTCGCGGTAAGGAAGTCCTGATGCGATCGCCGCGATATCCTCGGGCACGTCGTTCATGCCCTCGACCAGATCCTTGACCGGCATGGAGGAAATGATATAGTCGCCGTCGAGTTCGATCTCTTTGCCGTCCTTGACGTAGACAAGTCCTTTGAGGGTATTGTCGTCATTTTTGAGGATCTTCGTGACCTTGGCGTTCTTGATGATCGTACCGCCCATTTTCTCAAAATCAGCGGCGGTCAGCTCCCACAGCTCGCCGGGGCCGAGCTTAGGATAAGCGAATTCCTCGATCAGCGAGGTCTCGACCTTGCGGTTCTTCTTGTTGAACGCCTTACCGAAGATATCCTTCAATACCGCGCGGATGGACAAGCCCTTGACGCGCTGTGCGCCCCATTCGGGAGAGATCTCGGAGGGATGTCTGCCCCACAGGTTCTCGGTATAGTTCTCAAAGAACATGCTGTACAGCTTCTTGCCGAAGCGGTTGATATAGAAATCCTCGAGGGACTTTTCTTCTCTCTTATGGAATACGGTCTTTAAATAGGAGAATCCGACAGCGATCGTTGTACCGAGTCCCATATTTTTGATCGTATCGAACTTCAGCGATACGGGATAATCGAAAAACTTGGAGTTGAAGAAGATGCGGGAGAGACGATTTCTGCGCAGCATGACGCGGTCGTCCTTCTCGGGATCGGGACCGCCCTCTTTGACGGTAGACGTCCTGCCCAGCTCGATATCGTCGAAGGGCATCGCGCCCTGCGTGGGGAGCATCTTCTCCCACCACTCGTTGACCTCGGGAACCTTACTGAAAAAACGGTGACCGCCCATATCCATGCGGTTGCCTTTATAGTTGACGGTACGGGAGATGCCGCCGAAAACACCGCTCTCCTCGAGAACGACGACTTCATAATCCTTGCTTTTATCCAGCAACTCGTAAGCGGCAGTCAAGCCCGCGGGACCCGCGCCGATGATCAAAACTTTTTTCATTTTGAATCTCCTGTCTTTGTTTTTGTGTTTTATTGACTATCAGTACACACTCATACAAAATATATCATAACACAACAGTCATGATTTGTAAAGGAAAAAGAAAAGCCGACACAAGATCGGCTTTTCCGGATACTGATTCCGGTATAAGAACATATTTTTCTTACTCAACCGCCCACGTCGATTCCTGCGCCTCGGTCACGGGCGGCTCGGTCGGGGTCACGGGCGGCTCGGTCGGCTTGGGCGCCTCGGTGATCGGCGGCGCTTCGGTCTCGGGAGCCTGCGTCACGGGCGGCTCGGTTGGAGCCTCGGTCGGCTTTTCGGTGGGTTTCTCAGTGGGTTTCTCCGTAGGCTTCTCGGTAGGCTTCTCAGTCGGCTTGACGGTCGCGGACACGGTAGGCAGCGTCGTCGGCTTGCTGCTGCCCTTGAAGATCGTACCGGAAAACGCCAGTATCGCAAAGGTGACGATCAATACGACAGCCAGCACGGCGAGCGTGATCCACAGCCACGTCTTTCCGTTCTTCTTTCGGCGGCGGTCGTCATCGTCACGGCGGAAGCGGTTATCCATCCGATCCATAAAGGTCTCGTCATCCTCACCGTCATAATAATTATCATAGGAATCATCGATTTGATTGTCCGGATAAGGCTGATCCTGATGAAAGCGGTCATCCTCAAGCTGACCGAAGCCAAAGACTTTGGTCTCCTCCGCCGCGTCGCGGACAGGATCGAATACGCGGGTCGGCTCCTCGGGATAAGTCGCGTCGAGCACATCATGCTGTTCCTTATCGGAATAGGAGAATACTTCTTCCTGCTCGGGCTCGGGGCGGGCGTGACGCGGTGCGGGCTCGGGCAGAGGAGCGCCGCAGCAGTGACAGAACTTCGCGCCGTCGGGAACTTCTTTACCGCAGTTGCTGCAGAACATCAAATCATCCTTTCTTAATAATCTTACTTACGATCGATAGGCGTAATATAATATACTTCGGCTGAATTGTCAATGCTTAAGGTAACGGGAATCGAACCACAACCGCCGATAATGAGTTGTTATCAGTCTTTATCGGCTTATCGTCGATCGCAACCCGTCAGGGTTCGCTGTGGTTTTGCCGCGGTCAGACAAAAATCTTCTCCGTCAAAACTCCGTAGGACTGAAAATGAGTAGGCTTTCGAGTAAGTTTCGGCGCAGAAAGCGCAGGCAGGCTGGCGCCTGCCAAGTTTGATAAGGCGAGAATTGCCGAAATACTGCCATTTTCAGCAGGTTCGGATTACTACAGTCACCCTATCTCATAACCATTTTTTCTTTTTGAAATACAGCAGACTGCCGATCAGGATCAAAGCGCTGACGGCGATAACGACCGGATAGCCCCAGACGCTGTCGAGCTCGGGCATATAGCGGAAATTCATGCCGTACCAGCCGACGATCAGCGTCAGCGGCATAAAGACGGTGGTAACCACCGTCAGGACGGTCATGATGCGGTTCTGTTTGATATCAAGATGCGCCTTGTAAATATCGCGGATCTGAACGGAATGGTCGCCGATCGCGCGGGCGGTATCGCGAAAGCGCTCGATACGGTTGGAAAACAGTCTGAAATAACGCAGGTTATCGGGCTTGAAAAAATTGTTCTCATTCTCTTCAAGCTCCTGCGTAAAATCCAGCAGCTGTTCATAATGCACACGGAGCATACGAAGATCGCCGCGGATCTCGTTCGCACGCTCCACGTCATACGGTTTATCGTCTTCCCGTTCGATAATGTCTTCAATAATGCTCAGTTCCGCGTCATATCGCTCCAACAGGTCGCGGTCACGGTTGACGATCTGCTCCAAAAAGTCATACAGGAAACGCTCGAGACTGGGCAGGCGCCACTTTTTGGTTCGTCTGATCTCGTCAATGATCCGCATCGCCGTACCGCCCTCATCGATGAATACAACGCCCTTTTCATCCAGCGCAAAGGCAAAGCGGCTGTTTTTCTCCATATCGGAGCGATCGGGGATACTGAACGTACCCGTCAGGGAGTCGTAGTTGACCTCGGCCTTGGTGGAGTGGATCTCATGGGTCTGGGGCTCGATATCGATACCCATGTCAAAGCTCTCTTTTTGGGTCGCCCATTGGACAGGGGTCAGCACAGCCACAAACTGCTCACCGGAGTTTTTGACCTGAGAAAACTCCGCGGGTATCAATGTCTGTCGGATCAGATAATACATGTCCCTCTCCCTTTTTCTCGTTTTTCTTCCATTATACTATATTTTCTGCCGTATGCAAGCTATTTCGACAAAGGGATCGCCTCGATGACGACCGCTTTATTACCGGCGACCTTGAAACGGATATCATAATCGGCGTATTGAAAGCCGTAGACGCGGTCGGGATCGTTTTGATACCCCGGACGCGGATCGAAAGAGAGCGCCTCTGTGAGCGCTTTCAACTGCTCGTCGGTAAACAGCGCCGCAACCTTATCGGGGATATCGACCTTTAACAGATCCTGATACTGCGGCCCGTACTCCCCCGCCGCCGCGTCAGGCACGCTGTCGGCATACGGCAGATAAGGCTTGATATCCAATATCACGGTACCGTCCATCAGGTCGGCTCCCCCTACGGTCAGCACGTGACCGTCCGGCGTATGGTATTCGACTTTTAAAAGCTTTACGCGCGTCAGACCTATGGGGTTGGGACGGTTGGGCGAACGGGTCGCGAAAACGCCCATGCGCTTATTGCCGCCGAGCTTAGGCGGGCGCACGGTGGGCGACCACTCGCGCTTGCCCATTGAGTCAAAGCGCCAGATCAGCCACAGGTATTCGAAGGCTTCGATCCCGCGGAAAGCGTCGGGATTCCTGAACGGTTCCTCCATCACGATCCGTGAGATCAGATGCTCGGACAAACCGCTCTGACGCGGGAGTCCGAACTTGGTCGGGAAATCGTTGTGTATCACAGCGATCGGTTGATATTCCATGGTCAATACCTCATTTATCGGGTTTCTCGCCTTGCTCGACCGATTGATGCAATCCCTCAGGCGACATTGGTCGACAGCTCCTTTACGAGAAGGAGCCTTATAAGCTCATAAGACGATCACGTCATAGCGGATCGCTTTGCCCTTAACGGTATAGCCCGGCTTTTTATCCGCCAGAAAGGGACTGTGGAGCGGTCGCTTGATGACGATCTTTTCAGGATGCATCGCCGCAGCCGCACGGAGTAAATCTTCCTCCTGCGCGCAGGGCTGTTCCAGCTTTTGGATCAGTTGGAGTTTCTTGTTGATCAAGCCGCTTTTGCGCCGCGCGGGGAACATCGGGTCAAGGTAGATCAGCTCGGGCTGTTCGGGAACGGAGGACATCAGTTCGATGCTGTCGCCCTCGGTCAGATGCATCCTGCTTACGATCTGTGTCAATTCGGGGATTTGTTCAGCCCGCCGCATGGTATCTCTGAGCAGCGCCGCAACGATCGCATCCCGTTCAAACAGATATACGGTATAGCCTGCCGCAGCAAGCAACAGCGCGTCCTCCCCCATTCCCGCGGCGGCGTCGATCGCGATCGGATGTTCGGTTTTCGTTTTTGCGATCTTAACGAGCATTTCGTGACGGAGTCTGCCGCCCATGATACGGCGCAGCATCTCTTTGAAATCACCTTGATACCGCAGCCCGTATCCGACGAGGGACAGCCCGCTTTTCTCCATCAGCAGCGTCAGCCCCTCGCCCATCGTATCGGACAAGGGCACGCCGATATGCTCTGACAGCGCGAGCGCTTCTTCATCAGATACGCCCTCGCCCGCAACGATCACTAAATTACAGGAATCTTTCATCATTTCGCCCCTCTTATACGAGATATTATAAACATAAATAACAGAAAAATCAATAATAATGAGCATTGAAAAATCCCGTGGGATATGATAGAATAGTTTTATAATCATTATCAACACAAGGAGGAATCATGATGTTCAAAAAGACCTTATCCCTGATACTGATTCTCGGCGTCATCACGCTGATCGGCGCCGTACCGTTCAGCGCAGAGACGCCTGTTGTTGTCTCTTTCGGTTCCAACGAAGCGCCCCTGCTCGGCGACGCAAACGCCGATGGCAGCGTCGATATCACCGACGCGACCTGCATCCAGCGATACCTGCTGGAAATCCCTCTCCCATTTTCTTTTGACCTCAATCTCGCTGACGCAGACGAGGACGGTTATATCACCATCCTTGACACCACCTATGAACAAAGATGGCTGATTAATATCGCCTCCAACGATAATATCGGCAAGCCCGCCGACATCTGGCTCGACAAGAACACCGCGGATCATTATGACACCACCTTTTCCGGAGATATGGTCATTTACGAGATCCATCCGGATTACTTTATGGCAAGACCTGTGACCTCACTTCCCTCGGATTTCAAGATCCACGGCAAGCTCGGTGATGATTGGCACTTAGGCGATCAGATCTGGTGTACCTACAACAATGTTTATCATGGCTTCAACTTCGACTATTACAACTGTGAACGAGAAGAGGGCTGGCTGGTGTCTATCAAGCCTTCGACTTTCGTGCCCGATCCGTACGTCTGCTACAAGCCCGTCATCTACCTCTATCCCGAGGAAGAGACGGAAGTCAACGTACAGCTCGATCTCAACGGTGAATTCCTGTATACCTATCCCGCGTATGAGGACGGCTGGACCGTCACTGCCGCTCCCGACGGCACGCTGACGGACAACAGCGGAAAGACCTATCCCTACCTTTTCTGGGAAGGCAAGCTGAACGCCGACTACGATCTGTCGAAGGGCTTCTGCGTCAAGGGTGAGGATACCGAAGCGTTCCTGAAAGAGAAGCTCGCCTTACTCGGACTGAGCGAGAAAGAGATCGCTGACTTCACGGAATTCTGGACAGAACACATGGAAAACAATCCGTACAACGTGATCTCCTTCCAGACCGACGCCTACACCGACGCGGCACAGCTGAACGTCTCCCCCGCTCCCGACTCCGTCATCCGCGTGTTCATGACCTGGTACGCCAGTGATGAAGCGGTCGACGTCCCCGCGCAGGAACTGACCGCGCCCGCAAGGACGGGCTTCACCGCCGTCGAATGGGGCGGACAGATGATCAAATGATCTCAGACAAGATAAACCCGTATCGCCGATGATCTCAGCGGTACGGGTTTTCGTTTGTCAAAAACCAAGCAACGGCTGAGGTTAGCCGTCGCTTGGTTTTACTCATATTCTGTTGTTTCGTGGTTTCTCAAACAACTGAAACCGTCAGAAGTAGATCCCGGGGCAGAGAACGAACGCGTCGAACAGCAGGACAGCCGCCGCGATCACCCACAGCACGATCTTTCTCTCCGCGCAGAGAGAGAAGTAATACACGTTATCCTTGCGCGGCTTTACCATATGCGCAACAAACATATAGCCCCAGAAGAAACCGATCATGCCGAAAACATTGATGATCGGGCTGATGATAAGAAAAGAACCCATGTTATCCTGTGCAATCGGTCCGCGCAGCTCGACCAGCGTGAATACAACAGCATTACACAGATACGGGAAGAGATAGAGCGCCGAAGCAACGCGACTGCGTTCTTTTTTATCGTTGTTGTCGCTGATGAAGTGATACGCCTGCCGCCACGCGATGTAGAAAACAAAGAGGATGCCCATGCAGCCGACGACCAGCATCGCGATCCGCAGGATGATATTGCCGTTGAAGTTTTCGAGCACCTTCGCCCAGTCGCCGAGGTTGTCGGCGCCCGGCTGATAAAGGATGCCGTCGCGCAGGAAGTAGCCGAAGCCCATGCTGAAATGCATCAGGGTCGTCAGCAGAACGAGCGGTCTGCTCAGCGGTCCGAGCTTGCACTTCTTGAGGACGATCAGCAGGATGAAGCCGATAACGATGTTCATCAGCGCCGCAGAGCCCGCATACATGATCTTCCAGAAGACGGTGTCGATATTCGCAGTCGGGTCGATCGTATCGGCACAGCCGAAGGCGAGAGCTACCGGTTTCGCACCCGCCGCCATCTGGGTCAGCAGATGGGTCGCCTCATGCACGGGAGCGGTCAGGTTCATTGCGATGATCCCCAGCGCGAGGCAATTGAGGATCACAAACAGTCTGCGGTTTTTATTGATTTTATCCATAACTATTTCCTCTTATATACCGTATCGTTGCCAAAGGAATCCTTGATGTTCAGCGTATCCCCGTCGATCTCATATTCGAGCTCCATCGGCGCGTCGACGTCTGCATCGATATACATGATTTTTAAGACAGAGCCGTCCGCTTCATAAGTAAAATCCATTACTTCACCGAACATGTCGTAAGTACCGGTGCCGTCTGCGTTAAAGGTGTATACGATACCGCTGAGCTCGGCGTAATCCCACGAGCCGACAAGACCGGTATCGGCAGAGGCTTGAGCTTCTGTTCCGATAACAGCAGCGTCGGTCGCGGCGGGCGCCTCAGCTTCGGTGGTTGATGCTGTTGCCGCCGCTTCAGTCGGTGCGGTGGTTTCTTCTGTGTTGTTCTTTGCGCCGCAGGCTGCCAAGGAAAGAATCAGCACTAAAGCGCAAATCATCAAGACCGCCTGATTGATGATGGATTTCGTTATCATCTCCATGATACTCCTTTATTATTTGTCGTTATTCTTTTTATTCTTCTCATCGCCTTTAGCGATCACATTGAAAATGCACATCAGTATCACGCCGACAAAGGACGCGATCCAGCTGATGCTCCACGCGTTGCCGAGGAAGCCCCAAAGCACCTGTACCGCAATGCCGACAAACAGACAGACCATACCGATCGTTCTCATATATTTCATGATTATATCTCCTTTCTTATTGATTATCGGACTTTTTGTCCGGATTTTCTTTCTTGTCTTTCTCGATGCTCTTGTTGATAACGGACAGGATCGCCATCAGGATACCGCCGACGCATATCGCAATCCAGCTGATGTTCCACGCGTTGCCGAGAAAGCCCCACAGCACCATGACCAAAAGCCCGACAAACGGAATGATGTTGATGATCGTTTTTAAATTCATTGATTTATCCCCTTTCAATAGTTTTTCAGGCAACGACATTATATATTATGTAAAAAATGATTGCAATAAATATGGAACAAACGGTAGGATATTTGGTATGAACGGTTACAAAAGCAGCTTCTGATGCCGTTTATTCCGTACCACAGACCGCTTGTTCCGATCCGCTTGATTTGTTGATCTGTGTTTTATATAATCAGCACATGACAAGAATAAAAAAAGGGGGTGGCTTTGTGCATTATCATGCTAAGACTTCGGATCACACCATACGCGGGAGCTGCTCCCTGTTTGTGTGCCGATGCTGCCGAACCAAATTCGGCTGGAAACATCAGGATTGGTGCGAGATCGGTTTTGCGACAGAACCGGTATGCACAGACTGCCGCTACTTCAATGAACGCTGTCAAAAATGCGTTCATCCGATAAAAAAGAGTGAAAGGGGGAAGCCGTATGAAAAAGGTCAGCGTCCGCTTTGAGCGTGACAGCAGCCAAAAGGATATTGAAATCATCATCCGTGCCGATCGGCAGGATGAACAGGTCAACACGCTGATCGAAAGTCTTACGTATCGCAAGCCCGAAAGGATCACCGTGCTTGACCGTAATAACTGCCCTTGCGTACTCGGAGAAGACGAGATCGTATTCGTATCGGCAGACGGCAAAAACGTCCGTATCACCGCCTTGAGCGGTATCTACCGCGCAAAGCAGAGCCTGCAGAGCATGGAGAAAATGCTCAGCCGCAAATTCCTGCGCGTCTCGCGATTTGAATTGATCAATCTTACCAAGGTGCGCAAATATGATTTTACCATCGGCGGCACCCTGCGTATTGAATTTGACAACGGTATGGAAACATGGGCGTCGCGGCGCTATATCCCGCTGATCAAACAGCGGCTTTCGGGAGAGGAGGGTTACTTATGCTGAAGAAAACACTGAAAATGGCAGGGATCGGTTTTTTGATCGGCGCTGTGGTTGGTAATCTGATCGCTTTTTTGACCGGCAGTTCCCATACGGAAGGCGTCACCTTTGCTACAGGGCAGCTTCTCAGTCTGTCGGGAGGCAACCCGGCGATTGCGATAATCCTCCAAAGCCTGTTCTCGGGTATCTACGGCGCGGCGTGCTTTGCCGGAATAGTGTTCTATGATATAGAGCGTCTGCCTTTGGCTGCCGCTACGGCTCTCCACTGCGGCGTTATCGTCCTATTATATGTGCCCATTGCCTTTTTGCTGGGCTGGGTAGGCAGTATCATCGAGGTTCTCGTTGTAGCGGGAATACAGATCGTCGTATTCTTCATCATCTGGCTGATCATGTGGTCGATCTATAAAAAGCAGGTCAAAGAGCTCAACGATATGCAGAAGAATTTTTCCGAAAGGCAAAAGTGAGGAAATAAAATTTTTCCATATAAATTGCAACCGAAAGGAGTCAAACCATGAAAAAACGCATTTTATCCATCCTGTTGGCGCTGTGTCTGTGCCTGAGCATCATCCCCATGAGTTCGTTGAGCACGGCTGCAAAGACGGTCGATGACGACCTTGTTGAAACCGGCTTCAGCCCGGACAACTTCAAGGCGCAGATCAAAAAGGTTTCTATCGGCGCGCCGATCACCGGCACTGACGGTAAGAAGTATCTGCCCGTCGACGTCCATTTCTTTGCCGCAGAGAACCTCAGCGACAGCGATATGGTATATTTCTTAGAGGGCTAT
>JAFRBD010000127.1 GCA_017405065.1 Ruminococcus sp. | reverse complement strand
GAGGAGATTAACACATGATTCAACAGCAAACTTATCTCAAGGTCGCCGACAACACCGGTGCAAAAGAACTTATGTGCATTAGTGTGCTCGGCGGTACCAGGAGAAGATATGCCAATATCGGCGACGTGATCGTTGCTTCTGTTAAGAAGGCTGCGCCCGGCGGCGTAGTAAAGAAGGGCGACGTCGTTCGCGCGGTTGTTGTTCGTTCCGCTAAGGGCGTTCGCCGCGAGGACGGCACCTACATCCGTTTTGACGAGAACGCAGCCGTTATCATCAAAGAAGATAAGAACCCGCGCGGTACCCGTATCTTCGGACCGGTAGCAAGAGAGCTTCGCGACAAGGATTATATGAAGATCCTGTCCCTTGCGCCGGAAGTATTGTAATGGAGGTGTCATAAATGAATAAAGTTCATGTCAAAACCGGTGACACCGTAGTTGTTTTAAGCGGTAAAGACAAGGGCAAAAAGGGCAAGGTGCTGGCGGTTTCCCCCAAAGAGGGAAAGGTCATCGTAGAGAAGATCAATATCGTTTCCAAGCACATCAAACCCCGCCGTATGGGCGAGCCCGGCGGCATCATCAAGGCTGAGGGCGCTATGTATGCCTCCAAGGTCCAGGTGATCTGCCCCCGCTGCAAGAAGCCGACCCGCGTAGGTCATAAGATCTACGACGACGGCACCAAGAGCCGTATCTGCGTCAAGTGCGGCGAAGCACTGTAAGGAGGACTGAAGAAATGGCAAGACTGAAAAAGTATTATGCTGAGGAAGTTGCACCTGCTCTGATGAAGAAGTTCTCTTACAAGAGCGTGATGCAGATCCCCAAGCTCGATAAGATCGTCGTAAACGTAGGCGCCGGCGAAGTGAAGGATAACTCCAAGGCGATGGACGCGATCCTGTCCGATCTGGCACAGATCACCGGTCAGAAGGCGCACATCTGCCACGCGCGCAAGTCGGTCGCAAACTTCAAGCTGCGCGAGGGCATGCCCATCGGCGCGAAGGTCACCCTCCGCGGCGAGCGCATGTACGAGTTCCTCGACAGACTCTTCAACGTAGCGCTGCCCCGTGTACGCGACTTTCGAGGTATCAACCCCAACTCCTTTGACGGCAGAGGCAACTATGCCCTCGGTCTGAAGGAACAGCTGATCTTCCCTGAGATCGACTACGATAAGATCGACAAGGTACGCGGTATGGACATCGTTTTCGTAACGACCGCGCAGAATGATGAAGAAGCACGCGAGCTGCTCACGCTGATGGGCGCTCCGTTCGAAAAGTAAGGAGGGATTGTTGTGGCAAAGACTGCTATGAAAATGAAGCAGCAGAGAAAGCAGAAGTTCTCTACTCGCGAATATTCACGTTGTAAGATATGCGGTAGACCACACGCCTACCTTCGTAAGTTTGGCGTATGCCGTATTTGTTTCCGTGAGCTCGCTTACAAGGGCGAGATCCCGGGCGTCAAGAAAGCAAGCTGGTAAGCAAGGAGGATTTAAGTTATGCAAATTACTGATACTATCGCTGATTTACTGACACGAATCCGTAACGCTAACTCAGCGAAGCACGACACTGTTCAGATCCCCGCGTCCAACATGAAGAAGGCTATCTGCCAGATCCTGCTCGACGAGGGTTATATCAAGAACTTCTCCGTAGAGGAGGACGGCAAGCAGGGCGTCATCACCGTGACACTGAAGTACCTCGAGGGCAAGCAGCCCGTGATCCAGGGTCTTCGCCGCGTTTCTAAGCCCGGCCTGCGTATTTACAGCAGCGTAGAGGATATGCCCAAGGTCATGAAGGGTCTTGGTATCGCTATCATCTCGACCTCCAAGGGCGTGATGACCGACCGTGAAGCAAGAAAGCAGAACGTCGGCGGCGAGGTTCTCGCGTTCATTTGGTAAGAGGAGGTGCGAAAATGTCTCGAATTGGAAGAAAACCTATCAATATTCCCGCCGGTGTAGAAGCGAAATTCGAAAACGGCGTTATGACAGTCAAGGGTCCCAAGGGTACGCTGACCCAGAAGATCAACCCTAACATGACCGTCGAAATCAATGGGGCAGTCATCGAGGTAAAGCGTCCGAACGACGAGAAGCTCAACCGCTCTCTGCACGGCCTTACCCGTACCATCATCCATAACATGGTCGTTGGCGTTACCGAGGGCTACAAAAAGGAGCTCGAGGTCAACGGCGTCGGTTACCGTGTTCAGAAGCATGGCAAGCAGCTCGTGATGAACATCGGTTACTCCCATCAGGTTATCATGGAGGATAACGAGGACATCACCATCGAGGTCCCCAACCCCAACAGCATCATCATCCACGGCATCGATAAGCAAAAGGTAGGTCAGTTTGCTGCCGAGGTTAGAGAGAAACGTCCGCCGGAGCCTTATAAGGGTAAGGGCATCAAGTATGCCGGTGAATATATCCGCCGTAAGGAAGGCAAGGCCGGTACGGCTTAATAAAAGGAGTGAAATAAACAAATGGTAAGTAGACCTGATTCGAAAGCTGCTCGTGTCAAAAGACACAAGAGAGTACGCGGTAAATTAAGCGGCACAGCCAAGTGCCCCCGCCTTTGTGTGTTCCGCTCCACCAACAACATCTATGCTCAGATCATCGACGACGTCAAGGGCGTTACCCTGTGCAGCGCTTCTTCTCTCGATAAGACCATAGAGGGCGGCGGCAACAAAGAGGCTGCCAAGGCAGTCGGCAAGCTCATCGCTGAGCGCGCAAAGGAAAAGAACATCACCGACGTCGTATTCGACAGAGGCGGCAACATCTATCACGGCCGTGTACAAGCGTTGGCCGAAGGCGCCCGTGAGGGCGGCCTCAATTTCTAAGGATTGGAGGAAACAACTTTGGCTAATATTATTGACGCATCTACACTGGAGCTGACTGAGCGCGTTGTCGCGATCAACCGCGTATCCAAGACAGTAAAGGGCGGCCGTGTCATGAAGTTCGCCGCGCTCGTTGTCGTAGGCAACGGCGAGGGCATCGTAGGCTTCGGCATCGGCAAGGCCGGTGAAGTTCCCGACGCGATCCGCAAGGGAATCGAGGACGCGAAAAAGCACCTCATGACCGTAGCCCTCAAGGGCACGACCATTCCGCACGAGATCATCGGCGCTTACGGCGCGGGCAGAGTTCTGATGAAGCCTGCCGCACCCGGTACCGGCGTTATCGCGGGCGGTCCCGTCCGTGCCGTTGTCGAGGCAGTCGGCATCAAGGACATCCGTACAAAGGCGCTCCGCTCCAATAACCCCTGCAACGTCGTTCGCGCGACTCTTCAGGGTCTGGGCGCTCTGCGCACCGCAGAAGAAGTCGCCCGCGTACGCGGCAAGTCCGTAAAAGAGATTCTGTAAGGAGGCGGCAAGATGAAAATTAAGTTGGTTAAGAGCCTTATCGGCTCCAAGAAGGATCAGATTGCTACCGCTTATTCGCTGGGTCTCAAGAAGATCGGCGATATTACCGAGCAGCCCGACAACGCGGCTACCAACGGTAAGGTACAGAAGATTATCCACCTCGTAGTGGTTGAGAAAGACTAAGGAGGTGCGAATAAATGAAACTTCATGAATTATCCCCCGCAGAGGGTTCCAAAAAGGAAGTTAAGAGAATCGGCAGAGGCCACGGCTCAGGCTGGGGCAAGACCGCCGGTAAAGGTCACAAGGGTCAGAAAGCAAGAGCCGGTAAGGGTATGCGCGTCGGTTTTGAAGGCGGTCAGATGCCGCTGCAGAGACGCATCCCTAAGCGTGGCTTCAACAACATCTTTGCGAAGAAGGTTGTTGCAATCAATGTCGGCACCCTCAACAAGTTTGAGGACGGCGCTGTTGTAGATCTCGCTGCGCTCACCGAAAAGGGTATTGTCAAGAATTCCTTTGACAGCGTAAAGATTCTTTCCAACGGCACGCTCACCAAGAAGCTCACAGTCAAGGCAAACGCGTTCTCAAAGGGCGCTGTCGCCAAGATCGAGGCTGCCGGCGGAAAGACTGAGGTGATCTAATTGTTTAAGACAATCAGAAACGCATGGTCCATTCCGGATCTGCGTAAGAAGATCCTCTTTACGCTTCTTATCGTCATCATTTTCAGAATCGGTTCCGTTATCCCGGTTCCGTTCCTCAACATGGACGCACTCGCCCACGTCATGGGCAACGCGCAGGGCGTTGACGACACCCTCGTCGGCTACCTGAACACCCTCTCCGGCGGCGCGTTCTCTAACGCGACCATCTTCGCCATGGGTATCACCCCCTACATCAACAGCTCCATTATCATGCAGCTGCTGTGCGTGGCGATCCCGCCCCTCGAGCGCCTTTCCAAGGAAGGCGAAGAGGGCAGAAAGAAGATCGCCGCCATCACCCGTTATGTAACCGTAGGACTCGGTCTGATCCAGGGTACCGCCTACTTCTTCTTCCTGAAGAACACCTATGACAGTACCGCTCCCGCCGACGGCAGCTGGTCTCCCACCAACCTGCCGATCGCGAAATACACCGAAGGCTTCTCGATGTGGTTCGCGGCGATCGTGATCATCCTCTGCTTCACCGCAGGTACCGCGCTGATCATGTGGCTGGGCGAGCAGATCAACAAGAACGGTGTCGGCAACGGTATCTCCATCCTGCTGTTCGCGGGTATCATCGCAAGACTCCCCTACACCGTCAACCTTCTGGCTCAGTACTGGAACCTCGGCGGTCAGGGCAGCACCCAGTACTACATCTTCGTACCGCTGTGGATCATCCTCTTCCTCGCTGTTATCTGGTTCATCACCTTTATGCAGGACGCGGAGAGACGTATCCCGATCCAGTATGCGAAGCGTGTCGTCGGACGCAAGATGTACGGCGGTCAGTCCACCCACCTTCCCATCAAGGTTGCGCTGGGCGGCGTTATGCCGATCATCTTCGCATCGTCCATCCTGTCTATCCCCAGCACCATCCAGATGTTCACCAATCCGACCGAGGGCTTCTGGAAGAGCTTCTTCGACGCTTTCTCCACCCGCGGCTGGCTGTATGCGGTGCTGTACTTCATTCTGATTCTGGCGTTCGCTTATTTCTACACCACCATCCAGTATAACCCGATCGAAATGGCGAATAACCTCAAGCAGAACAACGGTACCATCCCCGGTATCCGTCCCGGCAGACCTACTGCCGACTTTATCGCCAAGATTCTCTCGAGAATCACCCTTATCGGCGCGCTGTTCCTGGCGGTCATCGCGCTGCTGCCGATCCTGTACTCCGACTTTACCGGTCTGTACGGCCTGTCTATGGGCGGTACCTCCGTCATCATTATCGTCGGCGTCGCTCTGGATACCGCTAAGCAGCTCGAGAGCCAGATGATGATGCGTCATTATAAGGGCTTCCTTGATTAATCGCAACCATTGTTAACTTATTAATGAGGTGTAGATTATGAAACTGATCCTGTTAGGCGCTCCCGGTGCCGGCAAAGGCACTCAGGCAGCTGTTATCAGCGAGCGCTACCATATTCCCCAGATCAGCACGGGCAACATCATCCGTGCTGCGCTGAAAAGCGGTACAGAGATGGGTAAGATGGCAAAGTCCTTCATCGAAGAAGGCAAGCTCGTCCCCGATGAGGTCGTGATCGGCATCATCAAGGACCGCCTTGCCGAGGACGATTGCAAGGACGGCTTCATCCTTGACGGTTTCCCCCGTACCATCCCTCAGGCCGAGGCTCTGGACAAAATGGGTATCGAGATCGACAAAGTCATCGATATCGAAGTGCCCGACGAGGTCATCGTCGACCGCATGTCCGGACGCCGCGTGTGTGAAAAGTGCGGCAGACCCTACCACCTTGTGAGCCTGCGCCCCAAGGTAGACGGCGTTTGCGACGATTGCACAGGCGCCCTTATTCAGCGCAAGGACGACCATCCTGATACGGTCAAGGCGCGTCTCGATATCTATCATAAAGAGACCGAACCGCTTAAGGGCTACTATGAGAAGCAGGGTAAGCTCTATGTCGTCGAGGGTGCAAACTCCGTCGAAGAGACTACCCGACTGACCTTTGAGGCGCTCGAGGCGTAACGCATGATCGTAGTCAAGACCGCACGTGAAATCCAAAAGATGCAGGACGCGTGCACACTGTCCGCGCGGGCGTTAAAGCTCGCCGGAGAGATGGTCGAGCCGGGCGTGTCGACGCTTGAGATCGACACGGCAGTTCGTAAATTCATCGAGGGTGAGGGCGGCGTGCCCTCCACCCTCGGTTACGAAGGCTATCCGGCGTCTACCTGTATCTCCGTGAACAGTGTGGTTGTCCATGGCATACCGAGCAAAAAGACGATCCTACGTCAGGGAGACATTGTGTCCATTGATATCATGGCAGGCATGCACGGGTATCACGGCGACAACGCCTATACCTACCCCTGCGGCGATATCAGCGACGAGGCGCAGCGCCTTCTTGACGCCACAAAGGAGAGTCTTTATGAGGGAATCAGGGCGGCGCTTGCCGGCAATCGCATCGGCGATATAGGCAGCGCTGTGCAAAGGTATGTCGAAGCTCGTGGTTACTCGGTGGTACGGAATTTTACCGGCCACGGCGTAGGCACGAATCTGCATGAAGACCCCAGTGTACCGAACTACGGTACACCCGGACGAGGCCCTCGCCTTATTCCGGGCATGACTATCGCGATCGAGCCGATGATAACGGCGGGTGATTATAAAACGAGGATCCTCGGCGACGGCTGGACGGCTGTCACGGCTGACGGATCGCTCGCGGCGCATTTCGAACACACAGTGTGCATCACACCCGACGGTCCGCGTATCATGACGCTTCTGAACTGAGGTTCGTCATGGATATCATCAAGGGCTCTGTTGTCATCGCCAAAGCAGGCCGTGATAAGGGCAAGGCTTTCGCGGTGATCGATGTTCTCGACGACAGAACGGTACTGATCGCGGACGGCAAGAGCCGCCCCGTCGAGCGTCCCAAGCGCAAGAACGTCATTCATCTGCAAGCTACCCGCGCGACCGTTGATCGCGTTGCGACAAACCGACAATTAAGATCAATACTCAAAGCATATCAAACAGGAGGTTAAGTCATGTCAAAACAGGATGTAATCGAGATAGAGGGTATCGTCACCGAGGCTCTGCCGAACGCGCAGTTCACCGTGGAGCTTCCCAACGGCCACAAGATCCTGGCCGTTATCTCAGGCAAGCTGAGAATGAACTTCATCCGTATCCTCCCGGGCGATAAGGTGACCGTAGAGATGTCGCCTTATGACCTGACCCGCGGCAGGATCACATGGAGGACAAAGTAGGCATCACGGTTACAGTCGTGATGTAGGGGAGGGGCTTGCTCCTCCCGCATGAACAGTTTTGTTCAACCGTATATTTATCCTATTACACAGAAGGAAAGGAATGATATTATGAAAGTCAGACCTTCAGTAAAGAAAATGTGTGAAAAGTGCAAGGTCATCAAAAGACACGGCAAGGTCATGGTGATCTGTGAGAACCCCAAGCATAAGCAGCGTCAGGGCTGATTATTTTCGCTGTCATTCCGAGGGAGCGAACACGCGTGTTCAGCGACCGTGGGAATCCCGCAAAGAGGAGCAGGTCTTCTCTGACAAAACGGTATTGAACCGCAAGGGGATTGCCGCGGCACATAAATGCGCCTCGCAATGACAATTTGATTTCACACAACTTATTTTATTATTTAATCTAAATGGAGGTGCACTAAATGGCTCGTATAGCAGGCGTCGACTTACCCCGTGACAAGCGAGTTGAAATCGGACTCACTTATATCTACGGTATCGGTCGTAAAACCGCTACAGACATTATTGCCGCAACAGGTGTCAATCCGGACACGCGTGTCCGTGATCTCACCGAAGAAGACGTATCAAAACTCAGAGAATATATCGACCATAATTGCCGGGTTGAAGGCGATCTCCGTCGTGATATCGCTTTCGACATTAAGAGACTTATCGAAATCGGCAGCTATCGCGGTGTTCGCCATAGAAAGGGTCTGCCCGTAAGAGGTCAGCGCTCCAAGACCAACGCTCGTACCCGTAAAGGCCCGCGCAAGACGATGGCTAACAAGAAGAAGTAAGGAGGGCAATTCAAATGGCAGTTAAAACAGGTAAGAAGGCTCCTATCCGCCGCCGCCGCGAGAGAAAGAATATCGAGAAAGGCTCGGCGCATATCCAGTCTACCTGTAACAACACGATCGTTACTATATCCGACACACAGGGCAACGCGATCTCATGGGCTTCGGCAGGCGAACTCGGCTTCCGCGGCTCCCGTAAATCCACTCCTTTTGCGGCGCAGAGCGCTGCCGAGACAGCCGCTAAGGCTGCCATGGAGCATGGCATGAAGAGCGTTGAGGTCTATGTCAAGGGTCCCGGCCAGGGTCGTGAGGCGGCTATCCGTGCTCTGCAGACCGCAGGTCTCGAGGTCACCATGATCAAAGACGTAACCCCCATCCCGCACAACGGATGCCGTCCTCCCAAGAGAAGACGTGTATAAAAGAATAAGGAGGATATAGAATATGGCTAAAAATCAACAGCCTATCGCAAAGCGCTGCAGAGCGCTGGGCATTTCACCCGCCGTTATGGGCTATGCGAAAAAGAACACCGCAAAGCGCAATCCCGGCGGCAAGATGAGAAGAAAGCAGAGTGAATACGGCGTTCAGCTGACCGAGAAGCAGAAGGTAAAGTTCATCTACGGCATCCTCGAGAAGCAGTTCCGTATGTACTATGAAAAGGCTGAGAAGATGGAAGGCAAGACCGGTGAGAACCTGCTCTCTTTGGTTGAGCGCAGACTCGATAACGTCGTTTATCGTCTGGGTCTCTGCTCCACCCGCCGTGAAGGCAGACAGCTGGTCAACCACGCTCACTTCACCGTCAACGGCAAAAAGTGCAACATCCCGTCCTACATCGTGAAGGTCGGCGATGTGATCGCTGTAGCCGACGGTTCCAAGGATACTACCCGCTTCAAAGCGATCGCTGAGAACGACGGCGCCGTCCTCGTACCGAAGTGGCTCGAGAAGAACGACAAGCTCAGCGGTAAAGTCATCGCGCTTCCCGCTCGTGACGATATCGACTATCCCGTTGAGGAACACCTCATCGTCGAGTTGTACTCCAAGTAATTTGTACGCCGGTCGGGATTTTTCCGACATCGCGCTCACATTCAGCCTCCCTTTCCTAAGGGAGGTGCCCCGAAGGGGCGGAGGGTTTTGCTTACCGACTGAATCGTGAGCACCGCGGCAGGTCATCCCTGCCAGCGCAGCTAAAATTTAAGGAGGAATTCGTTCATGATAGAGATTAAAAAACCCACTATTGATACAGAAGAGTTATCTTCGGACGGCAAGTACGGCAGATTTGTGGTTGAACCTCTCGAGCGCGGCTTCGGCAACACTCTGGGCAACTCTCTTCGTCGCGTGCTGCTCTCCTCTTTAGAGGGCGTAGCCGTTACATCGATCAAGATCGACGGAGTAAATCATGAGTTCTCTACCATCCCCGGCGTCAAGGAAGACGTCACCGAGATCGTTCTGAACATGAAGAGCCTGGTGGCAAAACTCCATTCCAACGGTCCCAAGATCGTTGAGATCTCCGCGGAAGGTCCCTGCGAGGTCACCGCCGAGAGCATCAAGTGCGACAGCGAGGTTGAGATCCTCAACCCGCAGCTGCACATCGCGACCCTCGCCGACGGCGCGTCTCTGAACATGGAGATCACGCTGGACAAGGGCAGAGGTTATGTTCCCGCCGAGAAGAACAAGCTCATTTCGGGCAACGAGATCATCGGCGTGCTCCCCATCGACTCTATCTATACTCCTGTCCTCAAGGTGAACTATACGGTGGACAACACCCGTGTCGGTCAGATCACCGACTACGACAAGCTCACCCTGAGCGTCTGGACAAACGGCGTCATCAACGCGCAGGAGGCGGTATCGCTCGCCGCTAAAGTCCTCACCGAACACCTCAATCTCTTTGTTAACCTCTCCGACAGGGGCTACAACACCGAGATCATGGTGGAGAAGGACGATAAGGGCAAGGAAAAGGTGCTCGAGATGACCATCGAAGAGCTCGATCTCTCCGTCCGTTCGTTCAACTGCCTCAAGCGCGCCGGCATCAATACCGTCGAAGACCTTATCTCTAAATCCGAAGAGGATATGATGAAGGTTCGCAACCTCGGCAGAAAGTCGCTGGAGGAAGTCGTCTTCAAGCTGGATTCGTTAGGCTTCAGCCTGCGTAAAGACGACGAGTAAACAGAAGCGCCGAGGTCCGGAGCCCTCGGATAACGACCGGCGAGCCGGTGCCTGAAGGAAATGACCGCAGGTCATGGAAACGGGCGGGCGAGTGGGAGTTATACGAGGAGAAGCTCAGGACAACGAGGCGTGACAAACTGATATTACTATTAACTTTATAGATCACTGTAAAGAAGACCCGAAAGGAGTGAAACATTATGCCGGGTACCAGAAAACTGGGCAGAGCTACCGACGCGCGTCTGGCGATGCTGAGAGCTCTCGTGACTTTCCTGCTCGAAAACGGCAAGATCGAAACCACGCTTTCCCGTGCGAAAGAAACCGCTTCCATGGCGGAAAAGATGATCACCATCGCAAAGAAAGACACTCTCGCTAACAAGAGACAGGTCATGGCGTTCGTCACCAAAGAGGACGTCGCTACCAAGCTGTTCAAGGAGATCGCTCCCAAGTACGCCGACCGCAGCGGCGGCTACACCCGCATCACCAAGATCGGACCCCGTCGCGGCGACGCAGCGGAAATGGCGATCATCGAGCTTGTCTGATTTGATTGAAATTGTCGTTGCGACCTCCGTCAGGAGCGCGGCAATTCCAAGCGATTAGTTAAAACCATAAGAATTTGCCTCACCTTTTCGGTGGGGCTTTTCTTATTGTTCACAAATTGTACTTTATTTTTTGACGATATATGGTATAATAGGGCGTAGATTGGAGTAATATGTTGTGCTTTAAGTGAATGGTTATCGAAAAAATCTACACGGGATTTTTGCTTTTTGTCACATCAATCGGGTGAGGGCGGAGCCCTCCTTCAACCATTCACCATCAGTCATTCACCCTTCACCAAAACAGGAGGTTACCCTATGCTGTTATACGATATCACGCGAGAAGTCTTTTCAGCGCCGGTCTATCCCGGCGATCCGAAGCCGAAGCTCACCATGCTCAGTACCATCGGCGAGGAATCGATGTACAATCTTTCCGCTTTGAATATGTGTACCCACACGGGCACCCATATCGACGCGCCGCTGCATTTTGACGAGGACGGCGCGGATATCGGCTCGATGCGGCTGTCGCATTTCTGCGGCAAGTGCACGGTGGTCACGATCGACGGCGTTCTGACCGGCGAGGATATGGAGAGATTGCTCCCCCTGTGTCAGAAGCGTCTGATCCTGCACGGCTCGGGCAAGGCGTATCTGAGCGTTTCGGCTGCGCGCGTGATTGCGGACAGCAAGCTCCTGCTGGTCGGCACCGACGCTTTGTCCATCGCGCCTCCCTTTGACGAGATGGCGCCTCACCGCGAGTTGGCGACGGCAGGCGTAGCGGTGCTGGAGAACCTGTTCCTCGAGGGCGTCGAGGACGGCGACTATACGCTCGCGGCTTTCCCGCTGAAGCTGAAAGGCTGCGAGGCGTCGCCCTGCCGCGCGGTACTGATGCGCGAACCGAAAGGCTATTGATTTTAATGAGGAATTAGGAAATAGGAATCAGGAAGTTATTAAATCGCAGACGCGCGTGTCAGTCTTTTGGGCGACCTGCCTGTCATATTAAAATCGGGTGCGGGCAGCGCCCGCCATCAATTCCTCATTCCTCATTCCTAAGTCCTAATTATATAAACGAGGTTATTATGAAAAAACTACTTTCGATACTATTCGTGCTTATCCTGACGCTGAGTCTGTGCCTGATCCTGTCCGGCTGCGACCGGCCGACGGTTCATGTCAGCTCGGAGCTGACGATCAGCGAAGGTTTTTCCGGTACGCGGACCGTGACGGCGGTTTATCCGCTTTCGGCGGATATCGACGCCGTAAAAGATATCATCCTTGCCGATGCGCCGACGTCAGAGATCGACGGCGCCGATTTCACCTACGGCGGCGTCGAAGAGGACGGCTACCACTTTCAGCTCCTTTTGCATTTCGGCAACAAGACGCAGTATGAAAAGATCGTCTCCGCGCTGATCGGACGCTCCACGACCGTGTTTCTCTCAAGCAAGAACACGTTCCTTACCCGCGGTACCCGCATGGACGAGGACTTTGACGCGAGCGAGCTGATCGGCTGGATAGTGAGCGATACCGCCGCGTGCGACGAGCTGAAGGATCTGAAATTTGCTTTCGATACCAATACCGCCCGCATCGGCTCCGATACCTTCGATACCGCCTCCACCCTCAGTATCAACGACTGTACGGGCAGCCCGATCAACTCCGTCGCCGTCAAGACGACCAACGATAAGGCGGACACCTATACCCGCACCTTTACCTTTTCCATCCCGAACGACACCTACTCCGCCGACAAAGCCGCCATCGAGGAATATTTTTTGAACAATACCCTCCCCGACGCGCGCTACGCGGGCTGGACGCAGGAAGGCGCCAATATGGTCTATACCGCCATCTACGAGCAGCTCGACCTCGAGAAGATGACCGACGTCACCGCGCACCTGCTCGATACCGACTCTGTCGAGATCACCTACGGCGACCTTGACAACGCCTCCACGCCGCTTTCCGAGGGTCTGACCTTTGAAGAGAACCTCGACGTATTCTCCTTTATCGGACCCGAAGACGGCTACCCGACCCTGTATTATACCTACTCCCTCCCGCTGAATACCACCTACGGCGACGGCTCTGTCTTTGAGGACGGCCGCTGGGTGAGCGCTGGCGAGTGGAAAGACGACTTATATACCGTGGAGCTGGATTCAGGCTCCGCCAGACTGCGCATCCCCGACGGTATCCAGTACCGCGTCAAGGGCGTTGAGTTCGCCCTCGCCAGCCTCGACCTCGAAGTGCCCCGTTTTCGCCGCTCTACCGATTTTCTATATGAAAAGAGCGACCGAAGCGCCGCCGATTACGCCAAAAGCTATTTTGACGGCAAGGACGTAGAGAGCGAGATCGTCGAAACGGACGATAGCCTGATCTGTCATGTCGCTTTTGAAGGCACGACCGATCAGATCACCGCACAGCTGGTCAAGGTGTTCGGCAGCGGCAACTTCATGGCGTATGAACAGCACGAGGGCGCATTTGACCTGAGCGTCAAGACCGAGCTGACCGATTACGTCAACCTCGGCTATATGCTCAACGCCGACAACGCCGCCGTGCCGATGAACTATACCGTCAGCTCCGAGGGCGGCGAGAACATCGTCTCCGTCTCCGTGGACGGCAGCGAGACCGCCTATACCGACCACAGCCGCGGCACTCTTCCGGTCAAGAACGGCTGCGCTGTGATCCAATACCACGGCAATATCCCCGTCGTGAGGAATATCGTCATCTATCTGGCGGCGGGCGCGGTGCTGCTCCTGCTGACTGCCTTTGTCGCGATCAAGCTGATCAAGCCGAAGAAACAGCGCCGTTACGCCGACCCGCTCAACAATCCCGACGAGGTCTATGGAACGGACGAACCCGGCGCTGCAGAAACGGTTCCCGAAGACGCGGCGGAGCCCTCCGCTCCGAACCCTCTGGCGCAGACCACGACCTTCAGTATTCTAGAGCTGAACACCCTCGTTCGCAACAAAAAGTATGTCGACGAGATCAATAAAGACGTAGAAGACCGCATGTACGCCCAGAGTATCGAGGAACAGAAGCAGGATATCCGTGCGCGCGAGCTGGAGGAGATGAGCCGCAAGGTCTACGGCTCCGATGCGGAGGACGCCGCCGCTTCGGAGGAAAACGTGAACGAAACGCCCGATCCGACCGATCATGCGGAAACATCCGACACACCCGCTCCGTCCGAGGAACCGTCATCCGCCGAGGGTACGTCCGATGATTAAGCTCGTCGTATTCGACCTCGACGGCACGGTCGCCGATACGCTAAAGGATCTCGGCACGGCGATGAACGCCGCGCTCGCGACCGAAAACCTGCCCGGTTATCCGATCGGGGATTATCGCCGCTTTGTCGGCAGCGGCGTCGATCATCTGGTAAAGATCACCATGGCTGAAGCCTATACCCCCGAAGGGGCGGCGCGGGTCAAAGCAGCTTTTCATGCTTACTACGCCGACCATTATCTGGATTACACGACCGCCTACGACGGGATCGGAAGCCTTTTGCACCGTTTAGCGGACGACGGTGTTCTCACGGCGGTGATCTCCAATAAGCCCGACCGCTTCGTTCCCGATATCCTCGCGGCGCTGTTTCCCGACCACCGCTTTGCCTATGCGTGGGGTCAGCGTGAGAAATATCCCCGCAAGCCCTCGCCCGAATCGCTCGAAGCCCTGATCTCCCTGTGCGGCTTGGACAAGAGCGAGGTTCTGTATGTCGGCGACAGCGATGTGGACGTCGTCTTCGCCCATAACGCCGGGGTAAGGGTCTGCGGCGT
The DNA here is from genome assembly GCA_017405065.1 of Ruminococcus sp. Classification (GTDB taxonomy): domain Bacteria; phylum Bacillota; class Clostridia; order Oscillospirales; family Acutalibacteraceae; genus Ruminococcoides. Next base: position 896 of record JAFRBD010000127.1, on the reverse strand, counting down.
GAGTTGGGGCTTCCGCGGCGCGGAGGAGCTGCGTCAGGCGGGCGCGGATCGCATCGTAAATTCCGCAGAAGAATTATATTGTTGGTTAACGGTGAATGGCGTCGGAAAAGCCTGACGGCTTTTGGATTCCTATATAAACGGGTGAAGGCGGAGCCCTCCGTCAACCATTCATCATTCACTATTCACCCTTCACCGAACCGGAGGTTCCATGAAACGCAATTATCAAAAGGAAATGGACGCTCTGATCGAGCGCAACGCCCGCGAGGGCAAGCGCCCGTCGCTGCTTCTGCATGTATGCTGTGCGGTCTGCGCGAGCTATGTCCTCGAGTATCTGCACCGCCATTTCGATATCACCGTCGCCTACTACAATCCCAATATCACCGAAGAGAGCGAGTACCGCTACCGTTACAGCGAGCTCAAACGCTATGTCGACGAGGCGGGGCTGAGCGAATATATCCGCTTTGCCGAGGTCGCATACCGTCCCGAGGACTTCTTTGAAGCCGTTAAAGGCAGAGAAGCCGACCGTGAGGGCGGCGCGCGCTGCGCGGTTTGTTTCGATCAGCGCCTGCGCTATACCGCTCAGCTGTGCAAAGCCGGCGGTTACGATTATTTCGCCACTACCCTGACTATCAGCCCGCTGAAGAACGCCGAATTGCTCAATACCATCGGCGAGCGGATAGGGGAGGAGCTGGGCGTTGATTATCTCTGCTCCGATTTTAAGAAAAAAGAGGGCTACAAGCGGTCTATTGAGCTGAGCCGACAGTACGGACTATACCGGCAGAGCTATTGCGGCTGCATCTTTTCCCAACGTGAAGCGAAGGAAAAAGCATAAGCCGACCAACCGACTACAGAATAGAAACGAAGTCTTTGGCATAGAAATATGGCAGAGACTTTTT
>JAFRBD010000126.1 GCA_017405065.1 Ruminococcus sp. | reverse complement strand
AGTCGAATCAAAAGCCTTTTATTATTCCTCTCGAGATTTGTCAACACTTATCCGAATGGTCTTCTTTTCTCTTATGAAAATAAAGGTTACAAGTTGTAACCGGTCAAAATGTGGATATCTTTTGTATACTCTGTACACTTTTATGAACAAATTTTGAATTCTCTTGTCATTTTGCCAATATTTTACGCAAAAGGGTTGATATTCAAATAATTCCCGTGTATAATAATGACAGTTTTGTTACCAATGCATTCAAAAAAGATTCTCAGCAAGTCCTCAAGCACTGATTTCAAGCCGTTTCTTTCTATTATATAAAAATAAACGCGCATGAACGACGTCTTACGGATTTACTAACGGAGGTTTTTATGAAGAAGTTTAAGAAAATCATTTCAATTATTATGATCGCCGCGGTCATCGCGAGCATCGTTGTTGTCGGTACCGTAAGCTCAAGCGCATCCGGCACCGGCGTAGGTCTTGCCGAGTGGGCGCTCAATGCCTACTACTCCAAGTGGAGCTATGTATACGGCGGCGCTACCCCCGGTACGGTAGACTGCTCCGGTCTGATCTACTCTTACGCCGGCGGTTACCGTGTCGGCGACGCACAGACATTCAATTCCGACTGGCGTTATTCTCTTAACGGCAGCATCCCGAACATCCACGGCTTAGGTCTTTACAAGCCAGGTCACGTCGGCGTCTATGTCGGCGACGGCATGGCGGTCGATGCGCGAGGCAGCCAGTACGGCGTGTGCTATGAGAGCGTATGGAGCCACGGCTGGACCCAGTACTTCAAGGTTCCCGGCGTTTCCTATCCTGACACCGGCTGGGTAGAGTTTGACGGCGATTACTATTATTATGAAGACGGCGAATATCTTGCCGATACCACCAGAACCATCGACGGCGAGACCTATGTGTTCGCTTCTTCCGGCAAGAGCACCTCTTCCCCCTCCTCCTCGTCTTCCTCTTCGGTAAGCAGCTCTTCCTCTTCCAAGTCCGACAGCGACTCCGATACCGGTTCTCTGAAGAAGGGTTCCAACGGCAGCCGTGTTGAAAAGCTCCAGCAGAGATTGCTCGACCTCGGCTACTACAACGGCTCGGTCGACGGCGACTTCGGCGACGCTACCGAGACCGCGTTCAAGCTCTTCCAGGAGAAGATGGGTCTGTACGTTGACGGCGTAGCCGGTTCCGACGCTGATTACCTCTTCGCCGAGGACGCTCCCGCCTACAAGAAGGCTGAGACCGAAGAAGAAAAGCCCGCGTCCGATAAAGAAGAACTTGCCGACACCGGCGTGAATACAGAAGCCGAGGAAGCTCCCGCGATGAGCTACACCACCGGCGACTACAGCGACGATATCTACAAGATCCAGGAACGCCTGATCGCTTTAGGCTACATGACCGGCGAGGCTGACGGCGAATTCGGCGAAATGACCGCCGTTGCCGTCAAGAACTTCCAGACCGCAAACGGTCTCGAAGCTACCGGTATCGTTGAGCAGGCGACCTATGATAAGCTCTTTGCCGACAGCGCTGTCGCTGCAAAGGCTGAAGAAGAGAAGCCCGCTGAAGAAAAGACGGCTAACGCAGACGCTGTCTCCCCCGCTGTTGCAGGCGCGGCAATCAACAATGAAGAAGCTCCCAAGAGCTCTTCCGCTCCCAAGACCGAGGTCGAAAAGAACAACTCCGAGCTGTCCGGCAAGGGTGTTGCGGCTCTGACGACCGAAAACTCCATCTTCAAGCGCGGCGCGAACGCCACCAACTTCGAATTCCTGATCTGGCTGGCTGTGATGATCGTCGTCCTGCTGATCGCCTTCTCTATCGTATACGCGGTAGAAAAGAAAAAGCAGAGAGCGGCTTATCACGCAAGACGCTTCCAGTAAAAAGCATGCAAGCGGTACGAGAAATCGTACCGCTTTTTTTAGCCTTCCCCTTGAGGGGAAGGCTTTTAATATCCTCGCTGTCATTGCGAGGGAGCCAACACGCATGTTGAGCGACCGTGGCAATCCCACAAAAAGAGAATACCTTTCTCTGTCATATGAAAATATGAACCTTTCCCCTACCCCGATGCTCTAATAGACAGAAGCGCTTCTGAAATTCAGATTATCAACCCTCAGTCACCATTCGATGACAGCTCCCTTAGGAAAGGGAGCCGATAAAGGAGCATCCCATGAAAGATCAATTAAAACAAGCCATCAAACCGACTCCCGAGCGGTTCCGTTACGCCGTACGGGAATCCGTTAATGAAGCAGTAACACAATCATCACCCACAAAAAAGCGCTTATCAAAAGGCGGGCGCATCGTGATCGCCGTCGCGATTCTCGCGGCGCTGATCCCCTCGGCGGTATTCGGCGCAAGCAAGCTGTACGGTCTTTTCGCCAAGCCTGTCGAACAATACGGCTTAGCGATCGGCACGGATGAAACACAAGCCGCCGACTATCCCCTTTACGTCAAGATGCATGTGGATATCCCCGAAGGCTTTGCCGTTGTTCCCAATACAGATGACTTAAAGTATTACCGTCTTAACAATGAAGATACTTACGAAAGCGGCTTTTCGTTATATCCCATGCGCGCAAACGGCGATCAAAAGGCATATATCGCCAACGTCGAAAACTACACAGAATGTACCGTGAGCGGTCATCCGGCATATGCCGTGCGCATTACCAACATCAAAGGAAATTGGGATCAGCTTTACGTCTGGTTTGAGGACGTAAATGTCATGCTGCTGATCGAACACAAAGGCGTCACAAAGCAGCAGATCATTGACTTCGTCGACGGCATCTCCTTCACCGAGGGGACATCGGACGACTGCACCGCTCTCTATGAGCCATACGACGAGCGTCAGACAAAAACCTATAAATATGAAGAAACCTTCATCGAACAGCCGCTCGATACCAAGCTGACGTTCAAGGGCTATTCTAAGGTGTACGAGGACGAAAGCCTGCGCTATACCGCCCAGATCGGCGATATCCGCGTCACTGATACGATCGAAGGTTTAGACGAAAGCTGCTTTAATCAGGGGTATTCTCCGAATGAGATCGCCGATGAAAACGGCAAACTGGTCACGAAAGAATTCCGCACCTTCTGCGAGGGCGACGGTTTCAACTCGACCTATGAAGAACTGAGCTGTGAACAGAAGGAGCAGAAGATGATTCTTGCCGAGGTGACCTACGAGAATCTCACCGATGAAGATCTCGATTTGTTTGTCACCTATCACCTGAATGTGATGAATAAGGACGGAGAAAACAGCTTTACCCATGCAGAAACGATCGATCCGCAGAATTTGATCTACAGCACGGAATGCTGCGATACAGAGATCACCTACCTGTCGCCGCACGGCGAGGGCAAGAGCTTCTATATACCTACTCTGCCCGAACACGAGAAGATGACCGTGACCTTCGGCTTTCGCTGTAACGCCGACATGCTCGACCGCGCCTACCTTTGCCTTGATAACGTCAATGAGGTCGTCGAGCCTGCGATCGAAGGCGCAGGCGACTATGTCGTCTATCTCTTCGAGGTAACGGAAAATGATTGACAACAACAGCTTTACAATGCTCGTCACGGCGCAGACAGATACCCTCTACCGCGTGTCGATGACGATGCTGAAAAACGAGCATGACGCGCAGGACGCGGTTCACGAGGCGATCCTGCTCGCCTATCAGAACAGAAACAAATTGCGGCAGGAACAGTACTTCGGCACTTGGCTGACGCGCATCCTGATCAACCACTGCAGCAGAGTACTCAGGCAGCGCAAGCGCATTGCTGATGTAACAGAACCCCTTCCCGATATCGCCTCACGCGATAATCCGTACATTTCCGTGGAAATCGGCGAAGCGATCGACACCCTGCCGCCGAAGATCAGACTGACCGTGATCCTGTATTATATTGAAGATTATTCTGTAAGAGAAATAAAAGAGATCCTGCACATCCCCGAAGGCACGGTCAAAAGCAGGCTCAGCAAGGGCAGAAAGCTTTTGAAGGATCAGCTGGATCATTGAACAAGACGCAAAAAAGCTCCCGAGTCACAATGGCTCGGGAGCTATAGCTTTCAGATTGATGACGGAAAAGGTTCACTAACCTCTGACCGCCGACTTACTCCTCTTCCTCAGCAGGGATATCGCCGGTGCAGTGCGGGCACTTGGTCGCGTTGATGTTGACCTCTTCACAGCAGTGCGGGCACTTCTTGGTGGTGGGCTCTTCTTCGGGCTCATCCTTCTTGCGGAGATTGGTAACCTTGTTGATCGCCTTGACCAGAATGAAGATGACAAGCGCCATGATCAGGAAGTTGATAACAGCGGAAATAAACGCACCGTAACCCCAGATGGAAGCGCCGAGCTCGGTCGCGTTGGCGTAAGTAACCTCGGAAGCCTCTACGCCCTCGGGGAGCTTCAGGATAACGAACGCCTCGTTGAAGTTGCCGCCGCCGGTCAAGAGACCGATAAACGGCATCAGCAGATCGTTAATCAGCGAATTGACGATCGCCTGAAAAGCGCCGCCGATGATAACGCCGACAGCCAGATCCATGACGTTGCCGCGCATGATGAATTCTTTAAATTCGCCAGCTAATTTTTTCATTTCTTTCTACACTCCTTATTTATTATTCTTAATCGGAATAATCCGATAGATTACCGTTTTGGCTTCCCCTCGAGGGGAAGCTGTCACCGCAAGGTGACTGATGAGGTGGAAACCTATCCGCTCCATCAATGCACGGTATAAGGCAGAAACATTTCCACCTCATCCGACCAAATCACCTCGATCGGTGATTTGCCCACCTTCCCCTCAAGGGGAAGGCATTGATGTTTTCTCGCAATGACATTGCAATGAATTACAACGTCACCTTATGAAAGACCTTTTTGCCCTTTTTGATGATGACATGACCCTTATCAAACGCATCCTTACCGATCTTGTGGAACATATCGGTGATCTTCACGTCGTCGATCGAAATGCCGCCCTGCTGGATCAGGCGCTTGCCCTCGCCCTTGCTGGGGATGAGCTTGCACTTGAGCAAAAGATCAAGGATCGAGATGCCGTCGTCGCCTAAATCATCCTCCGCGATCTCGGTTGTCGGCATATTGTCGGTGTTCGCGCCGCCGCCGAAAAGCGCACGCGCGCCCTCCTGCGCCTTGTTCGCCTCTTCCTCGCCGTGGATCATCTTGGTCAGCTCATAGGCTAAGATCTCCTTCGCCTTGTTCAGCTGCGAGCCTTCCCATTTTTCCATCTCTTCGATCTGTTCGAGCGGCAGGAAGGTCAGCATCTTCAGGCACTTGATGACGTCGGCGTCGTCGACGTTGCGCCAGTACTGGTAGAACTCGAACGGCGTGGTCTTGTTCGCATCCAGCCAGACAGCGCCCTTCTGGGTCTTGCCCATCTTCTTGCCCTCACTGTTCAAGAGCAGGTTGATGGTCATGGCGTACGCGTCCTTACCCAGCTTTCTGCGGATCAGCTCAGTACCGCCGAGCATATTGCTCCACTGGTCGTCGCCGCCGAACTGCATATTGCAGCCGTATTTCTGATACAATGCGTAGAAGTCGTAGCTCTGCATGATCATGTAGTTGAACTCAAGGAAGGACAGACCCTTCTCCATACGCTGCTTATAGCACTCGGCGCGCAGCATATTGTTGACGGAGAAGCACGCGCCCACCTCGCGGAGCAGCTCGACGTAGTTGAGGTCAAGCAGCCAGTCGGCGTTGTTGACCATCAGCGCCTTGCCGTCGGAAAAGTCGATGAACTTGGACATCTGCTCTTTGAAGCAGTCGCAGTTATGCTGAATGGTCTCCTTGGTCATCATCTGACGCATATCGGTTCTGCCGGACGGGTCGCCGATCATCGCAGTGCCGCCGCCGATCAGGGCGATCGGCTTATTGCCGGCGAGCTGCAGGCGCTTCATCAGACACAGCGCCATGAAATGACCCACGTGCAGGCTGTCGGCGGTAGGATCGAAGCCGATATAGAATACCGCCTTGCCGTTGTTCACCAGTTCTCTGATTTCTTTTTCATCGGTGACCTGCGCGATCAGACCGCGCGCCACCAGTTCTTCATATACTCCCAAAAAATTTCCTCCTTCATAGTGGGTGGGCTCTGCCCACACCTGATTATACGGGAGGATCAAGGCCCTCCCCTACAATATGTCGAAATCCGTAATATAGTATAGCTTTTATTTGTTAAATCGTCAAGATGTTTTTGACGCAGTAAAACCGGATATCCGAACAGCAGAAGCGTTGCGGTCACGGCTGTAGGGGAGGGGCTTGCTCCTCCCGCTGCAGGGCTTCAGATAATAGATAGCATTCGTTGAAGAGAAGAATGGTTTGCTTCGCAAAAACAGCATAGAACAGAAATGATTCGGGAGGAGCAAGCCCCTCCCCTACGGATCATCCCTGCGAGCGCAGCGAGCCTTACCACGGATCGTCATCGTCGACAGGAGCGTCCTCTCCCTCGCCGCGGGTAGCACCGGGCGCGCCGCGCGTATTATTGCGCGCGAGCCAATCATTCATGGTGATCAGCACCTCGCGGGGCTTTGAGCCCTGATGCGGGCCTACAATGCCCATCTGCTCCATGTCGTCGATCATTCTGCCCGCGCGGGCATAGCCGACCTTCAAACGGCGCTGGAGCATGGAGGTAGAAGCCTGTCCGCTCTCGATGACGAAACGGACTGCTTCATCCATCATGGCGTCCACCTCCGGCTCGTTGCCGGGCGATACGCCGCTGTCCTTGCCCTTGCCGCCGTTGAGTTCTTCGGCGGCGATCCTGCGGATCTTGTCCTCGATCTCTTTATTATACTCAGCCGTATGCGACTTTTTCAGGAAAGCTGTCACGCGGTCGATCTCGTCGTCACGGGTAAAGCAGCACTGCACGCGGATGGGCTTGGGCACGCCGACAGGGGCGTACAGCAGGTCGCCTCGTCCGATCAGCTTCTCTGCGCCGCCGGTGTCGAGAATCGTACGGGAGTCGATCTGAGAAGATACCTTCAGCGCGATACGCGAGGGGATGTTCGCCTTGATCAGACCGGTGATGACGTTGACGGTGGGTCGCTGGGTCGCTAAAATCAGGTGCATGCCCGCAGCGCGCGCCATCTGCGCCAAGCGGCAGATGCTTTCCTCGACCTCGGACGGAGCCGCCATCATCAGGTCGGCAAGCTCGTCGATCGCGATCACGATGCGGCACATATGCTCCGTCGGCACCTTCAAGCCGTCGATCTCCATGCAGGGCTGAACTTCTGCCTCGGGATCATAGTCGGGCTTTTGCTTTTCTTCTTCTATATAGGCGAGGTTCTTATCGACCAGCTCGTTGAAGCTGTCGATGCCCTTGCAGTCATATTCCGAGAAGATACGGTAGCGCTGGAGCATTTCGGAGACCGCCCAGTTCAGCGCGCCCGCCGCCTTCTTCGCGTCGGACACAACGGGTACCAGCAGGTGCGGGATCCCCTTATATTTGCTGAATTCGACCATCTTCGGGTCGACCAGCAGCAGCTTGACCTCGTCGGGCGTCGCCTTGAACAGGATCGACATCAACAGCGCGTTCACGCATACCGATTTACCGGAGCCGGTGGTGCCGGCGATCAGCAGGTGAGGCATCTTCGCCAGATCGGTGGTAATGATCTCGCCGGAGATATCGCGTCCGAGAACACAGTTGAGTTTGCTTTTGCTGTTTTTGAATTCATCCGTTTCGATCAGCTCGCGCAGGGTGACGACGGAGGTCACCTTGTTCGGGATCTCGATACCGACCGCCGCCTTGCCGGGGATCGGCGCTTCGATACGCACCGCGGTCGCGGCGAGATTCAGCGCGATATCGTCGGCAAGGTTGGTGATCTTGCTGATCTTTACGCCGGGCGCGGGCTGCAGCTCATAGCGGGTAACGGACGGGCCGCGGCAGATGTTGACGATATTCGCCTTGACGCCGAAGCTCGCAAGCGTTTCGACCAGCTTGGTCGCGTTGTTCTGCATCTCCTGATAGGCGCTCGAGCCCTCGGTATCCATCGGCGGATCGAGCAGCTTCGTGGACGGATAGACATAATCCTCATGAACCGGCTTGTTGTCCTCGGTGCGCTTGACCTCTGCGCGCACGCGGCGGGTCTCGCCCTTGATGTCAAATTCTTCGTCAAAATTAAGGTCTTCGTCCGCGTCCTCGGCGGTACCCGGATCGGGCTGTTTCGCGCCGGCGGACATTTTGCGGGATTTCTTTTTATCCGAGATCCGTCTCGCCACATCGGACGCGGTCAGATCTTCATCGGGCGTGATGCCGGAATTGGCGTTCTGGATGATATTGATGATATCCTGATCGTGCTGTTCCTCGTCGATCTGAGTCTGATCCTTCACACGCTTTTTCTGATCCGGCTTATCCAGCGGAATATCGATGCGCGAATCGGGCTTGCGCCGGGAAGACGAGGGAACCGGATAATCGATATAACCTCCGTCCGGATCATCGTCGCCCGGAGCGGGATCATTCTCCGCTTCTTCGCGCTCGCGACGGCGTTCCTCGCGGCGCTCGCGGATACGCTGCTGCTGCTCCCGCGTTTTGCGGTAGCCCTTTTTCGCGACGTTCGCGATATCGACCAGCGTCACGCCGAACAGCACCATGAACGAGACGATCAGCACGACGAAGCAGATGATCACGGACGGCAGATTCGTCAGCAGGGCACGCATGGGATAGCCGAGGATCGCGCCGAGGATACCGCAAAGGCTCTTCAGGGCGAAAGAGCCCTGATAGGCGGCGCCAAGCGCAGTGATGTATGTATTGTTTTCATTATAATCTGTCTTACCGAAAAGATACACCAGCGTACAGATCATCGTCACGATCAGGACGGACAGGGCGATCTTCGCTCCCTTGTGCGCCATCTGCTTTTCCTTGGCGGTCATGATGCCGAGGTAGAGGAATACCATCGGCACTAAGATCGAGCATACGCCGAACAGACCGAACATAAAGGAACGCATGGTATCCCAGAAATTGCCGCCGGGGATGATAACCAGCGCCAGCAGCAGCACGCCGACAGCGCACAGCAGGATCGCCTTGATCTGCGGATTCAGCCTCGGCTTCGGCTCGGCATTTCCGTTTGACCTTGATGAGCGATTCGAGGCGGATTTTGATTTTGATGAACTTTTGCTTTTGGAGCTTTTCTTGCCTTTTGTATTCTTGGCAGCCAAAGTATCACTCCTGACTTTCCTTGGATTTTGGTTTCTGTTTATTAAACGTCACAATAAAAGTGTCATTCCGAGAGAGCAACGCGACCATGGGAATCCCCCGGTCATTAATTCCGTATGATGTAACAAACCGTTACAGTCCCTCTTTGTGGGATTGCCACAGGGCTTACGCCCTTCGCAATGACATCGAATATGATCATGTCAGCGGCGCGCCGGAGAAGAGGTTCACGCCGGTCTGCATCTCGATGATGCTGATGACGACGACGGCGAGTCCGACGACGGCGGTATAGATGATAAAGATGATCATTTTATCGGTTTTTAACAGCCACTTGAACAGGGCGATCGCCAGATAACCGACGACAGCCGCGACCACCATGCCGATGATGATCGGGAGCAAATTGGCGGTGAGCTGTTCGGTACCTGCTTCCAGCGCGTCCTTGCCCTCGAGCAGCGCCGCGGCAATAATGGCGGGCGTACCGAGAATAAAGGTATAATCCAAAGCGGTCTGTTTATTGAGTCCGCGCATCTGACCCGCCGCGAGGGTCGAGCCGGAGCGGGATAAGCCGGGAAGGGTCGCAAAGCACTGGGTAACGCCGATCACGATCGCGTCGAGCACGTTCATGGACGTTCTGCCGGCTTCACCGCCGTTTTTGGCGTGTTTCATCGGAACGGCGCTTCTCGAACAGCGGCTGCCGATAAAGAGCAAAAGCGAGGTGACGAGCAGACAGATACCGACCACAATGAAGTACCTGTCGGTATTGAAGCTCTCGACCAGATCCTTCAGCTTCATCCCCGTACCGGGGATCGGGATAAACAGCAGCAAAAGCGGGATCAGACCGATGATCACCATGAGCACCATCCGCTTGTCGTCGGACAGCTCCTTCCACTTGAATTTGCCGGTAAAAATATCGCCGATCATGGAGAAGAATGCTTTGATCAGCCGCCAGATCAGTTTATGATAAAAGGCGACGACTGCCGCCAGCGTACCGATATGGAGCATCACGTTGAAGAAGAGATTGCCTCCCTCCATGTCGATACCCAGGATATGCTGGGTGATGGTCAGGTGTCCGCTGCTGGACACAGGGAGGAACTCGGTCAATCCCTGTACCGCGCCTTGGATAATAGCTTCTACAATCGTCATATGTACCTCACAATTTGAAAAATAATGCTGATTTCCTAAATGATGTGGATGTCATCGGTAATTTACCAATATACAGTATACCATCATCTCTCTCATTCTTCAAGAGAAAAATAATTATATTTCTAAATTGTCATATTAATTATATGAGATTAGTGTATTCTTAATGTGTATAAAGGCTTTCTCAGAAGGCAATGTTGTCAACTTAAGGAGCAGAGACGCTTTCAAGCCTCCCTTTCCTAAGGGAGGTGCCCGATAGGGCGGAGGGTTGAAAAGTGCTTCCAACTAATACAGCTCTCTCAAACAGAAAACCACTTCCGGCAACCCTCAGTCGCTTTGCGCCAGCTCCCTTAGGAAAGGGAGCCTTGGATAGAGACAGCTTTCCCTTAAGATTACGACACTGCCTCAAAGGGAGGCATCATCTCGGAGGAAAAATGAGTACAAACGCAGTATACGGCGTCGTGATCGCCGTATTGATATTACTATCGGGATTCTTCTCGTGTACGGAAACGGCGTTCTCCTTCGCCAACACCATACGGCTGAAAGCGCTGACGGATAACGGCGTCAAGCGCGCCAAACACGCCCTGTGGGTATGCGATAACTTTGACAGAGCGCTGACAGCCATCCTGATCGGCAACAACGTCGTCAACCTCGGCTGTTCGTCGCTGGCGACCATCCTGTGTCTGAATCTGTTCGAAAACTACGGCGCGGCGATCGCGACCGGCGGCACCACCTTTTTGGTACTGACCTTTGGCGAGGTCATCCCGAAATGTATCGGTAAGGAAAAGAGCGACGGCATCGTCCTGCATACGGGGCTGCTGCTCAGAGTGATGACCTATATCCTCACCCCGCTGGTCTACCTGTTCATCGGCATCAAGAGCCT
>JAFRBD010000125.1 GCA_017405065.1 Ruminococcus sp. | reverse complement strand
CGGCAGATCATCGGCGGCGATCCGCTCCGACCGCGGCGGCGGTACGGTCAATGTGGACGGCGGCAGCTATACCACCTCCGGCACCGGCTCTCCTGTTATCTACTCGACAGCGGATATCACCGTATCGAACGCGGATCTGACATCCACCGCCTCTGAGGGCGTAGTCGTCGAGGGCAAGAACAGCGTAACGCTGAACAACGTCACTCTGAACGCCGATAACAACACTCTGAACAGCGACAAATCCGATGTTTACAAGGCGGTCATGATCTATCAGAGCATGTCCGGCGACGCGGCACAGGGCACCTCGTCCTTTACCATGAACGGCGGTACGCTCACAAACGCGAACGGCGACGTCTTTTTCGTCAACAACACCGCAACCGATATCAATCTGACGAACGCGAATATCGTCAACAACGATACCGACGGCTACTTCCTGCGCGCGGCTGCGGCAGGCTGGGGCAGCGAGGGCAGCAACGGCGGTCAGGTCAGCCTGTACGCGAAGCAGCAGACCATCAACGGCGATATGCTGGTCGACGATGTCTCTCACCTCAACCTCTATCTCTCCGACAGTTCTGCCTTCAACGGCGCGATCAACTCTGACTCTCAGGAGGGCGAGGTCTATATAGAGCTGAAGGACGGCGCCAAGTGGACGCTCTCCTCCGACAGCTACATCACCTCTCTGACCTGCGACGCCGACAGCATCGACCTCAACGGTCATAAGCTCTATGTCAACGGTGAAGAATATACAGCAGGCACAGCCTCAACAGGTACGGCGATCGAAGTCGTATCAACCGGCAGCGGCGGAGGCCCCGGCGACGGCGGCACCCCTCCCGATAAGCCCGGTGATAACGGCGGCTCGGATCACGGCGCGCCTCCCGATAAGCCCGACTGACAGCAGTGGATCTTTTCACTGTTTCATAAAGCCTGTTTTTTGAAAAGGCGGATCGCTGATAACGAACGATTCGCATAAGAACAAAAAGCGTTGTTTATCGATTGATCCAATTGATGCTGCTATCCGACAACGCCATGTCGTACTGCGGCGGAACGAGCCTGACCCCCGACAAAGTGAATAACGAGTATAAACAATATACAGCCTGCTGACCGTTTCCGATCAGCAGGCTGTTTGCAGCTGCAGTCATTTTTGATTGATACAGGCGATCCGTGCCGGTTTCTCTGACCGGTAATACCCTTGACGCGCGCTTCTTCAGGTCGCTGTATCGGTGATAAGGATCATAAAATCCGAAGGACGGTCGTCACAGACCCGCATCGTTCCGCCGATGCTTTCCACTTCATAACGCAGCAGCCGCAGACCGCCGGTCTCAGCTTGAGGCACGGTCGATTTCCTGCCGTTATGTGAGAATGTGAAAACGATACCCTCTGTGACCTCATGGATGCTGACTGTCATCAGGTTCGCGCCGGCGTGTTTGGCGGCGTTGGTGGAACATTCGTCGATCGCGCGGGCTAAGATGATCTGCGACGTTTCGTCGTCGGGGATGACGCCCTCGATATGAACGGCTACGCCGATTCTTTCTGCTTTATGGATCGCCGCCTCACAAGGACGGAGCATCTTTTGATTGACATTTTTATTATCGATGATCTTTTGATTGATCTCCTTGAGTTCGGATAACAGCGCTTTAGGATCCTCTGCGGTGCCGTTCAGAAATGCTTTTGCCAGCAGAAGCGCATGACCAAGCTCGCTGTGGATATCCGCTCTTGCGGCGATCATGCTTTTTTCGGATTCCAGCCGTACCATGCTGCGGCTGTATTCGGCATAGCGTTTCTGCAATTCGGTCAGCGCTTCGTTTTTTTCACGAAGCTCGCCCGTCAGCCGATATTGTTCCGTAATGTCCTCCGCGGAGATATGGATGAAAGATTGTCCGTTCTGCTCCTTTGTTTCGCGGCGCATCAGGATCGTTTCATTGTCGCCGACCGGCAGCAGCAAGGGCTGATCTTCGCTGCTGCTGCGTTCTTGTGCGGTGACCCACAGTTGTTCGCTGTTGGTAAGCGGATCGCTCGTTAACGCGGTCGACAGCGCGGCAAGTCGTTCGTTCAGCAGGACGGGAGCGCCTTCACGGGTATACCAGCCCATTCCGCCCGGAAGCAGGTCGACGGCTTCTTTGATCGAGGTATAGGAAACAAGGTTGTCGGAGCGGCGCTTTGCGACGACAGACAGCCAGATCAAAACGACGGTTTCCGTTGCTTCAAATGCCGCGAGGATCCACCACGGCAGCGAATAGACGAAAGTAACGGCGGCAGGGTAGGATCGCGGATAGCCCAGATATTCCGCGCGGAAGGTGCCGTCCATCACCAGAGTAAACAGGATGAAAGACAGGATAACGTGCAAAAGGCTGAGCGCTTTATATGACGTTCTGCGTCCGCCCAAAAAGGCGTTGACGCACAGAGCGGTCTGTGCGATCAGGATCACGATAAAGTAACTGCGCAAAAAGATACCGGGAAGCTCGTTGACGATTTCACCGAAGCTCAGCATGCTTCATCGCCTCCTTTCGCAGAAACGATGATTCGATACAGGTCGTCATCCTTTTCGACGCCGATGGGCAGCGCCGCCTTTGGCAATTCGACAGGGATATCGCCGCTGATCAGCAACACACATGAGCCGTCTTCTATGATGATGCCGACCTCTTTGATATCATTGTCGGTACAATAATCGAGTAATAGCCTTACCGAGTCCAGCAGAGCGATCAAGTCGTCTGCGGACAGCGTGAAATCCTGAAAATGGATGACCTGTGCGTGGATCGTATCGGCGGCTTCATAGACGGTCGCCAGCTCCTTTACGGCGTACAAAAGCTCTTTTGCTTCGACCATGTTGTTTTCATCGGCACAAAGCAGCATGTTCGCGCCGCGCTTGACAACGCAGTTCAGCGAGCTGACGCGCTCGATCGTTTTGTCAAAGCTCTGCCGATCGCTGTCGGCATTCTCGAGCAGCTGCTCGATCTGATCGAGATAGGGACGCATTTTCTGTGAAGTGAGACGGTCGAGACGCTCCCGCTCTTTGACGGATATCTCGGTTGCCCTCAGCTCGTTTTCCTTTTTTAACAGCTCGTTGCCGGCGCTCAGTGTACGGTTGGCTTCTTCCAACTCCTCATTCAGCTGCCGGATGCCGCTCTCGTCCGTTCCCCAAAAGACATAGCCGCCGCGTACCGGCTTGGCGTCTGTCCGCAATCCCGTCGAGGGGTCGTACACGGGCTTTTCAAGCGCTTCTGCCATGATCTGAGCGTTTTCGTGAAGCGGCTTTTCGGTAGCGTAGACCGGCTGTAATTCTTTATCCGTGATGACAGCGGGGATCCGGGAGCCTTTGAAGAATCCGATATAGTTTTCGTTGTGAGGGATCAGACCGCAGGCAATACAGATCTCGATCACGCCGATCACGCCGAAGATAAAGATATCAGGCTCTTTATAAGGCTCGTGATGCTTGGGCATAACGACATAGAACAGCAGCGAGGTCGTAACGACCCACGGGACAAGGAACAGGAAGGGATAGAGCGTTTTGCGTCTGAGCTCCTTTCTGCTGCGAAACGCAAAAACAAGGATCATAAGTCCGGCGATCACACAAAGGAAATAGAAGGCATAGATCAGGTAAAAGACAAAGTTGCGGGTATAGCTGCCCTTTCCGCCGTCAAAGGTTTCTCCGGCGACCGGGATGAACACCCAATGATGCAAATCGTTTGTCAGGACGATCAGCACCAGCAGAACGGCGGGGATCAGCAGCAGCTTTTCATTGAATTTTGTTTGCAGAAAGCTGATGCACGCCATCAGAAAAAAGATGCAGATCAGCACCAGCGGGATATAATAGCTGTACCACGCATAACGCATAAAAGTCGGGTGATAATCCAGCACACGGTATTTGATCGCCTGTATCAGGAAGAACAGAATGACAAAACCGCCCATAACGGTCAGATAATCACGGGTTTTGGAAATCAGCAGGCGCATTCTCAGCGAGTAGATCCACAGTACGAGAATGATAAAGTACATCACAGTCCGGACGGAATAGATCACGGTCGTCAAGTAGGGATCGGGCACGGGATCGACGGCGTTGAGCACACCGATCAGGACGACGCCGAGGATCAGCCATCCTGCGGCGAGCCAATATTTCTTTTTCAGCGTCATGTCTGCGTCTCTCCTCTTATCGATTGGGATTGATTGTCATTTTGAGGAAGGCATCTGTTCTGTCCGGCGCGAACCCCTGCCGTTTCAAAAAACAGAAAGGAACAGCCGCTCTTTGTGGGATTGCCGCGGGCTGAAGCCCTCGCAATGACGATGTGTGTATACATTTATATATAATGAAAAAGGCGCTGTCAAAGCGCCCGTTGATCAACCGAATAGGCTGATTTGATTATACCACTGTTTTCGGTGGGTTTGCAACATCAAAAAACATGAAAAAGCAGGAAATAGCAGGAAATAGCAGGAAATAGCAGGAAAAAAGCAGGGTTATTGGTCGTCGCCGACGACGATACCGAAGCGCGCCGCGTTGACGATCAGCGACACACGGTTCGGCAAACCCGTTTTTTTCAGCATCGCCTTGATATGATACCGTACGCCGTCGGGCGTCAGACCGACCTGCGCTGCGATCTCGCTGTTGCTCAGACCGCTCATCATCTTTTTCAGTATGATCAGATCCATTTTTGAAAAGTCGTCGCGCGTCGCGTTGCCGATAGGGGCGTTGGGGGTGACGTCGGGGTAGATGCTCTCTCCGGCGGCGGTTCTGTCTACGATTTCCAGAAACGACTCGCGGCTGTAGTTTTTGTACCAAAAGCTGTCCGCGCCTGCCGCACGCGCCGCGGGGATCCACGAATCCTCGCATGCCGAGGTGATCAGAATGATTTTGATATTGGGTTTCATTCTCCTGAGCTTTTCGGCAGCCTTGATACCGTCCATACCGCGCGGCATGATGACGTCGATGATGACGATGTCGACGGGATTTTTTTCACAGTATTCTATCGCTTCGTCGGCAAATCGCAGAAGCTTGACGGGATAGTATTCGGGCTGTTCGAGCAGGATCTTTGCCATGACGTCGCGTTCGTTGCGATAGTCGTCCACAAGAACGACGCTGAGGGGTTTTGAAGATGTATTGATAATTGCCATTGTTCGCTCCCTGTTAGTTAATTGCCTTCTTTTCAATAATAAGATAACACATTTTTTTGCGGCTGAAAAGTACCAAAAGTGGTAGTGGTTTCCAAAAAACCAATCTCTTTTGTATATATCTTACAAAAAATAATAAAGAATAAGGGAAAATCCATTTTTTAACTTGCATATATCTACCAGTATTGGTAGTGACGATTTTTATAATTTAGTGTAAAATACACTTAATAGTGGTTTTGATGACGGCATTTTTGTGTGTTATCACAACAAATCACGGTGATGCTGTGGGCAGAACGGCCATCTCCCGCGTGTCATACAGCCGCTCGTGCCCCCCTTTCGCGCACAGCGGCATGTAGAAATATATTTTGTGGGTCGGATACAGTGCGCTTCGGCGCTCTGCCGCACAATGTAATAGGATCCTAAACCTGAAGGAGGAATATCATGAAAAAGAAAGTATTATCCATCCTGTCCGTCCTGATGGCGGCGGCGATGCTGTTCAGCGCTTTGCCGCTGACGGCGTACGCGGCGCAGGCGGACGCAGCCGACATCGGCGCCACTGACAAAACTGTCACCACCATGGCCGATCTGAAGACATATCTGGAATCCAGCGGCGATTACAACATCACGATCGGTGCGGATATCAGCTATGCCATCGGCAGCGAAGGTCATCATGACAACTATGTTCCCGTCGTGTGCAACGTCGCGTCGGGCAACAAGAAACTCGACCTCAACGGTCATGAGATCACCGTCAAGAACTATTACCGCGTCACAGACAACTATTCGACGGACCATGCCATCAGGACCCACAGCCATTCTACGCTGTTCAACATCCCGAGCGGCGCGTCGCTCTATGTGACCGACAGCAAGCATTACACCTGCTGCTTCCACAATCTGGATTCTGACGGCGAGTGCCAGGGCGGCTGCGGCACCATCTCTTATGACGGTTATATCTGGCGCTCGAGAAAGAACATCGACTCCCGCGACATCTTCACCGTCAACGGCGGCAGGCTCGAGGTCGACGCCGGTAATTTCGAGATCAACCATTCCGAAGCCGTCACTACTGCGCTGGGTAAAAGCGCCCGTGCGACGATCCACGGCTCCGCCGTCCTCATGTTCTCCGGTACCACCCTCATCAACGGCGGTTACTTCGAGGGCATGGGCGCCTACATTAAGGAAGACTCCAACAGCACTTACTATACCGGAATGTGGAACGCTCCCGTCTACTGCGAGGGCGGCAAGCTGACCATTCAGGACGGCTGCTTCAAGGCGTGGAACAACGCCAACGGCATCAACTGTGTCGATGCGGATGAGGCGATTATCCTCGGCGGTACCTACCGTTATCAGGCTGCGCAGAACATCACGGTCGACGCGCTGAATATCGTATCCAAACAGGGTAAGTTCTATGCTTACAGCAGTCATCTCAAGAAATACAACCGCACCAAGATCACCCGCAACGGCAGCGAGGTCACCGATATCACTACGCTGAACGATCTGCAGGGCGGCACCCTCGTATTCTCTCCGAAAGAGAATATGAGCATCACCATCGGCAACGGTCTGGAAGCCTCCTATGCGGCTTCCTCCGCACCCGGCAAGACCCAGGCGGATCCAATCGACTGGGACGCCGACGGCACCAACGCCAACGCGCTCAGCGTTCCCGTCGAGGTCTGGCAGGATGCGCTCTACTATTATGATAACATCAACCGCGTCTACGGCAGCGGAACCAGCGATCCCTATCGCTTCAAGCGCGAGTATACTCTGTTTGAACACTGGACCGATGTCAGCACCGGCACGGAGGTCTGTTCGCGCTCGTATTATATGACTAACAACAACCCTGTTACCAACAGCAACTTTGCTCACGGCTACGGCTCCTTCACGAGAGTCAACGGTTTCACACACCGTTATTATCCCAACAGCACCGTCGAGGCGGGCGGTACCTTTAAGGTATCCTACAGCCTGAAGGAAAAGTGGAACGGCTTCTCCGACGCTCATACCGTCGATACCAACCTCGGCAAGGCGAGCATATACGTCAAGGTCAGGAAAGCGTCCGACAGGATCAGCTCGGTCAACGCGAAGGTCACCGCGCCCACAGCGGGCGAGTGGCCGTCCTCCTATGCTGAAGTAGTCGGCAACGACGACGTCTTCCAGCAGGGCGCCGTATGGTACCTCAACGGCACCAGTACCAAGATCGAAGCGCCCGCCGAGTTCCAGAACGGTCAGAAATACGACGTCGTCGTGAGCTTCGCCACCTGGGGCAACTTCGTATTCACCAACACTACGCAGTTCAAGATCAACGGCGTCAACGCCTCCATCGTTTCGGTCGACGGCAGTACGGCTAAGGCGAAGGCGACCTTTACCGCGGCTGTCGACGCCGACACGGTCCTCTTCGCTCCCGCGACCGTTACTACTCCCGTGCAGGGCGAGACGCCGAACCGTACCGCCACCACCGACGACAGCCGCTTCACGGTAAGCGCCGCCGACGGCTGGTATATCAGCGGCACGACCGAAAGGATCAACGCTCCCTCTACCTTTGTCACAAATAAAAAATACTATGTGGTCGTGACCTACAACACCACAGGTTCCTACAAGTTCCTGGAAGACACCACAGAGTTCTTTATCAACGGCAAGAAGGCTGAAGTCACCTCTTTCTCCACTCATCAGGTCAAGGCGGTCGCGAACTTCACCTGCGCCGACAACCCCTATCTGATCTCTGCCGCGAACGCGACGGTCACCGAGCCCGCGCAGGGCGACTGGCCCTATTCGCTCGCAACGCCGACCGGAGAGTACTATATGACCAACACCCCCGTCAAATGGTACCTCTCGGGAACAAGCACAGAGATCACCGCTCCCACCGAGTTTGAATCCGGCAAGAGCTATGATGCAGTCGTGACCTATACGACCGGCGGCGCTTATAAATTCGCCTCCGACGCAAAATTCTCCATTAACGAAAGATTCGCCACCGTCATCTCCTTCAGCCAGACAAGCGTCCAGGCGAAGGTGACCTTTACGGTAGCCGGCGAAATCCAGACCATCAACAGAGTCAACGTGACCGGCATCGTCGATCCCGTCGTGGGCGCAGCGCCGAGCAGCGCCGTCACGCAGGACAGCGCGACGCCGTATAAGCTCTCTGACGTCAAGTGGTACAACGTCACCGACGGCCGCGACATGGCGTCGACCGAAAAGTTCCAGGCGGGCAAGGTCTATCGCGTCAGCGTCCTCGCCGCCACAAAGAATAACTACCGCTTCGCGAGCGGTATGACCGCCAAAGTCAACGGCAATACCGCCAGCGTCACGCAGGTAGCCGGCTACGAATGGGTAAGGAACGTGATCGAGTACACCTATCCCGCACTGGAAGCCAACGAGGTCATCGGGACGGCGACAGCCACCGTCACCGTGCCCGAGGCGGGCGCGCATCCCTCGCCGTACGCCATATCCGGCGACAGCGATAAGTATACGGTCGGTATCGAATGGTATCTGTGCGATTCTCAGCGCGATATCGTCTCTTCTATCAGCACGGCGGATACCTTCGAGAGCGGCAACACCTATGGTATCCTCATCCGGTACACCCCGAACAGCGGCTATCAGTTTGACTCCAACACCAAATACCTGATCAACGGTGAGGAAGTATCTCGATATTTTACCACAGACATGTACTTTATGTACTTCGACGTGGAGGATAACAAGTATAACCTCTGGGTCGGCGACACACAGGTCACCGAAGCCAACAAGGATGATATCCTCGGCGGCGGCAGCGGCATCAGCTTCGATCCCGCTACCAGTACCCTGACGCTGGATGATTTTGCGAGGATCGACGGCTTCTATGACGACGGCGCCAACACCTGCAAGATATATGCCGGCAGCATCGACCTGACGGTCAAGGGCAGCATTTGGATGAACAGCTCCGACTGCGGCGATATCGGTATCTGCGTGGCCAACGGCAATCTGACCTTCGACTGCGACTATTGCTACTTCTACGGCAAAAAGGTCGGCGTCTCCACCTCCGGCAACGTCACCGTCAACGGCGGCAGAGTCGGCGGTTGGGCGCTCAGCGGCGGCATCTCAGGCATCCACGCCAACAAGCTGATCATCAACTCCGGCGCCGAGAGCGTCTATGCCGAGTGCTACGGTGCCAATGCCGCGATCGACTGCAACAGCTCGATCACGGTCGATCCCGCAATCGCATTGGTCACTCCCGCAGGCGGCGACGTCTACGGCAACACCGTATGGACCTCCTCCGCCCATTCCGAAGAGGCGCACGAGGTACTGTGGGAGAAGCCCGCAGGCCCCGCGACCCAGATCAGCAAGGTAGAGCTCATGATCGACAACATGGGTCAGCCCTTCAAGATGCCCGAGGACGGCTTATCTGTCTACAACCTGATGCTCCAAAGCCAAACCGAAGGCATTATGCCGGGTCAGGCGAATTTCTATGACGAAAACGATAATTGGGTAGAAACGTTTGAAGCCGGTCATACCTATACGGTCAAGATCGATTTCCAAAAATCGATTGACGGCAACTATGAGATGGCTCCCGATTTCACCGTGACCGTCAACGGCAAAACCGCGACCGTCGAAAAAATGGGTGACGATGAAATGCCGATGTACAAAGCGGTCTACACCTATCCCGTCACTCCCGCGGCTGACGTCGTGATCGATCAGGTCGATATCACCGATATGTGGGAGTTGACTGCCGGCGGCTTCTTCGTCGACTACGCCGAGATCACCGAGGGCTGTACGATCAAAGAAGCAAAGCTCTATGCATCCGAAGGCGACGCGCTGTATGATGAAGGCGCTTTAGCGGATGATTATCGCCTCGAAGAGGGCTCCTACTGGGCGGCGTTCACCGTCAAGGCGAAAAACGGCTATGTCTTCGCACTCGGCGAAGATAACGCCCCGAGGGTCACCGGTACCGTCATGGGTACCCGCGCGACTGTCCGCGACGCCCTCCCCAATCCGACCGATAAGTACATCAGGGTCATCGCCAAGCTCGAGTGCAAAGCTCCCGCAGGCTATTCCGTCAACATCATCGTTCAGAGCTACCTCAGCGAAACCGACGAAGTGACTGCTGTGATGAAGAACAAGGAAACCGGCGATGAGTACAGCATGAGCGAACCTTGCCCCAACCTCTTTTCAAACATATCCATCTCGTTCGTTCCCAACGGCGACTACACCCTGACGCTCAGCAAGAAGAACCATGTCTCCCGCGACTATGACGTGACCGTCAACGGCGATCATGTTAACATCGCGGACGCGAAGATCTGCCCGATCGGCGACGCGACCAACGACGGCAAGGTCAATATGTTCGACTACAACGCGGTCTACAAGCACGTTGCCAGAACCAACGAGTTAGCAGAAGGCTCCTATCAGAGAGCCTGCGCAGACGCTACCGGAGACGGCAAGGTCAATATGTTCGACTACAACGCGATCTACAAGCACGTCGCAAGGACAAAGCCGCTGTTCTGATCTGATTCGGATCAAAAACAGGATCAGCGCCGCCGACGCGAAAGCGGGTTTCCGCACGGCAGCGAGCAGAAATCTCTCCGGACAGATCGATCTATATGACTGTTGATCTCCGTTGATACGCTGCTTCCGGCGCGATCGGCGAAAATGATCCGTAATACACGGTAAAACGCTCAATTTCTGTTTCCTTTCTCAGTACATTTCCCCTGCTTTCTAAGCAGATTTGAGTGCAAACGAATGATATGATGAAAGCGCTGACCGGGCAACCCTTTCGGACTGCCCGGTCATTCTTTTTCGGAGCTGTCTTAACGCGACAGCCCCCTTCCTTATTAAGTAACCGCTGATTAATTCACGCCTTGCGGCAGGGCGCACAACCGGCTTGCATCTTTTCCGCCACAGTGCCCAAAAATCCTTGTCCATACGTCAGTATGCACGCGGATAATGGGGAGAGGACGAGCGACGCTGCGAGGTCAGGACGTACCTGCCGGATACGTCTGCCGAGTAAAGTCGACGAGGACGAGGACACTCTGACGAATAATCTGACGGCGCAATTTGCGTACCCGAATTAATCAGTGTTTACTTCAGCTTAGGAATTTGCTTTTGTTCGGTTGTGATAGGAAAGATTTTTCTCTGTTTGCGGGATAGCCGCCGATGTAATACGGTTATCAATAGAAATCAGACCGATAAGAATGTCGAATTTTTATTGAAAAAAACTATAAGAGAAAAGCGTATCATTGTCAGTCCGCGGCTCTCTGAGGGGCGGCAGTAAGCGTGATCGGTTTCTCAGAATCCTCCGGGACCGCCCATGCCGCCGTTCATGCCGCCGTGACCGCCCATGCCGGGGTCGCCGCCCATGCCGCCGGGACCGCCGCCCATGAACTGGTTGGTCAGCTCAGTGACCTGTGAGCCGTCGACATAGACGGTGCCTCCGTTGAGCTTGCCCTCGCCGTCGTAGTCGAAGGGCGACTGGGTGTTGACGTTCACGGTGCCGCCGTTGATATACAGGTCGCCGTTGGAGTCGATGCCGTCGGTATCGCCCTGACCCATGTCGATGGTGATTTCGCCGCCGTTGATCTCCACCTTGACGGCATAGGCGGTCGATTTCGCGGAGCCGTTGATACCGTCGTCCGAGGCGTCGATATCGATCGTGCCGCCGTTGATCTGCACATAGGTCGCTTCGATGCTCTCGGAGGAGCTTGTCGTGACGCTGCCGCCGTCGATCTGGCATATCGTCGTCGCCTGGATACCGTCGCTGCCGGCGGTGATGCTGAGGCTGCCGCCGCAGATGTAGACGAAGCCGGTCGTGTTATCTTCGTCGTTTTCGGCGTGGAGACCGTCCTTGTTCGTATTGATCGTGATGCTGCCGTCCGCGATCGCGATGCTCTCGTGCGCTTCGATCGCGTCGGAGGTACATTTGATGCTGATAGTGCCGCCGGTGATCTTGATATCATCCTTGCCGGAGATACCGTTGTCCGAGCTGTCGATGTTCAGGGCACCCAGACCGTTTAATACGATATCGTCCTTGGAGAAGATGACCGCGTCGGTATTGGTGTCGCCGTCGGCAGTAAAAGCGCCGCTGACGGTCAGGCTGTTGTCGGTGTTTTCGACAGTGGTGACAAAGACCTTATCGGCGTTCTTGACATAGATCACGGGGGCAGAGGCGTTGGTGACAGAAATGCCGTTCAAAACGAGCTGAACCTTATCGTTATCGCCCGCGTCCACGATCACGGACGCGTTCTGAGCGCTGCCCGAAAGCACATACACGCCCTCTTTGTCGATCGTGATCGTGTTGTTGTCGGTCAGCGTCAGGTATTCCGCTTCGGAGAGGTCGGCGGTCTGGCGCAGGTCACGGTCGGAGAAAATGTCCGTGGCGTCGATCGCGCCGTTCGAGGTGACGTTCGCGGTCGTGACGACCTCGGCGCCTTGCGTGAGCTTTGCGGTGTTATCCTGAGAAGCGGTCGTTTCCTTTGCCGCTTCGGTCTGTGTCTGCGCCGCCGTTTGCGTCGCCTGTACGGAATTGTCGGGAGAAGCGGATCCCGTATCCGAAGTCTGACAGGCTGTCAGCGCCGCGGCAAGCAGTAATAATGTCATGATAATGGCAGTGATCTTTTTCATAAGAATACCTCCTTGGATGTGCGATGGTTTGTGATTACGGCATTATCATAACCCGTCAATCTGTCATCCTCGTGATTCTTTTGTGAAAAGTATGTGAAAAATAAAGGGACTGTCAAGCAGCCCCTTTATTCGATATTGCCTTTATTGTAAGCTAATCTTGAATTGTTGTACCGCCGGTCATGGGTGACCTCCTTGATGAGGACGACGCACGGCGGGACGGGGATCGGCGTTTCTTCGCTGTCGACCTCCGCCTCGAGCGTCGCCTTATCGTCCCAAAAGCGGTACACGTCCAGCTCATAGGTCAGCCCCGCGTAGGAAAAGCTGTGGCGATCCTTTTCGATCGTGATCGTATCGGGGATCTTTCGCCCGAGGAGTTCCTCATACTCCTCCGCGCTGAGCTCGCGTTCAAATTCGCGGCGCGTCAGATCGGAGATCTTCACCTTATAGGTGTAGACATATTTGACGCTGTTGCCGTCGACGATCCGTCTGATACGTCCGCCGATGAAATCCTCCGACGATTCCAGATAGCTCTGCTCCATATGCACACAGCGGTAATCGGGCATCGCTTTCAATGCCGCGATATCGGGATATTCGATCAGGAATTTGCGCTCGATCTCCAAGGGGGCGCTGTTGATATCAAAACGCTCCATCATCTCACCTCGATCAGCACCAGCTCGCGCGGATTGAAGAAGCGCGGACAGGCGACGGTATTGGAACAGCCTGCGGACACGATCAGCCTGCCTTCAAAGAAGCTGCCGTGGGCGTACTTGCCGAACAATCCCTGACCCGGAACAAAGAAGCCCCTCCTGCCGATCCGGATCTGACCGCCGTGGGTATGACCGGAGAGGGTGAGGTCGACGCCGCTGTCGGTCAGCAGATCGACGTACATATCGGGCTTGTGGCACAAGAGGATCTTGTAGCCGTCCTTTTTAAGAAAGGTCGGCAGCCAGTCCTCGTAGTCCCACACGGACATCCCGCCGAGGGTAAAGTGAAAATCCCTGACCGCTACGGGGATATCGGCGTTATCGAGCAGGACGACGCCCGTTCCGCTGAGGAACTGACAGTCGGTATCGAGCAGCTTTTGCTCATGGTTGCCGAGGCTCATATAGACGGGAGCAATCTTCACCGCCTCGCGCAGGAATCGGCGAACGTACTCCTCGTCGGGCTTTTTCTGCGGCGGCATCAGCTTGTTGAGCAGCCAGTTGCCGTAATGGAGGATGTTGATGATCAGGCGCTTTACGGGGCGATGCTCAAAGTCGTACTGCGGCCGGTTGTCGTAGCGCTCGAAGGTGTCGCCCGTGATCATGATAAGGTCGGGATTTTTCGCACGGATCATCTCAAGAATATCGTCGCAGTCACGCTGATGCAGATCGGACACATGCGCGATGCGCACGGGTCGGCTGAGCGAAAGCCCGCTGTCGATGCGGTAACGCGTTACCACTGCTTTTGACATCTTGTCACCTCCCTGATGATTCGGCGGGAAAGGCCCGCGCCCCGTCACATGCGGGGAGCAAGCTCCTCCCCTTCAAAAAACAATCGTCTGGTATTATTATATCGTATGCGGCGCAGTTTTGCAATATCAAAAGAAAACACCGCCGAAGCGGTGTTCATCAATTCAATGATTCTCTCTCCCACACGACCAGAAGATCGCCGTCGGCGACAGAGATACTTGAAGGCTTGCCGATAAAGGCGTTGCTCACGCCGATATGATCGGTACAGCGCAAGTTTAGGTTTTCGGCTTCATAGCTCAGCCCGCGGATCGTCACGCCTTTTGCCGTGCTGCCTAAGGCAAAAACGGATATCCTTCCGTTATCGCGCGCACAAAATTCTTTTGCGGAATGATGCAGAACAGTAAAGCAAAACTCCTCGCCGATGAACAGCGCCCTGCCGCCCCTGCGAGCGATATCGTGGGCGATG
The DNA here is from genome assembly GCA_017405065.1 of Ruminococcus sp. Classification (GTDB taxonomy): domain Bacteria; phylum Bacillota; class Clostridia; order Oscillospirales; family Acutalibacteraceae; genus Ruminococcoides. The sequence continues at coordinate 3,235 of JAFRBD010000125.1, read as the reverse complement.
GCGACATTGGCAAAGGTATGGTCGAGCAGACCGCCCACCGCGCCGTATACGACGAAGTCGCTGTAACCGCGTTCAATGCCCAGCTCCGCCGCATGACCGACGTCGGTATCGTCCTTGCGCACTTCCAACCGGACAAGATTCTCCACATCCGGCGCCTCGCCGCGCGAGTCGAAATCGCCGACAACCAGATCGGGCGTCAGCCCCAGCGACAGCGCAACGTCATAGCCCTTATCGGCGGCGATGATCAGGTCGCTCTTTTGCGGCGTTTCGGATAGATCGCTCACGGGGAGCGCACCGATAATAAAGCAGCGGCTCATGACTGCTTCGCGTTTCTGATGATATAAAGCTTGACCATCTGCAGCGCACAGATGACGATCAGCGCCACTGCCGCGACGATGATCAGCGCCGTCGTATTGACGGCGGTGATACCGGTGATATCGAATGTGCCGGTCTCCGCGTTTTGCATCTTCGGGAAAATCATCGCGACAACGGCGGCGATCGCCGCTACGAACAGCAGACCGGAGATTACATTCAGCACATGAGCGGCAAGCGGGATGCGCTCGAGATTATTCTGTCTGAGACGGGGCGACGAGAAATCAAGCACCGTGCCCAGATAGATCGCCGCGACGACGGTGATGATCGTCTCGGGCAGCATATAGGTGCCGTTATAGATCAGCGAATAGAAGAACGCGTCGGTGGTGGGAATGGACAGACCCGCCCATACGGTACAGCCGGAGATCACATGGAACGCATAGCGGACAAAGCATACCGCCAGCGCGCTTAAGAAAAACGCCGCGCTCTGGTTCGCCATCCTGCGGAACAGACCGCCCAGGCAGACCGCCGTAAACGCGAAAAGATAGTCGAGCAGGATGATGGCGACAGCCGCGATCACGCTGGTGGCATAGGACACGTTGTTCATGCCGATGATCATCTGGATCAAGCCGAACACCAAGCCGGTCAGCGATCCCCACCCCACGCCGTAACGGTAGGAAATAACGATCAGCGGCAGCATGGAAGCCAGCGTGATGGAGCCGCCGTAGGGCAGCTCGGCGATCTTGACGACGCTGAGGATGACAGCCAGCGCCAGCATCAAGCCGGTCTCGGTCAGCTTCTGGGTCAGCTTGACGTCCTTCATCGGATTCTCTCTCTGTGTTTTACTCATAATACACCTTTCCTTTCAGATGAACAAATATAGAAAAAGCACCACGCGATCGCATGGCGCTGAGGTTTTCTATCCGCAAAGCTCCCTACGACGGCATTATCCGTATCAGGTTAAGGGTCAGAGAAACGTCCATCTCAATCTCAGCCGACTTTCGCGTCAGCACCCCTGTGGTGTTTTTCCGTTATTAATAGTATACTTCCGGAAGGGGTTTGTCAAGCCCTAATGAGAGCCTTTTTATCCTACGCCGTACTCTGTTGTATAGTAATCGATACGCTCGGAATCACGGAATACGGGCGCGTAGAGATTATCTTTCGGGTCAATGCCCGCGAGCCTGCATACCTCCGCATGACAGCGCTCGGTCAGGTCGATCTGACCGGCTCTCTTCCTGAGCGTTTCGTCGGGATAGACCGGCTCTCCGATGCGCAGGGTAAAGCAGGCGATCTGACGGAAGACATGCCTGCGGATCCATGACGGCTTGCGGTAGGAAAACGCCATCGGGAGAATGGGCTTATGATTTTCGCAGGCAATGTACGCCGCGCCGTGCTTAAACGGCCGTATCGGCGCGTAATACTCCCACATACTGCCCTCGGCGTAGATCTGGAGCCATCCGCCGCCGTCGAGCAGCTCATGTACCGCCTTAAGATACGCCTTGGTCGCTTTATGTCCGGTCTCGGGGATCGGGATGCCGCCGACATGACGCATCATCGTGCCGTTTTCGCCGTTGATGTTCGGCTGCCATACCAGAACGCGGGGCTTTCTCGGCTTGATCGCGCAGTTGATCGCGAGATAATCCCACAGGTGGACGTGATTGCTGACGGAGATCACGCCCTTATCGATGACCTCTTTATGCTTTTTCAGGTTTTCTCTTCCCTCCACCTTCAGCCCCAGACGAAGATAAGTGGCGGGCATAACGACCGCGTACAGCAGGACGCGCACCCAGAAATCGACAAAGCGAAAGCCGCGGCTCGTATCGATATACGGATAATTCTCGTCAAAGACGATGCCTCTGTCTTTCCTGACATCCAAATAGTGCCCGTCCGTATGAGAAGGATAGGGGAATCGGTTCGTTTTCGGATCAAACATTATCATTCTCCGTTCTGTCTTGTTGAGCTGTTGTACGATGATTATACATGATTTGACGGCTTTTGTCCATTTAATCATCGCTATTGTACACTCTGCCAAAAAAACTTTTTGTGATCCTTGCAATCTTTTACTTGCTTTTTCAAAAGAAATGTGATAAACTATCAATTACGGCGAGAAAGCCGTTTCAATACCCTGCGCCGAGTATTCGACGCATCGGACCTATGCGCCGGCAGCTCGCCTTTAGAGTGGGTGGCTACGACGCATCTACACGCGCTGGTAGCTCAGCTGGATAGAGTGTTTGGCTACGAACCAAAAGGTCGGGGGTTCGAGTCCCTTCCAGCGCGCCAAGATAGCTCCTGATACATTCGTGTATCGGGAGCTATCGCTTTTTGCTCAACTTTGGCTTAAACAGTGGGTTTTTCGGGTGTTTGCCCCTCTAAAACTTTTTTATTTCTCTTTGAAAACGGCTCAAAAATGCCGCCAAATTCAGCCCGAATAATTGTGGGCAAAACCGTTTTTGACCACAATTTGACCACAACGCAAATAATCCATAATTCGTTCTTAGAATATTCACAAAGATGTTGACCGCTTTTTGCAAAAGATTTCGGCAGGATTTCTCCTGCCGTCTTTTGATTTTTATGAACTTTACGCCGGGAGCTTCACGATTTTCTCGCTCTTTTCATCTTTCTTGCTTGCTAACAGATTCCCCATCGTGTCAGCCACATTCTGCTGCATGGCGTCGGTCACGTGCATGTAGGTGTTCATCGTGAAGCCCGCGTCGGTGTGTCCGAGCATATGCGAGATCGTCTTGATGTCCATGCCCTGCTCGATGGAAAGCGTTGCGAAGCTGTGCCTGAGGTCATGGAAGCGTATTTGCGGTACGCCCGCTCTCTTCTGGATCCTGTGCAGACGATGCGTTATTGTCTTGGAATCGTAATAGGTACCGCTGACCGGTGACGGGAACATCAGTTTTGTTCCTACCGGCATTCT
>JAFRBD010000124.1 GCA_017405065.1 Ruminococcus sp. | reverse complement strand
TCTGAAGATCATATAGAGGCCTCCAAGGACGTTCGCGATCATCATGATCAGGTTGAGGATAGCCCAGTAGCCCGAAGGAGCCGCTGCGACAGGTACTCCGTTCTCGATGATCGTGTCGATATCAAGTCCGGAACCGGTCGTCCCTGCGCCGGAGCCGCTGCCGCCGCTTCCGTCAGGACCGCTGCCAGGGTTGCCGCTATCGCCCGTAGGCGTCTCACCGCTTTCGACTGCGGTGATCGTGAGCGATCCGCTCTCGTAGGATACTGCAAACTGCTCGGTCACATCGTTGCCGCCTGCATCGCTGACCTTTGCTGTACCGCTTATATCCGTCGAGTAGACACCCGCTTCGGTTCCCTTAGCCTCGGCTTCGACGTTATCTACTGTGTACTTGCTGCCTTCGACCTCGAACTCATTCTTTTCGAAGCCGGTGACGCTGTGCTCTTCACCGTCATATTCAACAGTGTCGCTGTTGGCCTTCATATTGATCTCATACTGGGCCTCGCGGTTCACGATGCTCAGGAGTCCGTATGCAGTCTCAACCTCGTAGTTGCCCGCCTTTGTGCCTGTGCTGAATGCCCAGTCGAAGGTATTCGGCGTTGCTCCTACCAGAGTCCTGCTGGCTGTCGGTGTAATGACCACTCCGTCATTGCCGGCGAAGCCGTCGCCTTCTACCGTGATCTTTCCGCTGCCTGTATGCGCTTTACCGTCGTACTCGGCGCTTTCATCAGCCGATCTCAGCAGCACCGATCTTGGTATGATCGTAAGTGTCGCGTTTTCAGAGACTACCGAGAACTGATCTGTGACGTCGTTGCCGTCTTTGTCCTTGACGACCGCGGTGCCTGTGACGCTGACATCATATGTGCCTGCGTCCGTTCCGGCCGCGCCTGCCGTGAGTCCGCTGATCTCGTAGGTCTCACCTTCTACCACAGCCTTGGTGCTGATAAATCCGCTCACCGAGTGCTCCTCGCCGTCGTACATCTCAGTAGCGAAGTTAGGGCTCATCGTGAGGACGTACTTGGCGTCACGGTTGGTGACGTTCAGCTTGCCGTAGACCTTGCTGATATCGTAGTTGCCTGCGAGTGTTCCGTCATTGAGCGTGTACTCAAATGTGTTGTCAGCAACGCCCACAAGTGTCTTTGTTCCGGTGAACTCGTATGCTGCTCCCTCGCCATCCGCGAATCCGTCGCCCGTCACAGTCATGTCGCTGTTCGTGAGAGGCTTGCCGTTGTATGCGTGTGTCGCCGAGCCTGATGTCATGATCACGCTGCGCTTGCTTATCTCAAGGCTTCCCGGGACCGGTTTGACCATGAACTCGGATGAGACATCGTTGCCGCCCTCATCAGTTACAACAGGTGTTCCCGTGATGCCTACCTTGTAGCTGCCGGCATTCGTGGCTGACGCCGACGCGCTCAGACCGCTGACAGTATACTTATGGCCGTTGACCATGACTTCTATGCTGTCTGTTACGGTCTTGCTGCTTATGCCGTCTATGAGTCCGCTCACGCTGTGCTCTGATCCGTCATACTTGGCCGAGCCGCTCGCTGCCTTTACTTTCACCTCATACTTCGCGTCATCAGGTCTGTTTGTGACCGTCAGCGTTCCGAATACTGTGTCGATATCGTAATCGCCTTCTGTTGTGCCTTCATTCAGCGCATATGTGAATGTGTTGAATGATGCGCCAGGGAGGATCCTGCTTCCGCTGACCGTATAGCTCGCGCCTTCACCCTCAGCGAAGCCGTCGCCGCCGACTGTTACCTCAGTGGCTGTGAGCGCCGATCCGTCGTAAGCCTTCTCAGCGTCTGCGGATGTAAGTGTCACAGAGCGCTTTCCTATCGAGAGGTTTGCGGCCATCGAGGTCACCTCGAACTGGCTCGTCACGTCGTTGCCTGCCGCATCGCGTACTATGGCATTGCCTGTAACATTGACAGGATATGTGCCTGCGTGTTTCGCTGTTCTTTCAGCGCTCACGCCTTCTACTGTGTAGATGCTGCCGTCAACAGTGAAGCTGAGGCTCTCGAAGCCGGAAACGGTCTTCTCAGCGCCATCGTACATTGTCTCCATGCCGGATGGTCTGAGAACGATGCTGTACCTGGCATCTCTCGATGTGACTGTCAGCTGACCTTCGGTCGTTTTTATATTGTAGTTGTTTTCAGACGTTCCCTCGTTGAGTGTGTAGCTGAACGTATTCGGACTCATTCCAGGTATTGTCTGGCTGCCTGTTACGTTGTAGCTCGCGCCTTCGCCGCTTGCGAATCCGTCGCCCGTTACATCAACGTTGCTGTTCGTGAGAGGCTTGCCGTTGTATTTCTGCGTTGCCGAGCCTGATGTCATTGTCACGCTGCGCTTGCTTATTTCGAGACTTCCCGAAATCGGCTTGACGATGAACTCTGATGTGACATCATTACCGTTCTCATCTTTTACGACCGCCTTGCCGGTTACGCCGACCGTGTAGCTGCCCGCGTCTGTTGCCGATGCTGAAGCTTCGAGTCCGCTGACAGTATACTTATGGCCGCCGGCTTTGACGCCGATGTTTCCTGTCACGATCTCACCGCTGATACCG
>JAFRBD010000123.1 GCA_017405065.1 Ruminococcus sp. | reverse complement strand
TCATAACGTTTCAATCGTTTCGTACCGTTTCAATCGTTTCAAGCCCTATTCTTCCCTATAAACTTCTGTAATCATCTTTACGCCAAGAGAAAAGCCCCGGCTGAATGATCCCTTCACCGAGGCTTGACTGTTCCGACTGAGCGTCAGACAGCTTGTTATATAATACTTTTTGTTCATCGGTCAGCACTTCCAACAGCGCGTCCTCAAAGAGCGCCTTGCGCTTGGACGCCTTTTCATATTGACTGCCGGGGACGATATCCATATCAAACGGCTGGATGTTGCCGTACCAAAAATTCTCCAGAGTTGTCATCATCGCACTTCCTTTCAGATACAACACATTACCGTCATCGCCAGAGAAAGTCAAGACTTTTTCGAGTTGGATTGTATGAAGCGGCTTATCTCTCTGCCGTTCCTGAAGGTGAACACGATCCTGCCGTCGCTGTTGACGGTGGCGTGGTCGATGTGACTCAGCCACAGGCGGTCAGAGTATTCGAGCGGGAGGGCGGTGCTGTGGATTTCCAACAGAAAAGCCTCGAGGGACGTGCGCTTACGGGCGCGGTCATCTCTGAGGCTTAGTTTCTTTTCATATTGCGTTTTCAGGCCGTTGTATTTCTCGGCGAGGGCATCGTAGCGGTTATTGAAATCGTCCTGATTCTGTGTGGTTGACGCGTTATCTGCTATCAACCGTTCGATCCTGCCAGCGAGGACGTCCATATCCTCGCTCAGTTCGGCGAGCTCGTAGTCCAGATCCGCGGTATCGGTCAGCTCGGCAATCGCCAACTCGCAGGTTGCGATTAGCTCCTGTCGGTCAGAATACAGCTCATCTATCGCCGCCATGAACAGCCGCTTGATGTCGTCTTCGTACAGGTGAGGGGTGGTGCATTTCTGTTCACCGCTGAACTTGTCGTTGCACTGCCAGACAGTGCGGCGGTACTTGCTGGTCGAGTGCCACAGCTTCGCGCCGTAGTATGCGCCGCAGTCGCCGCAGATGATCCTGAACGAAAACGGACTGAGGCTGTTGCGGTGCTTGCCGAGCGACTTGCGATATGCCATCTCCTGCTGTACCAGCTCCCACTCGTTAGGCTCAATGATAGCGGGGTGGCTGTGCTCGACGTAGTATTGCGGGACCTCGCCCTCGTTGACCTTCATCTTCTTATTCAGAAAATCCACGGTGAACCGTTTCTGCAACAGCGCCGCACCCTTGTACTTCTCGTTGGTGAGGATACTCTCCACAGTGGACGACTGCCATTTCTGCTTGCCTCTCGGGGTTGGGATTCCCTGCTGAGTCAGGTGCTTGGCGATGTAGTTGACGGTTCGCCCGGAGATGAACATCCGGTATATCACACGGACAATCTCTGCTTCTTCCGGGACGATCTCCGGCAGGCCGTTTTCACCTTTGCGGTAACCGAGGAATGCCTTGTACGGCAGGCTGACCTTACCGTCGGCGAAACGCTTACGCTGTCCCCATGTGACGTTCTCGGAGATACTGCGGGATTCCTCCTGCGCGAGGGAGGACATAATTGTAATCAGCAGTTCACCCTTGCTGTCGAAGGTGTAGATGCCCTCCTTCTCGAAGTAGACCTCGGTGCCGTGCTCTTTGAGCTTGCGGACGGCGGTAAGACTGTCAACGGTATTGCGGGCGAAGCGGCTGACGGACTTCGTAACGATCAGGTCGATCTTGCCGGAGAGGGCGTCGGCGATCATGCGGTTGAAGCCTTCGCGCTTGCGGGTGTTGGTAGCGGATATACCTTCATCGGTATAGACCTCGACGAACTCCCAATCGGGATTGTTGCGGATGTACTTGGTATAATAATCCACCTGCGCCTCGTAGGAGGTGAGCTGTTCCTCGCTGTCGGTGGATACGCGGGCATAGGCGGCGACCCTGCAGCGTGTCTTTACGGTCGTGGGCGCTTTGGTATGGATACTCTTGGTGGCGGGTATTACAGTGATCTCAGGCATCATTCAGCCTCCTTTTTCTTGCTGATTGTTTCATCTCTTCCGTCCAGCTCTCGGAGCGGGAACGGTCTCGCCATATTTTCTTTTTTTCTGATCCGTCTTGAAAACGGAATAATACTCGATTGTTGTCACAGGCTGTGATCTGTGTTATCATTTCTATATCATATTCCGCGCACAATTCGGTGAGCGTGGATTCCGGTATCTGTTTCGATGGGCAGGCAGCTTTCCCCTGCGAGTTGTAGGTGCTGCAGATCCACACGGGTCCCGTAGCGGTAGTCTTGCGGCGGTAATGCAAGCCGCATTTGGCGCAGACGATCTTGCCGGTAAACGGATAGGGCGCGTTTTGCTTCTTGCCGGGTTTGTACTTTTCTGCCCTGCGCTTTATTTCCTCCTGCACGGCGGTAAAGGTATCTTCGCTGACGATTGCCTCATGCGCGTTGCGGACAAGGTACTTCGGCAGCTCGCCGTTGTTGTCCGTCTTGCGCTTGGTGATGTGGTTTTCTGAATAGTACCGCTGTAAGATCAGGTTGCCGGTGTAAGTGTAATTTCGGAGCAGCCGTTCTACTGACGCTTTGTGCCAGTGAAAGCCCTTCTGCGTCAGAATGCCTTCTTCATTCAGATTTTTTGTGATCCTTTCTATGCCGTCCCCGCGGAGGTAATCGGAGAAGATTCGCCTGACGACCTCTGCCTCATCGGGGACGATCTCGTATTTACCATCCTTTTGGCGATAGCCGAGCATTACACCGCACCACGGCCTCCCCACTTCAAAGTTGCGGCGGATGCGCCATTTCATATTCTCGCTGACGGAAAAGCTCTCCTCCTGAGCGAAGGACGCGAGCAGGGTGAGCATCAGTTCGCCGTCGTCGGATAGGGTGTGAATGTTCTGTTCCTCGAAGAATACGTCCACGCCCAGCTCTTTCAGATCGCGGATCGTTTCGAGCAGCGTGACGGTGTTGCGGGCAAAGCGGCTGATCGACTTGGTGATGATCATATCTACCCGGCCTGCGCTGCAGTCGGTAAGCAGCCGATTGAATTCGCCGCGGTTGTTCTTTGTACCGGACTGAGCGTAGTCAGCGTACACCCCAACATAACACCATCCGGCATGGCTTTGGATCATGTCGCTGTAGCGGCTCACCTGAGCGGCGAGGGAATGGCGCATCGCGTCTTTATCTATCGATACTCTGGCGTATGCTGCTACGCGCTTCTGCTTCGGTACGGCGAGATTTCTGAACCGTACCTGTTCAACTTTTCGTTCCATAGTTCCTCCTTTGTATCTTTCATTGGTACTGACATATTGCCATAATCGGGAGGGACTATCAACGATTACGCCGCAAATATACTGCACGGTTTTAGGCGGTATTTTTCCGCTACGATTGTGTATAATTTTGCCTTATCTTTGCGGCTGATACAGCCCTGTTTTTCCATGCTGTCAACCAGCGACAGCGCGACATGGTACCGCATCATGTTGTCGGGCTGATATGGGTCAAGACGCTTTATCTCTGTCATGCTGACCCTCCCTGCGGGATTCGGGGCCCCCGACGCGCCCCTGCGCGGTGGGGAGAGGAGGAGCGGCGGAGCGATACGGGAGTGGTCACGCCTGACCGCTCCCAATGAGCGCAGCCCGCGACGACGAGACGGCGGCACACCATGCAGCCGCAGCTGATTCAGTTTATCTGATTCGTGTTGATTCATATGCCCTCCGATGTGATAGTATCCGATGTTTCCTTTGCGAGTCGGAGTATCTGTTCATCGACACTGTTTGTCGGTGGATTATCGGTAGCTCCGTAGAATACTTTTGTGTATTCATGTGTCAGCTGCGGATGGTCGCGGAACATATTATCCTCCGCATGGGAGCAGATTTCATCAATGATGCTCAGCGCTTTTGTGAGCTTTTGGCGATCGGCCGCTTTTATCAGGTTGCCTACATCGACAAATACTCTCGTTCCGAGCGTTTTGAACAGGCGTATCTTCGCGCCGGCTTTCATATACTTCTCCATTGTTCTTTCATCTTTTCTTTTCATAAAAATACCTCCATGTTGTTTTTATTATTGCCCGCGAATCCGCAGCAGACGCTCCATCATGTCATCCTGCGGATTCGAGCTGAATTCTGTGGTACAGTTTTCTTTTACGATCTGGAATATCTCTCCCCACAGCCGATTGAACTGCGCGAAGTAAGTGTTGGCGATACTGACATACGGCGATGAGATTGCCGCGCCGGTTGTAGGATGCTTGGCGAGAAAGCCCAGCGAGCTGGTAATGTTCTCACACTGAATCCAGCGCGCCTTGCACATCGCGTATTCCTCGATCAGCTGAGGCATGACAAGGTTTTCACAGCCTCGCTCTTTCAGCCAATTCCACACGATCTCATAGATCTGTACGGCATAAAAATCTGTGCCGTTCTTTTGCTTTGCGTATAGGTATTCCGATGGCTTCGGCATTGGTACACCTTCCAGATCGGCAACGCTGTCCTTGAAGTCGAGCACCGTCAGTTTATGACCGCCGGGGTTACCGTTGATGATCTTTTCGGACAGAGGCGTTTTCGGTCGACCGCCCATGCCCGGCTTGGGTCCTCGTTTTCCCATATTATTTCTCCTTCCTGAAACTTTTGCCTATTCCCCCCAAAACTTACGCGAGTTTACGCATCCCGGCCATCGCCGCTGTTCAGATGATCAGTCGTAGAGATTTGACCTCCCCGGGGGGTGGGGTATCTAAATCTCTACAGCTTTTGACAGCGGACAGCGACGGAGGATGACGTAAAAATACAAAGCGTTTTCAAGAGGGTAATAGGCTTCCGTTGATTATGTCAGATACGCAAGGGTTCTATTGATATCGTACAGCGCATCACGTATTTCTCCTAACGCAGTCCAGATGCTTTCGCTGCCGTCTTCTTGGGTATGTATCAGGCTGGCAATAAGAATATCTGTCAGACTGATGTTGGGGTCATCCAATTCTTTTCTCTTCCTTTTCAGCATCTCATATGCTTCATCGATTTCGGAATCGGTATATCCGCTTATTAATTCAAAACGG
>JAFRBD010000122.1 GCA_017405065.1 Ruminococcus sp. | reverse complement strand
TCTTCAGTAGTAAAATGAGTGTAATGACTCATTTTGCTTTCCCCCTCGCATAATGTTGTGTGGTAACTCCATTATACTCGGGTTTGCTTAATGAGTCTATTTATTTTCTACTGTTGCACTTGTATTGTAAATCCATCATTCATTACTAACAAATAAAAAGAAGGTATATGTATGAAAACGAAACACTCAGCGCATACCCTGCATATCGTGATCGCCGCCATGTTTGCGGCAATGATCGCAGTGATGACCGCCTTTGTACAGATCAAAACGCCGACAGGCGGCTATGTCCATCTCGGCGACTCGATGATCTATCTGACGGCGAGCTTTCTTCCCCTGCCGTTCGCAGTCGCGGCGTCCGCCGTCGGCGGCGGTATCGCCGACCTGCTGGTCTATCCCGAGACCATCATCTACACCGTCATCATCAAAGCGGTCAACGCCGTCTTTTTCAGCGCCAAGGGCGATAAGCTGCTGACAAAGCGCAACGCCCTGATGACCATTCCCTCGGGGCTGGTGACGGTCGTCGGCTATTCGATCTCCAAGCTGATCCGCCAGCTGCTCGCGGGCGACAGCTTTCACAGCGCGCTGGTAACTGCCCTCTGGAAAATGCCCGAAAACGCGATCCAGGCGGTCGCCTCGGCGATCATCTTTATCCTGATCGCCGCCGCGTTCGATAAAGCGGATATCAAGAAGCGGATGCTGGGAATGTAAGAAAAAGAGCCTCACACGAGGCTCTTTTCAGACTGCAGAAAAACCGCTGTCATTGCGAGGGAGCCGTGCGACCGTGGCAATCCCACAAAGCAGCGCTCTGTCCTTTCTGTTACATCTGCCGGCTGCATACGCCCGGGGGATTGCTACAGCCTGCAGCGTTTCCGCGGCACCTCCCCAAGAGAGGCTTCGGGCTTCGCAATGACAATTTTACTTTTCCGACATACCGGTCACGCGCCGCTGATCACTGAATTACGCCGCCGCCTAATACGACGTCTCCGTCATACAGCACGCACGCCTGACCGGGGGTGATGGCGCGGATCGGCTCGTCAAAGATCACGGTCACGGTACCGTCGTCGTTCGCATACGCGGTCGCGGGCTGTTCCTTTTGGCGATATCGCGTCTTCGCCTTACAGCGTACCGGTTCCGCAGGAGCTTTGCCGGATATCCAGTTGAATTCCGCAACATTTGCCGTGGTACTGAACAGATTTTTTTCGTCGCCCAGCACCACCGTATTATCCTCCGCGTTGATCTTCACGACATAGATCGGCTTGCCGACGCTGATGCCGAGATGCTTGCGCTGACCGATCGTATAGTGCGAGATACCCTTATGCTGTCCCAGCACTTCGCCGTCGACCGTCACAAAATCTCCCGCGGGCATTTGTCCGGTCTTCTCCTCGATAAAGGCGGCGTAGTCGCCGTCGGGGACAAAGCAGATATCCTGGCTGTCGGGCTTGTTCGCGTTGACAAAGCCGTTTTCCGCCGCGATACGGCGCACCTCGTCCTTGCTCAGCTCTCCGAGCGGGAAGCGGATATGCCTGAGCTGCTCCTGCGTCAGCGAATACAGCACGTAGCTCTGATCCTTCGCGGGATCGAGGGCTTTCTTCAAAAAGAATTCACCGTCTTTTTCCTCGACGCGGGCGTAATGTCCCGTGACGACCAAGTCGCACCCCAGCTCCATCGCACGGACAAGGAGCTTGTCGAACTTCATATAGCGGTTGCAGTCGATACAGGGATTGGGCGTGATCCCGCGGCGGTAGCAGTCCACGAACCTGCCGATGATCTTTTCTTCAAAATCCTCGGTGAAATTGAAGACATAGAACGGGATCCCGATGCGGTGACACACCGCACGGGCGTCCTCGACCTCTTTCAAGGAGCAGCAGGACTTTTCTCTTTCGTTATCTTCTTTATCGAACAGGCGCATCGTGCAGCCGATCCGCTCGTGATCCTTCATCAATAATGCCGCGACGGACGAATCCACGCCGCCGCTCATCGCGATCAGTGCTTTCATAAGTACCTCTTTTACAGTCGGCAGTTGTCAGTTGATGAAATTATATAACAAAATACAAAAAGTGTAAAGTAAATCTTGATTTACCTACCTACCCTGTGGTATAATATATATAATTCCTGATTAATCGGTTGAGATTGCCGCGGGATGAACTGCGTTCACCCTCGCAATGACCTTTTGAAAGAGAAGGGTGATTTTATGATGGTATCCACTCGAGGCCGCTATGCGCTGCGCGTGCTGATCGACCTCTCCGAACACAACAACGGAACATACATCCCGATGAAGGACGTCGCGGCACGGCAGGAGATCTCGCTCAAATATCTCGAGCGGATCCTTCCCACCCTTACCAAGGCGAAACTGATCGAAGGCGTACACGGCAAGGGAGGCGGCTATAAGCTGACCAGACCGCCCGAAAAATACACCGTCGGCGAGATCCTGCGCCTGACCGAGGGCGACCTTGCGCCGGTAGCGTGTCTCTCCCCCGACGCCGAGCCGTGTTCCAAAGCCGCCGAATGCCGTACGCTGAATATGTGGAAGGGCTTTTACGACATGACCAATAAATACTTCGACGGCATTACCATCGCCGATCTCGCCAACACCGATACCGCGGATAATTATGTGATTTAAACAATCAACATTGATTGAACATTTGATAATATGTCGTTTACATACGCTTCCGTATGGAGGAGCAAGCCCCTCCCCTACATGGTGCTTGATCTGCTTCGCATAAAAACGACATTGATCGGACAGGCTGCGGACGACCGATGGTCGTCCCTGCATTATGCTTCTTCTGCTTCGCATACAGCCGACTTATATCCTGAGAATATCCCGAAATGTCAAAGCTGCCCCGAGTGATCGGAGCAGCTTTTTTGTAAATGCAGAATTCACTTTTGACCCGCCGTCGATGAAGCGTCAATGAAATAAGACGTTTATCATAGGCGGATGGGATGCAGCATCATGCTGCTTACTTCACTTTCCAGATCTCAGAAGCATACTGGAGGATGGTGCGGTCGGAGCTGAAGGTGCCGCAGTGCGCTACGTTCTTGAGGCACTTGGTACCGAAGGCGATGCGATCCTTATAATCGCTGTTCGCCTGCAGCTTCTTCGCGACATAATCCTGCAGATCATAAAGCAGGAAGTAATGGTCGGCGTGATGCCAGTCGGTGCCGTTGATCAGCGCGTTGTGCAGCTCGGCGAAGCTGCCCTCGCCCTGAGCGCCGCCGTCGTCGAAGGTACCGTCGATCAGGGTGTCTACGACACGCTTGATCATCGGATTGGAATTGTACAGCGCTCTTGCGTCGTAGCCTTCCTTCTTCAGACGCTCGATATCCTCGACTCTGCCGCCGAAGATGTACTCGTTCTCTTCTCCCGCCTGCTGCGCGATCTCAACATTCGCGCCGTCGTAAGTACCCAGCGTCACAGCGCCGTTGAACATGAACTTCATGTTGCCGGTACCGGAAGCCTCGGTGCCCGCCGTGGAGGTCTGCTCGGAGATATCCGCCGCAACGACCAGCTTCTCGGCATAAGACACGTTGTAGTTGGATACGAATACGACCTGCAGCTTGTCCTTGGTATCGGGATCGTTGTTGACGAGGTTGGCGATCTCGTTGATATACTTGATGATGGCTTTCGCTCTCTTATAGCCGGGAGCCGCCTTCGCGCCGAAGATGAAGCAGGTCGGCTGGAAATCGGGCAGCTGACCGCTCTTGATGCGGAAGTAGATCCACATGATCGAGAAAGCGTTCAAGAGCTGTCTCTTATACTCATGCAGACGCTTGACCTGGATGTCAAAGATGAATTTCGGATCGATCTCCTTGTCGTCCATCTTTTTGACATAGGCGGCGAGCTGCTTTTTCTTTGCGTATTTGATCTTGTTGAATTCCTTGACGGCGTCCGGATTGATGTGCGCGTCGAGCTTCTCCATCTTGCTCATATCCTTCAGCCAGCCGGAACCGATGCGGTCGGTGATGAAGGAAGCAAGCTCGGGATTGCACAGACCCAGCCAGCGGCGCTGGGTGATGCCGTTGGTCTTGTTCTGGAAGCGCTCGGGATAGACCCAGTACCATTCCTTGAGAACGTCGTTCTTGAGGATCTCGGTGTGGATCCACGCAACGCCGTTGACATAGGAGGAAACGTACATCGCCAGTCTCGCCATATGGACCTTGCCGTCGCGGATGATGCCCATGGCGTTGATGTTGTGCTCTTCTACGCCCTTATACTTGAGGTCGTGCCACTGACGGTCGTTGATGCGCTCGATGATCGCGTATACCTCGGGAATGATCATCTTCATCAGACCGGTATCCCACTTCTCCAGCGCCTCAGCCATAACGGTATGGTTGGTATAGTTGAAGGTCTTCTGCGCTACATCGAAGGCAAAGTCAAAGTCGCAGCCCTCGTTCTGGAGCAGACGGATCAGCTCGGGGATGGAGACCACGGGATGGGTATCGTTGAGCTGGATGGTGGTCATCTCGGCAAAATGAGAGAAGTCGGTGCCGTATTTCAGCTTATATCTGCGGATGATGTCCTGCAGAGAAGCGGAGGAGAAGAAATACTGCTGCTTTAAGCGCAGGATCTTGCCCTCATAGCTGTTGTCGTTCGGATACAGGACCTTAGAGATGTTCTCGCAGTTGTTCTTGTTCTTGACGGCGTCGTCATAACGGCCCTCGTTGAACGCGATAAAGTCAAAGCTGTCTACCGGCTCCGCCTGCCACAGGCGCAGGGTGTTGACGTTCTTGGTGCCGTAGCCGATGATCGCCATGTCGTAGGGAACCGCCAGCACGGTGCTGTCGGCAAAGTTGACGACGGTCGCCTGATCCACGCGGCGGATGCACCACGGGTCGGCGTACTTGAGCCAGTCGTCGGCTACCTCCACCTGCCAGCCGTCCTTGATCAGCTGCTTGAACAGACCGTAGCGATAGAAAATGCCGTAGCCGTCCAGCGGAACCTCCTGCGTCGCCGCAGAGTCGAGGAAGCAGGCAGCCAGTCTGCCTAAGCCGCCGTTGCCTAAAGCGGCGTCTTCGATATCCTCAAAGCGATTGATATCGATGCCCTTGCTCTTTAAGAGATCCTTGACCTCGTCGAGAACGCCCATGCAGTACAGATTGTTGTAGAACATTCTGCCCATCAGGAACTCGGCGGAGAAGTAGTAGGCTCTTCTGCCTTCTTCATGCTTTTTCTTGCTCTTGCGCCAGTTGTCGGCGATCTCGCCCATGATAGCCTTGCCGATGACAAGATGAAGCTGTTCGGTCGTCAGACTCTTCGGTTTTTTGCAATACGCCGCCTTGGCGATTGCGGTGATTTGATCCATTGTGATTGCCATAAATCAACCCTCCAAACGTGAATATTGTTTTGTTAATTGATATAACCTTTCGGTGATCTCCTTGGTGATCGCGCCGTCCTTGATGCGCCATACCCAGTTGCTGCCCAGCGTAGAGGGGACGTTAATCCTCGCCTCGCTGCCCAGACCTAAAATATCCTGCATCTGAACGATCGCATAATTCGCAATGCTCTTGTAGGCTGCCTCGATGAATTTCCAGTTGACCTCGTCGCCGTACTTCATGCCGACGAACTTCGCCATGTACTGATCGCAGTGTTCCTTCTCCCAGCCTTGAGCCTGCGCATACCAGCCCAGCACGGTATCGTTGTCGTGGGTGCCGGTGTATACGACGCAGTTTTCGTCGTAGTTGTGCGGCAAAAAGTCGTTTTCGTCATCGTCGGCAAAAGCGAATTCCAGTACCTTCATGCCCGGATAACCGCTCTCTTTGAGCAGCTCCTTGACGCTGTCGAAAAGCTCGCCTAAGTCCTCGGCGACGATCCGGATGTCGCCCAGCGTCTCGCGCATGACGTTAAAGAAGTTGATGCCGGGGCCGTCGATCCATTCGCCGTCGATCGCGTTGTCCGCGCCGAAGGGGATCGCGTAATAGGTGTCGAACGCGCGGAAATGATCGATACGGGTGATATCAAAGAGCTTGTCCGCCGCGGCGATGCGTCCCATCCACCATTCAAAATCCGTCTCCTCGAGATAATCCCAGTCGTACAGCGGGTTGCCCCACAGCTGACCGGTCTCGGAGAAGTAATCGGGCGGGCAGCCGGCGACGCACACGGGCTCGAGGTTCTCGTCCAGCCAGAACACCTCGGGATTCGCCCAGGTGTCGGCGGAGTCCATCGCGACATAGATCGGCATATCGCCTAAGATCTTGATGCCCAGACCGTTGACATACGCGCGGAAATCAGCCCACTGCTTGTAGAACTCGAACTGTACCCATTTCCAGAAATCGATCTCCTTGCGGAATTTGCGGGTATAGCGCTGTACGGCTTTTTCCTCACGGACGCGTATCTCTTCGTCGTCCCACTCGGGCCACGCCTTGTTGCCGAAATACTTCTTGACCGCCATGTAGAGCGCATAGTCCTTGATCCACTTGGAGTTCCTCCTCTTAAAGGAGTTAAACGCCTTCTGGTCGCCTTCCTTGAACTTTTCAAAGGCGATCTTCAGTACCTCAAAGCGGCTGAAATAGATCGCGCCGTAATCGATCTCTTCCGCGTTGTTGCCCCAGTAGAACTGTTCGATCTGAGCCTTGGTCAACAGACCTTCCTGTACAAGCGTGTCAAGATCGATCATGTAAGGGTTGCCCGCATAAGTAGAGAAGCTCTGGTAGGGGCTGTCGCCGTAGCTGGTCGGGCCGACGGGCAAAATCTGCCATATCGACTGACCGGCGGCTTTGAGAAAATCGGCGAACTTTCTCGCCTCTTTGCCGATGGTGCCGATTCCGTACGGCGACGGCAGCGAGGTGATGGGCATGAGCACACCGGAAACTCTTGCCATAATTTCAACTCCTGTCATATTAAATTTAATCGGTAGTCGGCTCTGGTGTCAAAGAATAGATGCAAAAATTGTCTAACTTGCACAGATATCAACTTCGCTACCGACCCTATTCTCAAATATTTTACCATAACAAAAGGCAAAATACAACCTTTTTTGTGAAAATCTATGACAAATTTGTAAAGGAAACGTACGACTTACGCAGGGAGAACAAAAAAGGCTCCCTTTGGGAAAGGGAGCCCGATATTCATCTCACATCTTCTCCGTCTCTTTGAGCGCGAAGTACAGCGCAGCGGCGACCGCGAGTTCTCTGATCCGCTCGCGGTCGGCGTTGTTCTCGCCGAGGAGCATTTTTTCGGTATGCAGCCCGAGTTCGGTGCTGACGCCGATATAGACCAGTCCGACGGGTTTGTACTGCGAACCGCCCAAAGGCCCCGCAATACCCGTGGTGCTGACGCCGATATCCGCTTTTGCGAGCAGGCGGATCCCGCGCGCCATCTCGGCGGCGGTGCGGTCGGACACCGCGCCGTAGGTGGAGAGCGTCTCCTCCCGCACGCCGACGATCTTGTGCTTGATATGGTTCGCGTAGGAGCAAACGCCGCAGTCGAACACGCCGCTCGCGCCCGAGACCGAGGTGATCGCGCCGGACAGCAGCCCGCCGGTACAGCTCTCAGCGGTCGCGATGCGCTTCTTTTTCTTTGCCAGAGCGTTGACCAGCAGCTCCGGCAGATTTTTGATTTCGATATTCTCCTGAGCCAGCAGCTCCAGTAATTCAGATGTTTTCATATTTTCCTCCGGATTCATTAATGTGGAATTAGGAATCGTGAATTGTCAAGTCAAGTGCAACACTTAGAAAAGAGATCATAGAAAACCTCAGCAGGAGTCCTGTAACCGAGACGTTTTCTGGGTCAGATGTTGATCAAATCAACAACATAGTCAAAGAAGTCGTCACAAAAGTCCTTGAATGAAGTACCCTTTGGATAGTATTGCCTTAGTAAACCGTTGGTGTTTTCATTCGTTCCACGTTGCCAAGGAGAGTATGGATCGCAAAAGTAAACATCCATACCTGTTTGAGCCGCGAGATCTGAATGA
>JAFRBD010000121.1 GCA_017405065.1 Ruminococcus sp. | reverse complement strand
TATGATCATACTGATGATCGCCAGCGCCTTCAACAGCTCCAGTTCGTATCGTCGTGAGGTTTTTTGCGTTTCCGCTTTCAGGTGATTATCGGTCATTTTCAGTCCTCTTGTATGGTTTGGATATGTCTTTTACTTTTGCTTTTTCGCCAAGGTAAAAATATGACCGTGTTCTCAAATCCTACACAGGGTACTTCATTGAAAACTCAGTCGTTGGACTTTTGCAAACATGCCGTGGCAAACCGGGCGGGCAATATAAATCAGATATCATAACCGGATTTATATGGTTATTATATCTGATATCCGATGATTTTACAAGAAAAAACAGAGCCTTTTTATTCAGCAAAGCGGCTAAAACTCATATCTCAGTTTTAGATAAGTTACACAAACTCAAAGCCATCGGAATGCAAAAGCAGCAAAACAAGCCGTTTCACAAACTTTGCTTTTTGAGCGGTACAACTTTCATGATTCACCATCACAGCATTCTTATGATCTCATTCATATCCTTGCTCTCATAGTGGAGATTGAGCGCCTTTGAATCGCCAGCCGGATATCCCAGCGTCATCAGCAGGACCGGCGTTTCGTTCTCAGGCAGATCAAACGCCTCTTTCACCTCGCTCGGCTTGAAGTAGTTGACCCAGCACGAGCCGATCCCGATGTCCCAAGCCGCGAGCATCATATGATCCGCAACGATGCTGACGTCCTGGATGCCCGCGCGGCATCCCGCTTCAAGCGGACTTTTCCAGTCGGCAGTCTCATCGAGCGCGATCAACAGCACGACCGGTGCGTCAAATGCACAGCGTGAAAGCGAACGTATCTTGGCAATTGCCTCGTCGCTCTTGAGGACATAGATCCTCTGGGGCTGATAATTGCATCCTGTGGGCGCGAGCATCCCCGCCTCAAGGATCCTGTTCAATTCATCGTCCCCGATCATTTCGGACTTGTATTTTCGTACGGAATACCGTTCTTTGATTACTCTATCGAATTCCATTGATATCTCCTTTTTCGAATGTTACTCCCATCCGCGATTGATCAACCCTTGCGCTTGAAGACGCGGTCGCCGAGTCTAAAGATCAGCGGATACACGCCGATGGTGAAGAAAATGATCACAAAGTAGCGTACCGCGCGCACGGCATAGGACGCCATCGTTGCAGAGTCGAGGAAATCCTTGCTGAACGGGAGCTTTGACAGGGTACTCAGACCGAAGTAGACGCCGACGCCCAGTACTACACGCAGGATCATTCGCAGGACGTTGCGTGTGTTCTCAAATTTGACGAACCGAGCCTCGAATTCCACCGCGACGATGAAGCCAATCAGGATACCGAAGGCGGTGTAGTAATCGGCGCTCTTGCAATAGAACCATCCCGGAAGGGCGATCAGCACCAAGAGTCCGTAGAAAAGCCAGCGGTTCTTGATCGCACGCTGCAATGCGGGAACAAGGAAAACAACGATCAGACCCAGCGCCCAGCCGCACAGAACATCTGTCGGATAATGCACGCCTACACAGAAGCGCGAGATACCGATCAGCAGCGGGGCGATGATGCCGATGATCATCAGGATCCTGTTCTTTTTGTAAAGTCCGAGAGAGGTATACAGGGTCACGCCGTTCGTGGAGTGACCGCTGGGGAAGGAATATCCCTGAGCCGAGATGTCATAGATATCCGCGCCCTTTTCAACGGGCTTGAGGCATTTGATCCCCTCGTGGTCAAAGTACGGTCTGCGTCTGACGAAGATGTTCTTGATCATGGGGTTGAGGGTGATACCCACCAGCACGTTCAGTCCGACATACTTGCCGTACTCTTTCTCCCAGCACCAGTACAGAAAACCCAGCACCGCAACGCACACCAGCTGTTCGCCCATTTCGCTGAACACCGATGCGATCGCCGTGCCGACAGGACCGAGCCACGACTGGATCCACTGCATCAGCCCGACTTCCCAATCAAAATAAAACGTATTACCCATTATCTTCTCTCCTTTTCTGAATAGTGAATTCCTGTCAATACCATTATAACAGGGATTTGAGTGAAGTCAATCATCCTCATAGTTTCCGCATTGACAAACTTAACAGATATTTTCTGTCAGTTGACAAACCTCTATACGCTATGATATGATTCAATCGGTGATACAGCACGAATCCTTGATTACCGACTAATACAGAAAAGGATGATAATGATGGATCAAAACTTACTGGAACGAGTCAACCCGGTTTTCAACACGGCAAAAATGACGGTCTTTCAGCTGGCTTCGTCCGGAGTGAAAGAAGCCGCTCTTGTCGCCGAAAAGCTGAATCTGTCCTTTGAAGAGACACAGAACAGCGCTTCGGTAACGGTTGCTCCCGAACAGATGACAACCAATACGATCTTGGTCGAAACGCGCTGGCGCACCTGTGCCGCGATCGCGGAAAAGTCAGGCTGCAAGACGCTCGTCGATCTGCCCTGCGGCTACACGCCGCGCGCCAAAGCATTCTCACAAAAGGGTATCGCCTATTACGGCATGGATCTTCCCGCCGCGATCGCCGAGGCTGAGCCCGCGATCCTGTCCCTGATCGACGAGGACAAGCGCTCCTCGGTACATTTCTGCGGTGTGGACGCGACCAACGGCGAATCCCTGAAAGCGGCGCTCAAAGACGCCGAAGGCCCTGTCTGTATCACGACCGAAGGACTGCTGATGTATTTCACCGATTCCGAGGTCGGCGCGCTGTGCGACAATATCCGCATGATCCTCAAAGAGCGCGGCGGCTGCTGGCTGACTGCCGATCCCGAAGCGGGCATGCAGTATATCTTGACGATGCAGCCGATCGCCGGCGACCGCTTCATGGAGATCATGATGAAGAGCAAAACCACGGCGGAGGACAAGTCGGACGTGAACGTAGGCGGCAATTCGCTGAACGTCAGTCCAATGGGCGACGTGGCTCTGAACATGAAAAACGCGATGATGTTCTTGGCAAAGCACGGCTTGAAAGCGGAGCGCATGATCATCGCGGAGTATATGCCCGAGATCGGCAGCCTTGATAAGATCACCCCCGAGCAAGCGCAGGCGATCAAGCAGAATATGCAGAAATGCGCCTACTGGAAGATCACGGCGATGGACACGGAAACAGCCGTAGACACAGCCGATCTGAAAGCCGAGGACTTTGATATGCAGGCTTCCGTGACAGGCGACACCTTGATCCTGTCTTTGAAGGGCAGAGTCGATACCCTGACCGCGCCGAATCTGCTGGCGCTGTTTGAGCGCGTCAAAGCGGAGCATGCGCTTTCTGATGTTTCGATCGACTGCGGTGATTTGGAATACATTTCTTCGGCAGGATTACGCGTTCTGCTGATCATGCAGAAGAGCTGTCCGAACGGCGTGAAGCTGAGCGGTATCAATCAGGTCGTCAGAGAGATCTTAGAGCAAACAGGCTTCGACGCTATTTTAGATATTGCCGAATAATAATCAAGCATATATACAACTGCCGACACAGCATATAGCTCTGTCGGCAGTTTTTGTTTCGTTTTATAAGGGAATGTATATCGGTCGTCCGCTATCAGAGCAGGGGAATGATCCCGTCAAAGCCCGTCACCGCGAAGATCTCCTTGACGTCGTCCGACGCGCCCTCTACCGTGACGCTGCCCTCTCCGAGCTTCTTGACCATGATCATCATGGTACGCAGACCCGCAGAGGAAATGTACTCCAGCTCTTTTGCCTTTACTTTGACAGAGGAGATACCGTCGCCGCACTCGTCAAACACTTTCAGTATCACGGGCGCGCTGATGGTGTCGATACGTCCGCTGACGGTCATTTCAAGCACATCTCCGATCGTTTTGTAATCGACCGTGAGGTTCTCGATCTTCTCTGCTCCGCTGACAGACGCCTTCTGCGTGTAGTTCGGGTCAAGGGTCAATTTCCAGACGCGCGCGTTCTTCAAAAGGTCAAGATACTTTTCCCGCCAACTTTCGGGGATCGCCTGTAACATCGACAGGTTCTCGTCGCCGTAGTAGAAGGGCAGGATCTCCACCTTGAAGCCGCGAGCTTCGATGAACGCCTTCACCTTTTCGTGATCCATGTGTACTACG
>JAFRBD010000120.1 GCA_017405065.1 Ruminococcus sp. | reverse complement strand
CGGTGATGAAATCACCCTGCAAAACGAAACGGTCGTGAATACGAACAACATCCCGGAGCAGATCGTTCAGGAGCTGTTTCCTGACGGTCCGAGCGTATTCTCCGATCCGGTGACCTTTACCGTTGAGGAAGCAAGCAAATATCCCAAAGAGATCACGATCAGTACGGACGATAAGACCGTCGCGCCTCCCCAAGAGGTCGTGCTGCCCTATACCGGTCAGCCGCAGAACTGCCCCTATACGGCTACTGCGGGTTATACGGTTTCGTTCAACGATCCCGAGACCGACGCGGGCATATACACCGCTGTCTTAACGCTGTTCGGCGACTACAAGTGGACGGACGGCACCACCGAGGCAAAGCCTGCGGTATGGGCGATCAACAAGGCGAAGATCACCTCGGTCACGCTCACGAGCTCCATACTTCTTTACAACGGCAAGGAGCAGTATCCCACTATCGCGAGTGTCAATGCAGGCGATCTCATAGTATTCCCCGATAGCTACACCGTGTCCTATTCCGCAACGCCCAAGCTCAGCGGATTCTACACCCTGACGGTCACGGGTAAGGGCAACTTCACCGGCTCCGCGAGCGCCGAGTTCCATATCGACACAGTTGAGATGGACACCTGCACCCACAATTACCCCATAGAATATGTGGACAATAAGGACGACAATACGCACAAGGTCTTCTGCTCCAAGTGCGGCGGCTGTCTTGCCAACGCCGAGAAGCACGATCTCAAAAACGAGCCGGTCAATGATCCCGAGACCGGAAAGCCCGCCGGAAAGTATCGCACAGTCTGCTCCAAGTGCGGTTATGCGGTCGACGGCGACTGCGACCACAGCGTGCCGCGTGAATATGTGGATAACGGCAACGGCACCCATGACGAGCGCTGCAGCCGCTGCCATGTTGTTTTCACGGCAGGCGAGGCGCACGATCTTAAGGAAACTCCCGTACTTTCCACCGTTCTCGGCTACGAGATCTATAACGGCGAGGTTTCCATCGACTGCACCAAGTGCAGCTATCACGAGGATCAGCTCTGTTCCCATGTGGGCACCGGCAGGGTCGATTATGTCCGCGCCAAAGGTGAATATCCCACCTTTACCCACAAGAGCCACTGCGAGCGATGCAAAATGCTGCTGCCCGATGAAGAAGCCTGCACCCCCGGCGAATGGATTCCGAAAGGCTTTGTTGCTCACCACGCATATTGCACAAAATGCGGTGGGGATATTACAGGATTTCACGACTTCAAGGGGATGCGCAAGATCACCAAGTTCGAAGCGACTCCCTATAAGGGCGGCCTGTTCAATCTGTTCACCCGCTACAACTACCGCTGTTATTACACCGAGACCTGTAAGGTCTGCCAAGGCGTGCGGAAAGGTTGGTTCGATTATCCGATCATTGACGTCGAGCGTTGGGCGGACTACCGAGCTGCCTTTGAATCTATCTGCAAAATGAGCCCCGAGGCGCTGCAGAACTTCTCCGATAATGATTATCTCGAGGGATATAAATACTACCTGCTGATACCTTCGACGTTTATCAGCCCCCTCTATGAAGCGACCGGGACCAATGAGATGAACTACGCCAATCTGCAGTCCGGTTGGTTGACCTATTTGACGAACACCAGTGAAGAGGGAAGCTGCAAGGTGTTCGACAAAAACGGCAAGGAGATCGCGAGCCATAAGCCGAAGGACAAGAAATCGCTTGCTCCTACCGGAGGCGACGGAATTGCCGCGACAGGCGACGACGAGGGTATCTCCGAGGACGATCTCGAGACATGGCGCTTCACCGAAGAGGACGGCGCTGCGGTCGCTCTCAGCACAAACTATCTGATGTCGCTCCCGGACGGCGAGTATACCTATACCGCCTGCTTCTCCAATGAAAACGGAGATAGAGCGGCTGTATCGGTGGTGTTCAACATCGTAAGCGATGAGATCGGCAAGAAAGTGACGAACGTCCATCCGCTCGGCACGATGACCAACGCCGACGGCGACGTCGTGGAAATGAACCTTTCCGAAAACGAAGTAGAATACACCGGCGAGCCGATCACCCCGCCTGCAGCTGTGCTGACAAGCGAGATGGGCGTCGAGTACGCCGAGGGCGAGGACTACACCCTGAGTTACTACAAACAGGTCGCTGTCGAAGGCGAGCTGACCGAAGTTGAGGTCGACCGCGAAAACATCATCGAGATCGGCACTTACACGGTCGTCGCGACCCCGACCCGCAACGGCGTGCTGAAAGGCGAGGCATGGGCGACCTTCTGTGTGGTCGAGCCGGCTCCCCCGCTGCTCGGCGACGTGGACGGCGACAATGAAATATCTGTTATCGACGTCACCTATCTCCAGAGAAGTCTCAGCGGTCTTGAGATCCCCTTTGAGATAGACGAAAGGGTCGCGGACGTTGACGGCAACGGCTCAGTTGAGATCATCGACGCAACCTGTCTGCAGAGATGGCTTGCACATTTGCCGTCTGTGGACGGGATCGGCAAGCCGATCGACGACGGCGTCGACGATATCGAGTCCTCCGCACTCATCGGCTCATGGGCGTATGAGGAGGACGAAAACTTCGTCTATACCTTCAACCCGGACGGGACAGGCACTTATGAAGTATACGGCGAAAAATTAAGTTTCACCTATACCGACAACGGAACGTCCGTTGAAATGGTATTTGACGACGCACCGGGTGTTTTTGACTATACCGTTAACGGCAATACGCTTGTTCTGGTCGACAGTATCGGCACAGAAGTCAAATATATCAGGAAGTAACCGACAATACTGTTTATATCACAGCGCCGCATACAGGTAGATCTCCTGTATGCGGTGTTTTTTTGCTGACGCAAGTCCGATGAATATCTATGTATATGATAATACAGCCGACTCAATCGACTTTTATGATATTACAACCGACAAAATGTTGATTTTTTCGACGCAACATGGTAGAATAGTATGAAATGTTGTGTTTTGAAGCATATGTTATCAAAACGGAGAACAACATCCGATCCCTCTCAACCTTGCCTTTCGGGAACAACCGACAGATACTCTGCGGTTTTCCGTTGGATCGAAAACGATCGGCAGGGATAAGGTAACGGGAGTTACCTTAAGAAAAAACACAGCGGAGGAATTCATGATCAAACGTGGAATTTCACTGATAACGGCGTTGCTGATCATTCTGACCGTGCTGACAAACACCTTCCTTTCCGTCAGCGCGCAAGAGATCGTTGAAGAATCGACCGGGGCGCAGGAGAGCCTCAGCGCCGTATCAGCCGAGATAGAAAGCGAAACTGTCGGCATCGTCGAAGAAGCCCCGACGATCACCGACGTCAAAAACGAAATAAACGGCGTAAGGCTGACATGGAACGGTATCGAACCCTTTTCACGTTACCGTATCTATTACCAAAAAGCCGCCTGCGCCTCTTCTGTCCGGGAAGAAAAGTACGACGACAGCGCGTGGGTCGAGCTTGCCGTCGTCGAAGGCAACAGCTATCTGCACACGGCCGCAGAAGACGCTGAACTCGGCATTTATACCGTATGCGCCGTCGACAGCAACAATGAAGACGCCTCTGTTTACGATCAAAACGGATGGGAAAACCGCTATTATTCCGCTCCCGAGATCAAGAGCATTTCCATCGGGGAAGACGGCGTTCATCTGACATGGGACAGAAGTGAAGAGTATATCGACGAACGGTACCGTGTTTTACGCAGATCGGCGGACGAGGACGAATTCTCGGTGATCGCCTCCGGCGTCATCGACGGCGCCTATACCGATCACTCCGCCGTTCCCGGCAGCGAATATGTCTATACCCTCTGTCTGACCGACAGTTACGATCGTGTGCTCAGCAGCTTCACGGAAGGTGTGAGCACCCTGACGGCATACACTGTGATCACTTCCTTTGAAAATACGGCAAAGGGCGCAAAGATCAACTGGCTGCCGTTTTTCGGCGCCGATAAATACCGGGTCTATTATCGCCAAAACGGATCATGGGTCAGGTTAACGGAAACCGTCAACACCTGTTATACCGATACGCAGGCGACAGACGGCAGCACACGCATCTATACCGTTCGCTGCCTGAGCGCGGACGGATCGTTTGTTTCCGGTTATCACAAAGACGGATGGAGCAACACCTTTTATGCGCCTCCCGTTATCAACGACGTCCGTTATAACAGCGGAAATTACACCGTTGCCTGGAGCGCGAACGCCGCTGTCCCCTCGTTCCGTATATACCGCAGCACCTTTTCCGACGGCGTACCGACAATTCTCGGCGAGGTCTCCGGGTATTCCTTTGTCGACAGCGCCGTACCGGCAGATTCGATCGTATCCTATTCCCTCTGCGCCGTCGATGAAAACGGCGTACAGATCAGCGGACTGACCGAAGAGACCGTTTACTATCAAAACGGATCGCCGGCAAACGAGACCGCCGTGATCGGAAACAAACAATACCGCCTCAGCGACGGTGTTCCCGCTAACGGTTACTTCCGTGAAAACGAAGAGAATTTTTATTATAAAAACGGCTATCGCGTCGAACACAACTGGTATCGCGCGGGTCGTTTCCGGACAAAATACAACCGCACACAATGGCTGTATGAGCTGATGAAATACTCGGGGAGTATTCCGGGCTGCAGCCGCAGCAACGGCAAATCGGTATTTGAGCTTGCGAAAAAGCGCGGGATCATCAGTTCATATAAGGAAAATGATTTCAGCGCCTCCGTTGATCGTCTTTTTGTCGCACAAACGATGGTCAAGGCGCTCGGCTATCCGCAGCGCAGTGTCGGGACCGTCAGCGATTCAGCCGATACGAGCCTTTCCACCATCGCCTATTTCGGATATTTCATACCCGATGACAATAACAGGCTATATCCGAACGCTTTGGTAAAGGACACAGAATTTGACAGCCTTATCTGTGAGCTGATGCTCTATCAGAAGCTCAAAGGCAAAAAACTGACCGCTTTCGGCGACAGCGTGATGTACGGCTACGGAAATCCCGTCGCCAGCACATTTGAGGGGATCCCCGATATGATCGCCGTAAAATACGGTATGAACTGTAAAAAGTACGCGAAATCCGGCGCCGTCATGGGTAAAACATCAGGAAAAAGCCATATCGCAGATCAGGTGCGCAACGCGATCGACGCCGGCAGCAGATCCGATCTGATCCTCCTCAACGGCGGCACCAACGACACCTGGCATACCGATATCAAATTAGGCAAGATCACATCGGGATACGACATGTCGTCCATCGACGAATCCAACTATACCAACGGTTTTGAAAAGACCATGTGGCTGATCAAAAACGAATGGAAAAACACTCCCGTCATCTATATCCGCTCGCACAGAATGGCTCTCGGCACAACGGCGCGTCAGGAAAGCATCGGCGAAAGAGCTTTGGAGCTGTGCCGGAAATGGAAAGCAGCCGGTATCGATCTGTACAATGAGTCCGAGTTCAACGGCAATATACTCGCTATGTCTCAGCGCTACTGCTGGGACGGCGACAACGACGACCGCGGGATCCATCCCAATGCGCTCGGATACGCGAAATACTACCTTCCCCCGGTCAGCCAAAACATTGCGCTTCTGTTCGATCTCACCCTGATCGGCGACTGCAACGGAGACGGCGAGATCAATATCATCGACGTATACTATCTCCAGCGATACGAAGCCGCTATGGTAATGGATGTAGACGACTTAACGATGATGAGCGGCGACGTCGACTGCGACGGCACGCTGAGCATCATCGACGCCAGTCTTCTCCAGCGCGGGCTGGCAAATCTGGATATCTCGCCCTACGCGATCGGCGAAACCCTGTGATCGCATCACTGTAATACATCACCGCAAAATCAATCTATTTCCGAGGTAACACGCTCATGACAAATGACAACCGGAATGAAGAGATCAGCTTTGTCAAACAAGGATCGGAACCGGATTGCTTCGTCAAGCAGGTACCGGTACATCCCGAAAACGCCAAGCTGTATGTCTACTCCCATCTGACCGATCACGAAAAAACAGTATATAACGTACTGTATGACGCAATGATCAACTTCAGAGAGATCGTAAAGAATTTTCCGCCCCGCACGACACGTCAGGACGTCTCCAAAGCGGTAAAGTGCGTCTATTGCGATCATCCGGAGATATTCTGGTTTGAGGGAAAATTCTCCACCAATTACCAGACAGATACGGAGTTCGCGAATTACACGGATTTCACCTATACTCTGGATCCCGACGGAGCGCGCGCCCGTCAAAAGGAGATCGACGACGCCGTCGCGGTCATTCTGGATCATATCGGCAGCGATATGAGCGAATACGATATCGCGCTCTATCTGTTCGAGACCATCATCTCTTTGGTCGATTATGATACGCTCAAGCTGGAAAAGACAGAAAAGCTGCCGTTTTTTTACTCCCATAACCTGCGCAATATCTACGGCGTATTCGTTGAGAAAAAAGCGGTATGCGCCGGATACGCGAAAGCCTTTCAGTATCTGTGCAACCGCATGGGGATCGAATGTACTTTTGTGGGCGGCAAAGGGAAAGAATCGCTCCACGCGTGGAACCTGATCCGTCTCAACGGTGATTATTACTACATCGACGTCACATGGGATGATCACTCCGATACAAAGTATACCTTTTTCAGCTCGCAGGAGATCACCTACGATTACTTTTGCGTAGACAGCAAAACCCTGCTGCGCGATCACGAGCCGGAAGATACGTTCCCGCTGCCCGAGTGTACCGCGAGGGAATGCAATTACTATTACAAAAACGGATTGATGCTGAATTCGTTCAGTTATGATTCCATCTGCGCGATCTTCAAATATTATGTTTCGAACGGGAAATATGAGATCTCGCTGAAAGCGACTGACAAAAGCGCTTACGATTCCATCATCCGCCAGCTCTTTGATAACAAACAGATCTATCTTGTCCTCAGAGAGCTGAATGATGCGGGTCTCAATATCGACGCGGGCAAATGCCGCTACGAAACGACCGAAGACAGGCTCAAAATAAAAACCAAGCTGTATCAGCGATAATCGCTTTCAATACCAATCAATGCTGAGGAGGAAACAATGAAACGCTTTCGCATGAAGGAATGGATGAGTATTCAGCTCGCCAAAAATCCGGGCAGGGTCGTATTATTCGGTATTTTAGTATTCAACATCCTGTTCGTGCTATTATCCGCATTTATCATCAGCGCGATGTCGCTCAGCGGCACGGAACACATGGGCTTTTTGGAGGCGGCGTTCTACACGATCACCATGATCCTTGACGCCGGCTGCATCAGTTCGGTCGTCAAAGACATCGGTACCTCGGGCGTAGTGATCGCCGTCATCTGTCTGTGCGTCATCGTCATCGGCATGATCACCTTCACGGGCGCTGTCATCGGTTACGTTACCAACTTCATCTCCGAATTCATCGCCAACGCCAATACCGGTACCAGAAAGCTGCACATCTCCAACCATACCGTCATCCTGAACTGGAACACCCGCGCGTCCGAGATCATCAACGACCTGCTGTTCAGCGGTCAGAAGGAAAAGGTCGTCATCCTCGTCAACTCCCGCAAGGAAGAGATCAAAAAGGAGATCAACGAGCGGCTGAGTGAAACAACGGCGAAGGAAAACAAAAAGCTGCACGATGAAGCGAAGGAAATGTCCTTTTTCAAACGCTTCATCTATATCAGAAAGCATAAGATCAAATGGACCGTTACCTTCATCGTCCGCGAGGGCGACGTCTTCTCTCTGAAACAGCTCAAGGATATCCAGCTCAACAAAGCGAAGGCGATCATCATTCTGGGCAGCGACAGTGTGAATACGCTGTGCAAATATGAGACAAAGATCAAGCATGAAGAAAATCATCAGGGCAATTCCCAGACCATCAAGACGCTGATGCAGGTCGCCGATATCACCGCCTCCGACGATTCCGTCAAAGGTCAGCGCATCATCGTGGAGATCACCGATCCCTGGACGCAGGATATCGTCAACAAGATCATCCGCAGCAAAGAAGTCAAGGGACGCTGCAACATCATCCCCGTCTTTGTCAACCAGATCCTCGGTCAGATCCTGTCACAGTTCTCGCTGATGCCGGAGCTGAATACCGTCTATATCGAGCTGTTCTCCAACAAGGGACCCGCCTTCTACGCCGAAAAGGGCAAGATAGAAAACGAAGACGCCTATATCGAAGAATACATCAAGACCCACCGCCACGCGATCCCGCTGTCATCCTTAGACGCCAACGGCGAACCGTACTTCTTCTATTCCACCGAAGACGAAAGCTACATCAACAAGGTTTCGGAGGAAAGGCCGCTCAACTATGAGGTCAAGCTCAATCCGAATTACTGGATCGATAAGAAGAACGTCATCATCCTCGGACACAACAGTGACTGCGATCAGTACTGGGAGGGCGTCTCCGCCTTCATGTGCGAATGGGGCTACAATAATATCACCTCAGAAGAACTCAAAAAGGTTTATGAGGGAGAAGAAGTCCTGCGCGTAACGGTCGTCGACGACAAAAAGAATCTGGAAAAGATGAACTATTACCGGCAGTATCCGTTTGTTAAGGAGACCGTTGTCGCGGACATCTACGATCAGGAGCTGATCTGCGAAACCATCAACAGGGTCATCTCCTACGGCAAACATGATACAAGCATCCTGATCCTGTCCGACGACACCGCCACGAGCGAGGATATCGATTCCAACGCTCTCGCCAACCTGATCTATGTTCAGGACATCATCAAAGACAAGCTCGATGAAAACCCCTATTTTGATACGGGAAGTATCGATGTTATCGTTGAGATCATCGACCCGAAGCATCACGATCTGGTCAACAGCTACGACGTCAACAATATCGTTATCAGTAACCGTTATATCAGTAAGATGATCACGCAGATCGGTGAAAAGGAAGCGATCTATAACTTCTATAACGATATCCTTACCTATGACGTGAATACTTCCGCCGAGGACTTTGATAATAAAGAAGTCTACGCCAAGAAGGTCAAGAAGTACTTTGCAGAGATCCCCAAGCCCTGTAAAGCCGACGAGCTGGTCAGAGCGGTCTACAACGCTTCGCTGACCACCCTCTACGAAAGCAAAAAGACCTACCCCGCTCTGGCGCTGGGTTATGTCAAGAAATCCGGCAAAATGGTGATCTTCTCCGGCGACCTCTCACAAATGGACGTCGCGCTGGAAAAAGACGACAAGATCATCCTGTATACGCCTCATTGATCAAACAGAATCATTTACGGCAAAACAGCCGCTGTGAGCTTACTGCTTGCAGCGGCTTGTTTTTGCGCGCCGATAAGAAGCTGTCGTCAACATAAGAGAAATACTCGAAAATCGCGGAGCAAACACGTGCTTCCGTAGGGGCGACCGGTGGTCGTCCGTGTCGCGTTAAGAGGCATTCGCAAAGCGACATGACAGCAGCATTTGTTTCCAATCTGACGTTTTCGATAACCAAAAAGCCCGTCATTCTGCGGACGAGCAATGCTCGCCCCTACGAAAACGTGTGATTTGCTTCGCTTTGACGCTTAAGCTATCGGCATCATCTCAAGGACAAGGCTGATATCCCTCCCGGCTTACCCGGTGAATACTGTTCCAAAAAGTCCATTTTTAATTCCGCTGCAAAAAGAAGATAATAAATCGGGTTAATTTTGTAGGAGCCTCCATATAATCGAAAAAGATTACAAATTCCTTGTTGATAATTTTGTAAAAAATTACTTGTTTTTTTAAAAGATTTTATGTATAATGATAATAGTAAAAAAATATTATGGATAAGTCTACAATTTCTAATAAAAGTTTTATGAAAACGTATTAAAATTTATTTTATCAATCGTTCGCAATCAGTTAAAACACCTATTATCCTATCGAAACCGGAAGCGCATCAGCGCTTCTGAAAAACAGGAACAGTCACACAGAAAGAAGACGACAGCAAAAGTCTCATCCGGCAAACCCCAAGGAGATGATCTCAGTGAAAGATTTTAAATTCCCGTTATTCGAAAAAGTATTATCACACAGAAAAAACAAACTGATCAGATTCGTATCATTATTCGTGATGATGGTACTCCTGCTGGATGCCGTCTTCTCCGTCGCGGTGATCAAGGGCGATGCGAAATCCTACGTCACCATCCACATCAACTACCTGTATATCAACGGAACGCCCATAACCGACCCCTATATCGCGACCTTCCCCTTAAATGAGGATCAGAGTTATGAGGTCACCAATCCGATCGTCGACGGCTTTGACCCCATGATGCTGGAGAATGACGAAAATGACCCCATGGAGCTGCCTACGGGCGGCGTTTTCGCGGAAGCGACCACCGTTTCCTACGACCATACGGTTGACGGCGAGGAGGTCGTCTACAACGTCTACTATGTGGCGGGTCTGACCCACTATGCCGCGCGCTATTATCTGCAGAACAAGTACGACGACCTTTATACCCTCGACCGCGACAGGACCGACGCGAACCAAAACCGTCTGGGCAAGACCGGATCGACCCCCGACGATCTGGAAGCGGAGAAGATCCCGGGCTTCACCAGCCTGTTCCACGAGCCGGACGCCATCGCCGCCGACGGCTCTACCGTGTTCCGCGTTTACTACGACCGCAACTACTACGCCATCACCTATAATCTGGGCGAGGGCGGCTACGGCGTTGACCCCATCTATGCCAAATATGAGACTTCCTATCGTCTCGAAAACCCCAAGCGTCAAGGCTACACCTTCCTCGGATGGGCGCGCACCAGCAGCGACTCATCCGAAGAAGCAAGCGGCGCCTCCGACTGGGTCTATATCCAGCCCGATACCGTTGTGGATGTAACGAAAGAAGACGACGGCGAAGGCAACAAGGTACAAGTAACACACTACTACCGCAACGCCGCAGCCTTTGAAGCCGGCACCGAGTGTACCCTTGCAGACGTCACCATGACAGAGGCTGATGCGACCGATCCTCAGAATCTCGTCCAGTTCGCCGACAGGACGGACCTGACCGTACCATCGTATAATTCCTACTGGAAAGCAATTTGGGCAAAAGGCGATTCTAAGTTCAGCGTTGTCTACTGGGTCGAAAACGAAGACAGCGAGTTAGCGGATAATTACTTTGAGCAGCTCGACGTCAGCAGCATGACTTCCGCTGAACTCAGAGCGATCGTCACGCCGCATTATACCGACGTCGCCGTTTTCGAGGCAGATAAAATCAAGATCGGCAATCAAGTCAAAAACGTTCAATCCGGCGAGCATATCCAATATAACACCCAAATACAAAGAGCGGACGGAACGTGGATCGAACTGAGCAACTTCTTCGGATTCAATTTTAAACCACAAGCACAAAATAGTGACGGTACCCCAAAGACGAACAGTGAGGGTTATCCGCTCGACGATAAAAATAAAAAGATCGACTTTCCGAACATGAGCCTCGCGCAGCGCGATGGTTTTGCAGAGGACTTGCAAAGATACTATGACCGAAACGATCCTGTTTCGCTCTTCCAGTTCGGAAACGACGCAGTAAACGGCTATGTAGAAGCTGCCGGCGACGGCTCTACCAAGATCAATATCTTCTACAAGCGCAAGACATTTAACCTGCAGTTTTTCTACGCGAAGACCACCGGCGGCACGGTGACCTATGACGCGAACGGCGTCCCCAGCTGGGACAAAGGAAGCAACGGCCAGGTATCCCTCACAAGCGGAACCAAAAATTTCTCCGGCAAAAGTGAAAGTTTATCGCTGTATGAAAAGCTCAACAGTTCAGACTGGAAGAGCAAACTATCAGATGATATCCCAGCAATCATCAGGCATCAGGACATGATGACGACGAACTTTGTCGACAACGGCAGCGGAGGCGATATCAGATACTGGTATTATCAGGTGCAGGCAAAATTCGGCTCCAGCCTGAGAGATAAATGGTTCAATGACGCCTTTGAAACACCGCACAGAAATGACAAACCTAACGATCCGGATGAAAAGATTTACTTCGGCAGTTGGGCTGTAGAACCCGGTTCGCGATATAAATTAAACCGCGCTAACTATACGATAAAAGGCTTGTATGAAAGACTGTACGGTGAGATTCTGTTGAGAGATAACTATATCAAAGACAGATTAAAAACAAACTCCGATTTTGATTATACCACCCTCCATTTCGTTGCTTCGTGGGACAACACCAACGGTGGTAATGGATGGAACAACGGTAAAAAATACCTTTTTAATTTCACCTATAAAAACTGCGTCGAGCTGCTCCCCTCCGAGGACTATATCGCGTCCACTCCGAACGGCATCAACATCCTGATCAACGGCGGCACCTATCCCGCCGGCGACCATGAGGAGCTCGATGAAGACGGCAACCTCGTAGAAGTCCATTACATGTCGCGTACGATCGAAGGCAGGTATACGGATATCATCGAGATGGATACCGGCCACGGCATCAAGCTCTTCGGCTTAACGAAAAAAAATACCATTGAAACGTACGATGCCGGCAACCAGTATACGGACTATTCCGGTTCAAACCTAAATAATGCAAATGTTTTAGGAGATAATCTACCTTCTAATAACAATGGTATACGAAAGAACCAGACCGCAGTTTCGCTTACCGGTTTTACTATCTATGGAAGCGAAGAAGACGATAACGACGCGAATGATCTCAAAACCACTTTTACCGTAAAATCGGTCGTTAACGGCGAGGTCGTTACCAAAACAGTCAACACCAATTGGGACGGCACTACCGACTACGGCAACGGCAACGCGCAGGCGACCTTCTACGACAACGGCAACGGTTTCGACGAACGTCACCACGCCGATATCTACTTCTTCTACTCCCGCAACGACTATAAGCTGAAGTACAGCAACCTGGGTACGATCGACGAGGACAACATCTTCAGAGCGTATTATCAAGCGCCCATGTTCCTGCAGAAGTTCCAGATCGAACCCCTATATCCCAACCCGGAGCTGCGCGACTACTTTAACTTCGACGGCTGGTACTACGATCCCTTCTATCTCAAGCCGGTCGACTTCTTACACGACAGAATCCCCGACGACGACGTCATCCTTTACGCCAAGTGGGTACCCAGGAAGATCAACGTCATCTTCTACAACAACTATGAAGACTATTATATTGATCGTAAGGGCACTCATCCCGAAAATCGGATCGTCCTCGGTCAGGATGAAAACGAGAACAATATCACGACCCTCTCCATCGACTACGGCACCTATGTGCCGCTGATGAATATCCCGGTCAACGACAACGATCCCGAAAACCCCAGGCCGAAGCTCTCCCCTATCGCCGAGGAAGCGACCTTTGCGGGATGGTACTACATCAGCAGCCGTATCCCCAACCGTTTCGAGCCGGAGAACGTGCCCATCACCACGCTGAATGAGGAGTCAACGGGCGACAACGCGACCCTGCGGCTCTTTGCCGAATGGGTCACCACGGACGTCGCCAAGTACAGGGTGCGTTACGTCCGCGCCGACGATCCCGAGGTGGAGATCGCCCAGCAGACCACCGGCAGAGCCTATGTCTTTAAGACCAAGACCTTTGAAGCCAAGAGCAGCGCCGAGCTGTATGACGAGTACAAGTGGACCAGTGAGGGACAGGAGTCCGGTACCAACTGGTGGCCGACGACGAACTCCCACTCTTTTGTTGTTAGAGAGAACATCTCGCAGGGAGGCAATGAATACACCCCGAACGACTACGCCTTCGAGTATATCCAAAAGGATAAGGTTCACTACAAGGTACAGTATCTTGACGCGGCGACCCGTAAGCCGATCAACCCCGGCGCCGAGGACGTCGTCAAGGAGACCTCTCACGCCTCTGTCGTGGAGGACGCGATCATCATCCCCGGCTACATCGTCGAAACGGCGACCCAGTCGCTGACGCTGTCCGCTTCCGCCAACACCGATCCGGATGCACAGCTGGCAGAAGAGCTCGAAAATAACGTCATCACCTTCCTGTACAGGGAGAACGACAACGAATATCTGTATCAGGTCGACTACCTGACACAGAATATCGACGACGATGAGTATACGCTGTATACCTCCGAGACCCTGACGGTCCCGATCGCCGCCGAGGGAGACACCACCGTATCGATTTCCAATCTGTACAACGGCAGGATCGCCTCCGATCTGCTGACCCACGGCTACCAGCTGGTTCACGGCGGCACCAAGTACACCGTCACCGATACGAACGGCGTGACCGATCCCAACCCGATCTCCGTCGCGGATAACGGCAGCGTGACCATCGTCGCGACGGATAAAAAGACGATCAAGGTCTACTTCGACCGCAAATTTTATCCCTATACCTATCAGTATATCGACCACACCGCCGAAACGGCGTATCTCACTTATCTGGAAGAGCACAAGAATGATCCCGATCCCACCGCGGGAGCTCCCTGGAACGGCGTGCTCCAGACCTTTAATCCCGAAGAGCCCGGAATGGTCGGAGAAGAGATATTGATCAACGCCGCCTACAACTATTCCCGCACCGTTGACGGGCAAACACAGAAATACGTCCGCTTGTCCAATCCCGACGGTACGATAAACGATGTAAAGATCACGATACAGCCCGACGATAATAACGCCGGCCTGAATAACGTCAAGGTATACTTCCGCCGTGACACCGAGCGTAAGCTGAATTACCAGATGGTCTGCGTCAACAGCCATATCGATACCGACTACTATAACGACGCTTACCATACGCCGAAGTTCGGCAGACTGAGCGTTTCCATGCAGACGGTCCTTGACTATAACAGCATCTCAAACATCACCTTCTACGATAACAACGAGGAAACCACAGGCTATACGAACGACGGAAAACCGATCTATCTGCATATGCACCGCTACACCTTCCTCGGCTGGTATTCGACGAAGAACTATGATCCCGAACACCCCGAGACCGGCAGGCTGACCGATGAAACTACGCTCACAAAGGCGGATCTCGGCACCGACGGCGAGCTGCCCGAAAGGGATACCACCTATTACGCCCTCGTCAAGCAGGATATGGTGAAGCTGGACGTCATGTTCTGCTATGCCGACAACTACACCAAAGATTCTTTCAGAGCCGCAGATGATGATGACGTCGCTCCGTACGTTCAGGAAGCTGTTGATAACGCCGACGACCCGAATGCAGACAACAAGGTATATCCCGACGGCTTGAAAGCCGGTCAGCAAACCGTTTTCACCAGCCCCAGCAACTATACGAACCACGCGGATCTCGCATGGCACCGCGTTGACGGCTACTCCTTCAGTATGCAGCCCATTGACGACCGCGTCTACAAATATGAGTTTGTCGAATGGTGGCGTATCGTACCGACGCCGCAGTATGAAAACGGCGAGCCGGTCATCGATCCCGACACCGGCGACCAGGTCATAAGAGATGTACTGGTCCGTAATTACAACTGGAACAGTCCCTCCATCGAATGGAGCTCCGACGCCCTGCAGCAGCAGGTCCCCAGAAATAAAGACCAGTACCTGATCGCCGTCTACGCGCGCCGCACCGATATCACTGAGCTGCCTTATACCATCGAATACCGGTTTACCGATCGCTTCGGCACCGACCGTACTTATGTCAAAACCGGAACGCTCAGCGAAGATCAGCTGGACGAAAGCAACGCGAATTGCGCGATCACCAATGACGGCGATTACAGACTGTCTGACGAATTCATCCTCGCGAACGCGCCGTATGAAAGCAACTACGGCGAGACGCTGCGGTGGAGCAACCGCGACGGGAGCATCACCAAAGACTCTGTGAAAGAAGGCGCCGTGATCGACACGGATACCGGCGCGACAGCGACCGAAAACCGCCTGTATGCAACGATCACTGCTGTTCAGGACACCAAAAAAGTACACGCCCACTATCGCCTGACGCCCGACGGCGGATACAACAATGATATCGCGCTTGATTACGGTGCAAACTATAAGCTCGATGAACGGATGAAAGCGATCGACGCTCCTGCCGTCTACAACGGTATGGCGTTCAAATACTGGGCTGTGCGCAAGCCGAACAGAGACGGTACCGCGCCTGCCGACAGTGCGCCGGTCGTGGCAAAGAGCTATGATACTCTCTTTGACCTGTGCATGATGGATAACTACTTCATCTCCCCCGTCTATGACGGAGCGGCGGAAGGTCCCGGCTCCAAGAGCGCCGCGCTGAATGTTACCGCCGTTGCACGGGGTGATGAAGACTGGCTCGCGTGGACATGGAACGAGGGTGAAGACGGCGTATGGGTTCGCCCCGACAGCAATTTGGTCTTCCGCGGTCTGAACGATAATGTCAAGTTTGCAAGAGTCGCAAAAGGCACCGATATTACCGGCGGCGTATGGGACGCAGCATTTGAGTCAAATGTTTGGAATTATACGGAAGACGATGATCAAACGGTTCAGGACGGTCAGACGCTTATACTGACCGAATACTATCATGACAACTCAAAGTATATTGCCGGT
>JAFRBD010000119.1 GCA_017405065.1 Ruminococcus sp. | reverse complement strand
CCGAGCTTCTCGACCGCGTCCTCGCGCATCTTGTACTTGAGGATCTTGCCGGCGGCGTTCATCGGGAAGCTGTCGACAAAGTCGATATAGCGCGGCACCTTATGGCGCGCCATGTTCGCGGCGATATAGTCCTTCATTTCCTGCTCGGTCATGCTCTCGCCCTCCTTGAGGATGATGCACGCCATGATCTCTTCACCGTAGTTTTCATCGGGCACGCCGATGACCTGTACGTCAGATACCTTGGGATGGGTATAGATGAACTCCTCGATCTCCTTGGGGTAGATGTTCTCGCCGCCGCGGATGATCATATCCTTCAGGCGTCCGGTGATCTTATAGTAGCCTTCCTCGGTCTTGCAGGCGAGGTCGCCGGTATGCAGCCAGCCGTCCTTGTCGATAGCTTCGGCGGTCTCCTTGGGCATTTTATAATAGCCCTTCATGATATTATAGCCGCGCGCGAGGAATTCTCCCGTGACGTTCGGCGGACACTCCTCCCCCGTCTCGGGGTTGACGATCTTGCACTCGATCTCCGGGAGCTCCTTGCCGACAGTGGTAACGCGCACTTCGATACTGTCGTCGGTCGAGCTCATGGTACAGCCGGGAGAAGCCTCGGTCTGACCGTAGACGATGGTGATCTCGGTCATGTGCATTTTTTCGACGACCTCGCGCATCGCGGAGATCGGGCAGGGAGAACCCGCCATGATTCCTGTGCGCATATAGGAGAAGTCGGTATTCGGGAAGTCGGGATGCTCCAGCAGGGAGATAAACATCGTAGGAACGCCGTGAAATGCGGTAATGTGTTCGTTATTGATACAGGCAAGGGCAGGCTTGGGGCTGAAATACGGCAGGGGCAGCACAGTCGCGCCGTGGGTCATGGAGGCGGTCATCGCCAGCACCATTCCGAAGCAGTGGAACATCGGCACCTGGATCATCATGCGGTCGGCAGTGGAAAGATCCATGCGGTCGCCGATATTCTTGCCGTTGTTGACGATATTGTAGTGGGTCAGCATCACGCCCTTGGGGAAGCCGGTGGTACCGGAGGTGTACTGCATGTTGCAGACGTCGTCCTTGTCCACCTGAGCCGCCATACGGGCAACTTCGCTTTTCGGCGTTTTGGATGCGTATTCCATGGCTTTTTCCCATGTCAGGCAGCCTTGCTGCTCAAAACCTACGGTGATGACATTTCTGAGGAACGGCAGGCGCTTCGCGTGGAGCTGTTCGCCGTCCTTGACATTCTCAAGTTCCGGACACAGACGGGCGATGATCTCGCCGTAGCTGGTATCCTTCGCGCCCTGTGTGATGATCAAGGTATGGGTATCGCTCTGCTTGAGCAGATATTCCGCCTCGTGGATCTTATAAGCGGTGTTGACAGTGACCAGTACCGCGCCTAATTTTACGGTCGCCCAGAAAGAGATATACCACTGGGGGACGTTACTCGCCCATACCGCGACATGAGAACCCGCCTTCACACCTAAAGAGATCAGAACGCGGGCGAATTCATCGACGTCGTCGCGGAACTCGCTGTAGGTGCGGGTATAGTCGAGAGAAGTGTATTTGAACGCGAGCTGATCGGGGAATTCTTCGACCATCCTGTCAAGCACATCGGAAAAAGTTGCGTCGATCAGCGTCTCCTTCTTCCAGACGAACTTACCGGTGTGGCGATTGTTCCAATACAGCGCAGACTCGTTCTTGGAGGTATCCGCGAACTGCTTCATATAACTGATGAACTGAGCGAAGATGATATCCATATCGTCCAGCTCAGGGCACCATGTCGGATCCCATACCAGCGAGATAAAGCCGTCGTAGTTCACGGAGCGAAGGGCTTTCATCGTCTCGGTGATCGGAAGATCGCCCTCGCCGACCAGACGGTGGTCGATGCTGCCGTCGGGATCCTTCACTCCGTCGTTCAGATGGACATGACGAACATATGCGC
The DNA here is from genome assembly GCA_017405065.1 of Ruminococcus sp. Lineage (GTDB taxonomy): Bacteria > Bacillota > Clostridia > Oscillospirales > Acutalibacteraceae > Ruminococcoides. The sequence continues at coordinate 15,347 of JAFRBD010000119.1, read as the reverse complement.
CGAGATTACTGATGATCTTAGCGGGGCTTTCACCAACGGTGAAGTAAGCGGCGGACATATTCCACAGCGCCGCGACGTAATCGGACGCAAAGTATTCAAGCGTATCGCGCAGGAGCGAGGTATCGGCATACAGACCGCGGGTCTCGATCAGCAGAGAGATCTTCTCCTTTTCCGCATCAGCCCGCACGGTCTCGATCAGGCGCCTGGCATTCGCGACAGCCTTTTCCACATCCGTATGCGCTTCGGCGCGCAGGCGGATATTCGGGATGTGCAGATTGGAGGCGATACGCATACAGCGCTGTATCTCCGCGATCGCGGAATCGAACTGATCCTCGTCCGCGATATCATTGATCACGTCGATGCAGGGCAGCGTCAGACCGCGGTCATAGAGCATCCGCATCGTCGCCGCCGCCGAATAATCCTGAAATACGCCGCTCTTTTCGGAGAACGCTGCGTTATTGATATTGTGCGGCTCGATACCCTCGAATTTGAAGTATTCAGCGGCTGTACAAAATTCTTCAAAAGAAATATCATGCCAGCCTTTGGTAGAAAATGAAAATTTCATCGGATTTCACATACCTTTCGTCTATAATAAAACGTCAAAGTCGCGCTTTGTCAAGGAGGGGCTTGCTCCTCCCGCGGTATTGCTTTTGTTCATATTGAACTTCAGTTTAGGAGCAGTATTTGCTTCGCACTGTTTATCTGCCATCAATCCTCTTCGTAAACGATCTTGTTGACGGCGCTGATATACGCGCGGATGGACGCGCCGATAATATCCGTACTCAGACCGGTACCGGAGTAGATACGTCCGCCCACTCTCAGGCGTACCAAAGCGGAACCCATGGCTTCCTTCTCCTGGGTCACGGTCTGGATGGAGAAGTCGTCAAGCTCAAAGCGTCTGCCGATGATCTGCTCGATCGCGTGGAAGGCGGCGTCGATGGGGCCGTCGCCGATGGCGATACCCTGTACGCTTCTGCCCTCACGGTTCAGCGAGATCTGTGCCGAAGAACTGATACGATTGCCGCTGTTGATCACATAATTCTCAAGATTATAGGTCGCGGGAACCTGTAAGGCGACGGATGCGATGATCGCGTCAAGCTCCTTGATGCCGACATTCTTCTTGCGAGCGATGCGCAGGAATTCTTCATATACCTTTTTGACGTCCTCGTCGGACAGGTCGTAGCCTAACTTTTCAATGCTCTCGCGGACGGTGTCAATGGTATCGGTGACAGCCAGACGGACGCCGTCGTCCACGATCTCACGCGCAACGACATTCTGCGCCTTGCCGGAGATGATCCACTCGATCTGATCGATGGTACGATGAAGCTCCGTAGCGCGGATATCGGCACTGACGCCGTAGTTCTCGCGGATATCCTTGATCAGCGCGCCGAATTCTCTTAAGGGGGTCGCCTCGCCGCCGATCGAGGTCTTGACGCAGGACGCGCCGTTCTTGACCGCTAAGATCGCCGCAGCGGTAGCGACGCCGTTTTTATTATTGCACATCACGCCGACCGGTACGTCAACGTCCTCGGTCACGTGGGAAACAAACGCCGCAAAATCATCGGGCAGCAGGATCGCCGCGTCGTCGCACAAAGTCACCTTGGAAGCGCCTGCCGCGACCGCACAGCGGATCGCTTCTTTCAGAAATGCTTCCTCCGCGCGGGTCGCGTCAACGGCGGTGAATTCCACGTCGCCGCAGACGGACTTCGCCTTTGCGACCATCAGACTGACATAATCGCACATCTTATTCTGCTTCTTATGCAGCGTATATTCCATGATAGACGACGTCATCGGCAGCTCGACGCGGATGCGCGGACGCGCCGCCGTCGCCAGCGCTTCTGCCGCGCGGTCGATCGCCTCAACAGAGGTCGTCGCCGCTACGCTCAGCACGCTGCCCTTGACAAAGGAAGCTGCGGTACGCACCAGCAGACTGTCCGCCTTGGTCGCGCCGATCTCGGGCAGCTCGATCGCGTCGACGCCCAGCCGTTCCAGCTTGCGCGCGATCTCCAGCTTTTGCTTGAAGGATAAGGTCGATTTTGCGTCGGATAAGGTCGTGTCGGCAATTTTGATGTGATTCATATTCTTTCCTCCTAAATCTTGCAGGGACGGACATTGCCAGTCCGCGGACGATCGATGGTCGTCCCTACAAAAAAATCCCCGAGGTTCAAAAACCTCAGGGACGAATTCACTTCGCGGTACCACCCTGCTTGCCGTATAATACGGCCGCTCACTGAGCTCTGACAAGCTCTCTGCCATGATAACGGGACAATCCGTAGATACCTACTACACGCTGTCAAAAAGTGCCGGAGGGTGTTCCCCGCGATCACTGTTCTCCGTGTTCAGTACCTCTGCTCCGAAATGAGACTCTGTCGTTACTCCCCTATCGCCTCACACCGACCGGCGACTCTCTGAAAGCTTCTGTAACGAAGATAATTTCTTCAACGCATTTCGTGGTTATTTTGCTGTTTAGTAATATAGCACAATGAAAATCGTTTGTCAAGCGCTTCAGTACTCGAAAAAAACGAATTGTTTTATATGTCAAACAGGTAAAATAACCATATCAAAATTATAGTATTTTTGACAAAAACGGCAGGGTCTCCCCTGCCGTCGTTATATTATATTCAATCAAACTTCAACCGTCCAGCCGAACTTATCCTCGATCTCGCCCCACTGGATACCGGTAACGGTATCGTAGAGGTGCTGAGACAGCTCGCCGATCGGAGAGATGACAGCCGCAGTACCGCAGCCCCACGCCTCTTCCAGCGTGCCGTCGGTCATCGCCTGCGCCAGCTCGTCTACGGACAGCAGACGTTCGGAAACCTCGATACCCTCGCTTTGGAGCAGTTCAATACAGCTCTTGCGGGTGATGCCGGGCAGGATGGAACCGGTCAGCTTGGGCGTGACGATCTCGCCGTTGATCTTGAACATGACGTTCATCGCGCCGACCTCTTCGATATACTTGCGCTCTACGCCGTCGAGCCACAGCACCTGAGAATAGCCCTGCTGCTCCGCGCGCTCGCCGGCACGGTTGGAGGCGGCGTAGTTGCCGCCGCACTTCGCGTAGCCGGTACCGCCGCGAACCGCTCTTACGTCCTGATCCTCGATCATGATCTTGACGGGGTTCAGACCCTCCTTGTAGTAGGAGCCGACCGGAGAAGCGATGATGATGAACTCTGCGTTATGCACAGCGTGAACGCCGAGGCTCTCGTCGTCACCGAACATAAACGGACGCAGGTACAGAGAAGTGCCCTTGTCGGACGGAGTCCAATCCTGCTCCAAGCGGACGAACTCGATCAGCGCCTGCATGAAGTCCTCCTCGGGCATCTGCGGCAGGCAAAGACGCTCGGCGGAGTTGTTCATACGGCGAATGTTCTCGATCGGGCGGAACAGCTGCACCTTGCCGTCGGCGCGGCGATACGCCTTCAGACCTTCAAAGATCTCGGAGCCGTAGTGCAGGACGGTGGAAGCGGGATGGATGGAAAGGCGCTCAAAAGGCACGATACGGGGATCATGCCAGCCTTCTTCGCTGTTCCAGCTCCAGCGGAACATGTGGTCGGTAAAGATCTTACCGAAGCCGAGAGCGGAAGAATCGGTGGGCTTCGCCTTCGGATTCGGGTTTAAGGTAACTTTGATATCCATAATTATCTACTCCTGTACAGTATCAATTGTCATTCCGAGGAGGGCACAGCCCGACGTGGGAATCCCCCTGTGACTGATGCCGTTCACAATAACAGACATACTGACTCTCTCTTTGTGGGATTGCCACGCCCTAAAGGGCTCGCAATGACATAATAATCAAATCATTCAAACTCTGCGCCCATTTGGATCGCCTTGAAGTTGACGTCCTTCATGTTGGCGCGCTTAGCGGGGATGACCTTATCGAGAGCGGCACGGATGCCCTCGTCGGTATAGTCGCCGGTCTCCTTGAGGAGCTTGCCGACGATGATCATGTTGGCGAGGTTGCCGAGCTTTTCATCGGAAGCCATCTGAGTAGCCGGAATATAAAACACCTTGACGTCGCCGCGCTCTACCTTGCGCTCGATCAGCGTAGAATCCGCGAAGATCATACCGCCGGGCTTGACCTTGCTCTCGAATCTGTCGAGTGACGGCAGGTTCATGGCGACGAGGATGTCAGGGTTAGAAACGATCGGAGAACCGACGGGCGTGTCGGACACGATCACGGAGCAGGACGCGGTGCCGCCGCGCATCTCGGGGCCGTAGGAGGGCAGCCAAGATACCTGCTTATCCTCGATCAGACCTTTATAAGCGATGAATTTACCGGCGAAAAGGATACCCTGACCGCCGAATCCGGAGAACAACATATTTTTAGCGCTCATTATTCTGCCTCCTTCTGCTCAGCGGAGCGATCCTTGTAAACGCCCAAGGGATAGTAGGGCAACATATCGCTTTCGATCCACTCCAGCGCCTGCTTGGGGGTCATGCCCCAGTTGGTCGGGCAGGAGGAAACGACTTCTACAAGAGAGAAGCCCTTGCCGTCGATCTGGTTCTGGAAAGCCTTCTTGATCGCCTTCTTGGCGTTGCGGACATTCTTGACGTTGTTGACGGTAACGCGCTCGAGGTACTCGGGTCCTACCAGCTCAGAAAGCATCTCACAGACCTTGATCGGATAGCCGCACGCCTTGGGATCTCTGCCGTAGGGAGAGGTCTGGGTGACCTGACCGACCAGCGAGGTCGGCGCCATCTGACCGCCGGTCATGCCGTAGATCGCGTTGTTGATAAAGATAACGGTGATGTTTTCATTGCGGGCAGCAGCGTGAACGGTCTCTGCCATACCGATGGAAGCGAGGTCGCCGTCGCCCTGATAGGTAAAGACGATGTGGTTCTCGGGATCGGCGCGCTTGACGCCGGTAGCGACAGCCGGCGCTCTGCCGTGAGCCGCCTCGATCATATCGCAGTTAAAATAGTTATAAGCCATAACGGAGCAGCCTACGGGGGCGATACCGATGGTCTTGCCCTCGATGCCCAGCTCGTCGATGACCTCGGCTACCAGACGGTGTACGATACCGTGGGTACAGCCGGGGCAGTAATGCAGCGGCACGTCAATGAGTGCATGCGGTTTCTCAAATACAGCCATTACGCAATACCTCCGTTTACTTCTTTGATAGCGTTCAGCACCTGTTCCGGGTCGGGGATCATACCGCCGGCGCGGTTGCACAGGGTAACGGGACACTTAGACTCGATCGCGAGCTGTACGTCCTCGATCATCTGACCCATGTTCAGCTCGACCGAAATGAACGCTTTCGCGTGTTCTGCCGCCTTTTTGAAGGGCGCCTTCGGGAACGGCCAGAGGGTGATCGGACGGATCAGACCGACCTTGATCCCCTGCTTTCTCGCCTCGTCGACAGCGTTCTTGGAAACGCGCGCGGCGATACCGAAAGCGGCGATGACGATGTCGGCGTCCTCGACCTTGTACTCTTCATACATGGTCTCGTTCTCTTCGATGACTTGATAACGGTCGTAACGCTTGAAATTCAGCTCCTCGAGCTCCTCGGGAACCAGTGAGAGAGAGTTGACGATGTTATGCTCGCGCGCCATCTTGGTGCCGGTGGTCGCCCACGGCTTTTCGGGAGCGGGGTTGACCTCGAGGTCTTCGATGGATACCGGCTCCATCATCTGACCCATGGTGCCGTCGGCGAGGACCATAGCGGTCACGCGATATTTGTCGGCAAGCTCAAAGCCCTTGACGGTGAGCTCCGCCATTTCCTGAACGGAAGCGGGAGCGAGAACAATCATGTGATAGTCGCCGTGACCGCCGCCGCGGGTGGACTGGAAGTAGTCGGACTGTGAGGGCTGGATGCCGCCGAGTCCGGGGCCGCCGCGCTGTACGTTGACGACAAGCGCGGGAAGATCGGAACCGGCTAAGTAGGAGATACCCTCGCCCTTCAGCGATACGCCGGGAGAGGAAGAAGATGTCATGACTCTTTTACCTGCCGATGCGACGCCGTAGACCATGTTGATCGCGGCGATCTCAGACTCCGCCTGCAGGAAGGTGCCGCCGATCTTGGGCATGACCTTTGCCATATATGCGGCGATCTCAGTCTGAGGGGTGATCGGATAACCAAAGTAATGCAAACAGCCCGCCTTGATCGCGGCGGCGGCGATCGCTTCGTTACCCTTCATCAAAATCTTATCTGCCATGTTTTTTCATCACCTTTCTACCTTAATGATACAGTCGGGGCACATCATGTAGCAGGACGCGCAGCCGATACATTCACTCATATCGGTGCATTCTACGGGATGATGACCCTTCTTGTTGATTTTGTCTGCGGCGATACGCAAAATACCCTTGGGGCAGGCGTCCACACACAGCGCGCAACCTTTACAGTTGTCGGTCTTGAATGTCAGTTTTGCCATATACATTCTCCCTTCTTTATAATATAAAGATTAATAATATGTGATAATTTCGCTTAAAGCCAGCCTAAGCCTCCCTTTCCTAAGGGAGGTGGCGCGAAGCGCCGGAGGGTTGTCACATGTGTTACGATGCAATTTATTAAAGCCATCAAATCTTCAAGGTATCAACCCTCAGTCAGCTTACGCTGACAGCTCCCTTAGGAAAGGGAGACTAAATCGGCTTCTTTTGAAGCTTCAAGCGGAATAACGGGCTGATTTTGTCTTTGAGCTCGTCATACAGACGATCCTCAACGGTGGTCAAAACGAGCGGCAGGTTCGCAAGTTCGGCGACTTCTTTCGCGTATGACTGAGACTTCAGAATATCGGTCGCGACCGTCTCCCCCGCCAGATTCGAATTGTTGATGATACCGGTGAACGGGATCCCGCACGCCCACTCGATCTCGCGCATGACCTCGATCGTCGAGGGCGCGTCGGGCGTCAGGGGTCGGAATTTGTTCACAACCATCAGCATCTCATAATCATTCTCGGCTTTGATCGCGTCGCGCAGTCTGCCGAGCGCGTAAGCGCCTCTGTCGTCGCCGCCGATATCCATGATCACGGAGAGACTTTTGTCGTCAGTGATGGAATACAGGTCGGCGGGCATGGACGGCAGATCGACGTTGGATGACGCGAATTCGGAGCAGATTAATCTGATGTTATGTTCTTTGAATTCATACTCGCTGTCCTTACTGCGGAAATAAGGGTTAACGATATCGAGGTCGGCGATGGCGACGTTCTCCCGCTGAGAAGCGAGATCGAGCGCCATGTTGACGGCGATATTGGTCTTTCCCGAGCCGTAATGACCGCAGAGGATCGTTAGACGTTTGTAGTTCATATTAACTCCTTAGCCTTCCCCTTGAGGGGAAGGTGTCACCGTTAAGGTGACGGATGAGGTGGAAACGCTTCCGCTTCATCACGTTCATTGATTATTCGGAAAGGCTTCCACCTCATCCGACCAATTTGCCTTTGACACGTGTGTCAGGCAAATTGCCCACCTTCCCCTCAAGGGGAAGGCTTTCGGCGAAAGCAAAACGCCGCCCTGCTGTATTATAACAGATTTCTCTGTATCTTACCGCTGGTGGTCTTCGGCAGAGAATCGCGGAAGACGACGATACGCGGATACTTGTACGGAGCGGTATGGGTCTTGACGTAATCCTGGATCTCTTTCTTGAGTTCCTCGGTGCCCTCCTTGCCCTTTATCAGCACGATGGACGCCTTGACGACCTGACCTCTGACGGGATCGGGCGCCGGAGAAACGCCGCACTCGAGAACATACGGCAGCTCCATGATGACGGATTCGATCTCGAACGGGCCGATACGGTAGCCGGAGGACTTGATGACGTCGTCCGCGCGTCCGACATACCAGAAGAAGCCGTCCTCGTCGCGCCACGCCAGATCGCCGGTGTGGTAGTAGCCGTTGCGCCAGTTCTTGCGGGTCGCGTCAACGTCGTTGTAGTAATACATCGCCAGACCGCAGGGCATACCGTCCGCGATATTGATGCAGATCTCGCCCGGCTCACCGTCGGGAACGTCCTTGCCGTCCTTGTCGATCAGGTGGATATCGTAGATCGGCGAGGGCTTGCCCATAGAGCCGATCTTATGCGGCGCGCCGATCATATTGCAGATGATAACGGCGGTCTCGGTCTGACCGAAGCCCTCCATGATCTGCAGTCCGGTGAGCTTTTCAAACTGATTATATACCTCGGGATTCAGCGCTTCACCCGCCGTGGTCATGCGCTTGACGGAGGAGAAATCATATTTACTGATATCCTCCTTGATCATCATGCGCAGCATCGTAGGCGGCGCGCAGAAGGTCGTGATCTTATACTTCGCGAACATCGGCAGGATGTCGTCGGCATGAAAACGGTCGAAGTCGTAGACGAACATCGGCGCCTCGCACAGCCACTGACCGTAGAGCTTGCCCCACGCGGCTTTCGCCCAGCCGGTATCGGAGATCGTGAAGTGCAGACCGTCGGGGTCGACGTTGTGCCAGAAATGGGCGGTCATGAAGTGGCCCAGCGCCAGCTTATGGCTGTGAGCGGCGATCTTCGGATAGCCGGAGGTGCCGGAGGTAAAGTACATCAGCATGATGTCGTCGCCGCAGGGGGTGCTTTCCTTGCGCTCGAAGTGCGAGGAGAATAGCTTGTATTCTTCGTCAAAATTGCGCCAGCCCTCGCGCACGCCGTTGACCATGATGCGCTTCAGCTGCGGATAATTCTCCATCGCCTTTTCGACCTCTTCGGCGGAATAACCATCGCCGGTACAGACGATCGCGGAAACGCCTGCCGCCTTGAAGCGGTATTCAAGGTCGTGCGCCTGAAGCTGATTGGTCGCGGGGATCGCGATCGCGCCCAGCTTGTGCAGACCGATGATCGCGAACCAGAACTGGTAATGACGCTTCAGGATCAGCATGACGCGGTCGCCCCTGCGGATACCTAAGCTCTTGAAGTAGTTCGCGCACTGGCAGGAAGCATGGCGGATATCGGTAAAGGTGAAGCGGTGCTCTGTCTTGTCGTTGCCGACATGGATCATCGCGAGCTTGTCGGGATCTTTATAGGAAATGGCGTCGATAACATCGTAGCCGAAGTTGAATTTTTCGGTATTTTTGAAGGTAACCTTGGTCGGGGTGCCGTTTTCGTTGACCTCATAGTCGACGAACTTCTTCCAGACGCGTTCCTTGGTGTCGATATTCTCCACCTTGGCTGTCGCGATCGCCTTGGTCTGGGTCAGCTCGGGGATCGGCTCGCCCTTGGGGTTGAGGACGATCGCATAGAAGATACAGTCCTGACCGCCGACGGCGATCATGCCGTGAGGCGTATTACTGTCGAGATAGATGGAGTCGCCGGGCCCTAAGGTCTCGCGATGGTCGCCGACCTGTACAAGAAGCTGACCTTCCACAACAAGATCGAGTTCCTGACCGTCGTGGGTCGTCAGCTCGATGGGCTTGTTCTGTGCCTCCGCGTTGAACTTACTCTTGACATAAAGCGGCTCGGCGATACGATTCTGGAAGGCGTAAGCGAGGTTATAGTAGGTCATGCCGTGCGCCTGAGATACCTTCTGACCGGTTCCCTTTCGGGTAACGGTGTAGGATTTCAGATTTGGGGTGATACCCTCGATGATCTCGGTGACGTTGACGTTCAGCGCCTGAGCGACACGGTAAATAAATGCGAAGTTCAGATCCTTCTCGCCCGACTCACACGCGATGTATTCCTCCTCGGTGACGTCGGTGAACGCCGCCATTTCCGCTACGGTCTTGCCCTCTAATTCGCGCAGCTCGCGAATTCTGGTCGCCATTTCTTTGATTTTAGTGTCGATAGCTGTTGTGTTGTAATCCATAACATACCTCTATTCCCGGGATGCCTGCAAATAAAAAAGCACTCATCCCAAAGTAATAACTTTGAGACGAGCGCATAACACCCGCGGTACCACTCAAATTGCAGGCTGATTTCAGCTCTGCCGCTCTCAGAGTCTTATACCGGTTCTATCGAAGCGCGGTATATAACCCCCAGACATTCACGCAGTCATCACGGAGGAGGTCTAATCACATGCTACATGCTTTCTTCTCCCCGGCTCAGAAGCTACAAACACGGAACCCGTCACGGGAGCTTTCACCGACCGCTCCTTCTCTGAGTGACAAGAGAACCGCGCCCTCTTCGTCATAGCCTTTAACTCGTCTTATATTATCACATGATTCGTTATTTGTCAACATCAAATTGCTCTTTTTCCTAAGGGAGGCGGCGCAAAGCGCCGGAGGGTTGATAATCGATTATCGCTCAAACTATTACAACCCCCGGTCGCCTGCGGCGACAGCCCCCTTAGGAAAGGGGTGTCTCATTATTTACAATTTATTGCGCTGGATCTTGCCGCTGATAGTCTTGGGCAGGCTGTCGCGGAAGACGACGATTCGCGGATATTTGTAAGGAGCGGTATGCTGCTTGACATAATCCTGGATCTCCTTCTTCAGCTCGTCGGTGCCTTCCTTGCCCTTAACGAGGACGATTGACGCCTTGACGACCTGACCGCGCACCTCGTCGGGAGCCGCGGAAACGCCGCATTCGAGGACATAGGGCAGCTCCATGATAACGGATTCGATCTCAAACGGGCCGATGCGGTAGCCGGAGCTCTTGATGACGTCGTCGGTTCTGCCGACATACCAGAAGTAGCCGTCCTCATCGCGCCAAGCGGTATCACCGGTGTGATACATGCCGTCATGCCATGCCTCTTTGGTGGCTTCTTCATTATTATAATAGCCCTTGAACAATCCGCAGGGAACGCGCTTATCGGTGCGGATGATGATCTCGCCGGGCTCGCCGTCGGGAACGGGATTGCCGTCGGGATCAACGATATCGATATCATAGCCGGGGATGGGCTTGCCCATCGAGCCGAGCTTGGGTGTTGTGCCGAAGAGGTTGCCGATGGTGAGGGTGGTCTCGGTCTGACCGAAGCCCTCCATGATCCTCAGTCCGGTCGCCTTGCGGAACTGGCGCCAAACCTCGGGATTGAGCGCCTCGCCCGCAGTGGTCATATGGACGATGCTGGACAGATCGTACTTGCTCAGATCCTCCTTGATCATCATGCGCAGCATGGTAGGCGGCGCGCAAAAGGTGGTGATATTATATTTCTTGAACATCGGCAGGATGTCGTCCGCGTGGAAGCGGTCGAAGTCGTAGGTGAATACCGCGCCCTCGGACAGCCACTGACCGTAGAACTTACCCCACAGCGCCTTGCCCCAGCCGGTATCGGAGATGGTGAAGTGCAGGCCGTCGGGATCGACGCCGTGCCAGTATTTGGCAGTGACATAGTGACCCAGCGCGTACTTATAGCTGTGGTTGGCGATCTTCGGATAACCTGTCGTGCCCGAGGTAAAGAACATGACCATCGTATCATCGCCGCAGGGCGTTTCCGTCGTGCGATAATAGTGGGTGGAGTACATCTCGAACTCCGCGTCAAAGTCATGCCAGCCCTCTCTCTTGCCGCCGACCATGATCTTGGTCTGCAAGGTCGGACAGGTCGTCTGCGCCTCATCGACGGAATCGGCGACCTGACCGTCGGCAGTCGCGACGATGGCGGAAACGCCCGCGCTTTGGAAGCGGTACTCGAAGTCGTGCGCAAGGAGCTGGTTGGTCGCGGGGATCGCGATCGCGCCCAGCTTATGCAGCGCGAGCATACTGAACCAGAACTGGTAATGGCGTTTGAGGACGAGCATGACGCGGTCGCCCTTCTTGATGCCGAGGGACTTAAAATAGTTCGCCGCCTGATTGGAACGGCGCTTCATATCGTTGAAGGTAAAGCGGCGCTCGACCTTGTTCTTGTCGACATGGAGCATGGCGAGCTTATCGGGCGTATTGTTCGCGATCGCGTCAACGCAGTCGAATGCGAAGTTGAACTTATCCTCGTTGCGGAAGCTGATCGCCTTGAGGCAGCCGTTTTCGTCCTCCAATGTGCGGACAAACTGACCGGTGATCGCGGATTTTTGCTTGACATGCGCCTTCATAACCTCGTCGTCGCGCTCTTCGGTCTCTTTCTCACCCGGCAGGATGATGGCGATGAACTTGACGTTTTCGCCGCCGATCGCGATCATGCCGTGAGGCGTAGAGGAATTATAGTAGATGCTGTCGCCCGCGGCGAGCTCCTCAAAGTTGTTGCCGATCTGGATCTTCATCTTGCCCGACAGGACAAAGTCGAATTCCTGTCCCGCGTGCTTGGTCAGGTGGATCGGTTTATTCTGCAGGCTCTCGTTATAATCGTACTGGCAGAAATACGGCTCGGCGATCTTGTTCTTGAACATCGGCGCGACATTGACGATGGAGATGCCTTCCTCCTCGGCAGTCTGTCTGCCGCCGCCGCGGCGGGTCACGGTGTAGCTCTTGAGCCTTGCGGACTCACCCTCAAGGATGTCGGTGATGCCCAGACCAAACGCCAAAGCGCACTTGTGGATGAAGGTGAAGGGAAAATCCTCGGTGCCGTTCTCATACGCCTTGTACTCGGATACGGACACCTCGGTTTTCTCCGCCATTTCTTCCACGGAGAAGCCGCTGATCTCGCGCATTTCACGGATACGCTTCGCGACCTCGATGAGTTTTTCGTTATCAACTACTGACATAATGTGTTCCTCCTGAAATAATTAGGATTCAACAATTAATAATCGAAATTGTTATGCGGGTGGCAGAGAACGAACTTAGACGTTGATAATTATCACATAACACAACAAAACGCTCGCCTCAATTCACATTGAGACGAGCGTGAAAAATCACATCCGCGGTACCACTCAATTTGCAGTATTGCTACTGCCACTCTCAGGATCGATACATTGGTTGAGATTGCCGCGACTCAACGAGCCTCGCAATGACAATCAACTATGAATCCCTATGCCTTTACGCAGCAATCACGGGGAGTATCTACTCAGCATACGCGGCATACACGCGTGTATCACTTTTCGGGCTCCCGGCTCAGAAGCGATGGGTACTCAGGCTCATTCTATCGGCTCACACCAACCGCCGACTCTCTGAAAAAACAATGCCTTGACCGTCTTCGTCACAGCCTTTATTAATTGTCTGTTAAAAATGTATCACAATTATGCGAAAAAGTCAATATCGGCAATATGCCGATAAAGCCCCTGTATTACTCTGATATTTTAGTGACTTTTTCTCTGCTGAGAATATAATTGAGGATCGCCATCGAAATGATGATGACATAGCCGACGACGCTCCAGATATCCGGCACCTGCTGAAATACGATCAGGCTCATCAGTGACGCAAAGATGATCTGACTGAAATCGTAGACGGAGATCTCCTTCGCCGGCGCGCAGGTATAGGCGGCGGTAATAGAGAACTGCGCCAAAGCGGCACAGACGCCGGCGCTGAGCAGATAAACCCACTGCAAAGCCGTCATCGGAACATAGCCTGCGATCATGATCGGCGTGACGATCAGCGTGGAAACGGTCGAGAAAAAGAATACGATATACGGATTCTTCTCTCCCATCAGACCGAGCTTGCGTACACAGCCGTAGGCGGCTCCGGCGAACACGCCGCCCATAAAACCGACCAGCGCGGGAATGAACGCTGCGTTGGCAAAGCTGGGCTTGATGACGAACAGCGCGCCGAACAAAGCGCCGCCGAGGATCAGCCATTGATACAGCTTCGGGCGCTCATGGATGAAGATAAACGAGAACAGCACCGCAAAGAACGGCGACATCTTATTCAGGATCGACGCGTCGGACAGCACCAGCGTCTCGAGCGCGTAGTAGTTGCATACGACTCCCGCCAAGCCGAACAGCGTCCGCATCAGCAAAAAAGGCAGACTCCCTTTGACAGACGGACGGAGCGGCATTCTATTCCTGATCAGAACAAAGAATGCGATGACCGCCGCCATCGCGTTGCGGAAAAACACCTTTTGAAAGACCGGCAGCTCGTCGCCGCTGAGCTTGACGAACATATTCATGCAGGCGAAGAAGAACGCCGACAATATCAAAAGCAGGATGCCCCTGGTTCTTTTACTCACGATATCATGCACCATTCATAGAATAATACAGATATTGTATCACAAGACAAAGTCTTTTTCAATAACAGCGTATCTTTAATGAACAATGAATTTACGGTGAATTGCTGTCTTTGAATAATCGTGATTCAATTTGCCAACAATACTACCGGAAGATACAAAAACAGGAGCGTGAACAAATGAACGTCAAACGCGGCGATATTTATTACGCAGATCTCAGCCCGGTGGTCGGTTCGGAACAGGGCGGTATACGTCCTGTACTGATCATCCAGAATGACGTCGGCAACCGCTACTCCCCCACCGTGATCGCGGCGGCGATCACCAGCCGGACGGATAAGACCAAGCTGCCGACGCATATTCCTATCGAGGCCCGCGACTGCGGACTGCACAAGGACAGCGTCGTCCTTCTCGAACAGGTGCGTACATTAGACAAGCGCAGACTCAGAGAAAAGATGGGCTCCGTCAACGTGCAGTCGATGAAAGCCATCAATCAGGCGCTGTCCGTATCCTTCGGACTGATCGGATGAAAAAAGATCAGTATTATCACAAAAACATCCTCCGGTTCATTCACGATCCGGAGGATGTCTGTTGATTACTGCTGTCAGATTATGATAATGCCGCCTTCAGTTCCTCTGTCTTGTCGGTATCTTCCCAGCGCACGCCCAGCTCTTCTCTGCCCATATGACCGTAGGCGGAGAGCGGCGCGTAGGAGGTGTTCAGCAGATCGAGCGTACGGATGATGGACGACGGACGCGCGTCAAAGACCTTGTTGACCGCGTCGGCGATCTGCTCGTTCGTATAATCGGAGGTGCCGTAGGTCTCCACCATAACGGAAACCGGCTTTGCGACGCCGATCGCGTAGGCAAGCTGGACCTCAGCCTTTTTCGCGATACCTGCCGCAACGATATTCTTTGCGATATAGCGCGCGAAATAAGCCGCAGAACGGTCGACCTTGGTCGGATCCTTGCCGGAGAAAGCACCGCCGCCGTGGCGCGCGTAGCCGCCGTAGGTATCGACGATGATCTTTCTGCCGGTCAGACCGGAGTCGCCCTCGGGACCGCCGACGACGAATCTGCCGGTAGGATTGACATATATCTTGGTATGATCGTCCATCAAGCCTTCGGGAATGATCGGACGGATGACCTCACGGATCAGATCCTCACGGATCGTTTCAAGAGGCGTTTCGGCGTCATGCTGCGTCGACAAAACGACGGTATCCACACGCTTCGCCCTGTCGCCGTCATATTCGACGGTGACCTGCGTCTTGCCGTCGGGGCGCAGATAAGGCAGAGTGCCGTTCTTGCGTACTTCAGTCAACCGGTACGCCATCTTCTGTGCCAGAGAGATCGCCAGCGGCATCAGTTCGGGAGTCTCATCACAGGCGTAACCGAACATCATGCCCTGATCGCCCGCGCCGAGCTGATTATCGGCGTTATCCT
>JAFRBD010000118.1 GCA_017405065.1 Ruminococcus sp. | reverse complement strand
TCAGCGCGTCGAGATATTTCATCGCGTCCTTATTGATCTCGGTGGCGTAGACGGTACCCTTCTCCCCTACCATCTTGGAGAACTCATAGGTGAAGTAACAGCCGCCGCAGCCGAGGTCGGCGATGCTCTCGCCCTCTTTGATCTCCAGCAGCGCGAGCATCTCGTCTGTCTTTTCCCACAGGAAGCGGTTCGAGTTGTTGAATACAAAGTACTCGTTCCACTCGTTCAAAGTGCCGATCGGGAAGTCCTTGCCCTCATACTCGAAGCATGTCTCGATATCGGCGTCCTCCGCCTCTTCCTTTTCAAGATAGAATTTGATGTACAGATATTTCTTGAGCTTTTCGTAATCGTTGCCGCCGAAGAAATCAAAGTACATTCTGTCGCGGTGATCCGAGAGCATTTCCGCCTTTGTCGCGTCGTCCGCGAGGAAGTATTCACAGAACCACATTAAGGCGGTGTAGTCGTCGCCGATACGCTCCTTCGGCCACAGCTCGGCAAACATATCGTGCGCCTGCTGCACCTTCTCGCGGTCGCTGTTCATAAAGCCGTCGTACATCACCCTGCCGCACGCCTTGCCTCGGACGGAATAGCCGGCGGTGGAGGTGCCGATGATGCGGTAGCGGATCAGAGAGCCCGCGGTGTTGACGTGGATATGACAGGGATCCTCGATGCTGTTTTCCTTACCCTTAAAGTCGGTCGGGATATCGACCTTCTCATAGATCAGCACATAGCGCTGCGGGGTGAACTGATAGTTGTCGATCAGCTTGAAGCCGTAGTGATAGAGCTGAGATGTCAGCAGCGTCTTGCTGATATAGGGGCCGTGGTAGGGCAGCTCGGAGCTGTCGACCAGATCGTTGTCAACGATGATCAGCTTGCCGCCCTCGACCAGCGCGTGACGGATGCTGCCGACGAATTTATCCCGTTCAAAATCCGTGAACGCGGCATAGACGTTGTGATACAGCGAACAGACGAATACCGTGTCCACTCTGACGTCCTCGGTCAGACCGATGCCCTCGAACTGACTGACGACGACCTCGACGTTATTGATCTCATTCTTCTCGATATGATCTCTCAGAAAATCGAGGTGCATGGGGTTGGTCTCGATCGCGTAGACCCTGCCCTCGTCCCCGACGATGTCTGCGAACTTGAAAGAGAAATAGCCGGGACCGGAGCCGACGTCGGCGATACGCTCGCCCTTTCGGATATTGAACTTCTGCATATTCTCTCTGGTTTTCTCCCAGCGCTCGCGGTCGGGATTGTTGAAGAGGATGAAGTCCTCGAGGAAGCGGAGCTTGCGCTTGGTTTCGATATCGTTCTTGTCCACTTCCACGATATGATATTTCAATTGGATATATGTTTTCAGGTCGGCGAAATCATCCTTGGAGAGGACGTCGTAAAAGCTCTTGACCAGCGGCTGGCTGAGCAGATCCTGCTTTGCCTCGTCGGGCGCGAGAAAATACTTGCACAGCCATTCCAGCGCCGTATACTCGCCGCCGAAGTTCTCGTCCGGGATGATCTTTTCATAGATCTTGATCGCCTGGGTCAGGTTCTTTTCATTCCCGTTTTCCAGATACTTCAAAATCAGCTTGCCCGCTTTGATACCGCCCTTGGTGATATCAAAGGAATCCAGGCTACCGACGTGGACGAGGCTGTCCTTCGCGGTGACCTCGATCTCTGTGGGCGTTTCATACAGCGCCCTGTTCTGTTCGTCCATTCCTATCCCCCCTTATATGATGCCGAGGGCGTCCTCGGTCGTGTTATCGTCATACGGATACAGCTCGCCGTGGATATACTCTTCGGGCTTCCACGGCAGGAACTCGTTGCTGTTGAATTCCTCGGCGCACTCGTCGGCGACGAATTTGCCCAGCTCCGTCAAGGTGTAGGAGGGATAGCCTAACACGGGCTTATCCACTACCAGACCGTTATCCATGAGCTTCTTCCACTTCTTTTTGAAGCAGTTCTCGATCGGCATGCCGTTGATCTTCTCGAAGCGGTCTTTTCTGACTTCCGTATTCTTCAGCGGCAGCGCGATCGACCATCTGAGCTGCTGTTCCTGATCGCGGATGTAACCGCGGTTGAAAGCCATCTTGCCGCTGTCGATAAGCTGATAATACTCGTCAAAGCTGTCCGTATTCAGCAGGAATCGATCTCTCAATGAGCTGAACGCCGTCAGTCCCAGACCGATCTGGTCGTACTGGGCGCAGCACTGATTATATGCATAGTGAGAATAAATGTAGGGATCCTTGGTGTAGACGCGTCTGAGGTTGCCCTTGAGTCCGTAGAGCTTGAGGATCTCTTCGGCGACCGCCTTCTGCATCATGTTCTCCTCAAAATCCGGGAAGAGCGACGGCTCGCGGTCATACAGCAGACCGATGATGCCCTGAAAATCTCCGTAGGCGTCTACCTTGAGCCGATAGAGCTGGATCTCGTCGATCAGCCCCTGCTGATGGATCAGGCAGGCGCGTTCGATGGTATCGGCAAAGATGTCGACGTTCACACCCATGAAGCCGAAGATAAATTCAAGGTTCAGGATAAAACCTTTTCTCTGTGTTTGATCCAGCAGCTCCTGCGTGATCTCTCTGCCCTCTTCGCGCCATTGATTGATCTTTCTGTAATCGACGCAGCTGATCTTGTTGCGGCAGTTGTCGACCGCCTCCATGATCATATCGACGGTCGCTCTGCGGAACATCAGCTTGAGGATCTCGGGATGCAGCGACTGTGAGCCGATCGTCAGGCGGTCTACGCCGTACTTCGCCATGATCTGCAGGCGCTTCATGCCGTCCTCGCCGACCAGCGAATATTCGTCGACGTCAAAGTTGAATTGGGTCACCGTCGTGCGGTCGATGCGGTCGGTAAAGAACTTCAGCATCCTCTCAAACAGATCGGGATCCATATGCGAGGGCGTGCCGCCGCCGAACAGGATCGCGCGGGTCTTGATCTTCTCGACGCCCAGCACCTTCATATAGATATCCATTTCTCTTTCGAGATAGGACAGATATTTTTCCTGATTGGCTCTCAGCTCCGCGCAGGAACCGAGCTCGCCGGGATAATGACAGAAGCTGCAGTGCTGCGCGCAGTACGGGATATGCACGTAGATATCAAAGGTATTGTCCTCGGGATTTTTGTAGGTGCTCATGATCTCTTCCTGTGTATGGAAGGGATACTGCGTGATCGGCGGATAGTGAACAGAGGGGACGAATTTTCCCGTGGTACAGATCAGCCCCTTCTTTTGCAGCTCCAGTACCTCGTCGACTCTCCTGCGCGCGTTCTTCATGATCTCGTCGCGATGCTTCACATAAAGAGAGTTTTCGACAAACTGCGGGGTGGTCTTTTCCACCTCTCTGACCTTTTTGCGGATCGCCTGATACTGTGCATCAGAGCATTCTGTCTTAGCTAACATTTCCTGTTTTCCTCCTATTCAGAGCTGATATCATATCAATCAAGAATTCCTACATATTGATTTCTATATAAGCTGTAATAAACGCCGTGGTTATTCAGCAGTTCCTGATGTTTTCCCGTTTCAGCGATCTTGCCGTCGCTGAATACGGCGATCTTATCCGCGTTTTTCACGGTGGATAGGCGGTGCGCGATGATGATGCAGGTCTGATCCTCCATCATTTTCAGCAGAGCGTCCTGGATCTTCTGCTCGGTAGCGGAATCCACAGAGCTGAGCGCTTCGTCCAGCACCAGCACCGACGGGGTCGTCAGCGACGACCGCGCCAGACACAGAAGCTGTCTTTCGCCCTGACTGAGCATCGACTCCTCGCCGGTCACAACGGTATCATAGCCGTTCTCCATCCGATCGATAAAGCCCGCCGCGCAGCTGATCTCAGCCGCCTTGCGGATCTCGTCCTCGCTCGCCGTAAAGCGGGAATACGCGATATTCTCCCTGACGGTGCCTTCGATCACCGCCGTGCTTTGCAGGACGGCAGTCACCATGCTCCTCAGCCGGGATTTCGGGATCGTGCGGATATCGACGCCGTCGATCAGAATCCGTCCGCTGTCCGGCTCATAGAACCGCAGCAGCAGGCTGATCATCGTCGTCTTGCCGACGCCCGTCTTGCCGACGAGGGCGACCTTCTGTCCTTTTTCGATGGTCAGCGAGAAATCGTCCAGCACCTTCACGCCTCGGATATAAGAGAACGTGACATGCTCGAAAACGATCTTGCACGCGCCGGCGGGCTTAACGTCCGTTTTCCCCTCGTCCGTCTCCGGCGGCGTATCGATGATCTCGAAGATCCTCTCCGCAGAAGCAAGCGCCGTCATAAACTGGGAGAAGACGCCCGACATCTCGTTGATCGGCTGGGTAAACTGGCGCGAATACAGCGTGAACGCCTGGATGGTGCCGATCGTGATACCGAAACCGCCGTGAATAAACATCAGCGCGCCGACCGCCACGATCAGCAGGAAATTCAGGTTGCCGATCAGACACATCAGCGGAGGCATCGCCCCGCCCAGCACCTGCGCCCTGATGCCGACCTCGGTCAGCTCGTCGCTGAGGCTGTCGCATTCGGCGACGCACTCCTCGTTCAGATCATACGCGTCGATGGTGCGCTTGTTGGCGACGCTCTGTTCCACGTGGCTGTTCATCTTTCCGACAGCCTTTTGCTGTCTGCGGAAAAAGCCGAACATCTTCTTTGACAGAATGAGGGTCACGAGAATGTTCAGCACCACCGTGCTCAGGCATACCGCCGTGAGGAGGGGACTCTTCAGCAGCATGATCACGATACAGCCGACGATCACGATGATCGACGACAGCAGCGCTGTGATCGCCACACTGATCAGATTGGATACATTCTCCACATCGCTCGTCAGCCGGGCTAAGATATCGCCGTTTCGGCGATTGTCAAAGTACGATACCGGCAGGCGAACGAGTCTTTTCGCCACATCCTTCCGAACGGTGACGACCGTCGTCTTGGTCAGCTTTGCGGCGAGTCTCCCCTGCAAGTATTGGAACAGGGATGAGAGCAGGAACACCGCCAGCAGTACGCCTAACAGTATCAGCAGGCTTTTCCAGTCAACGGTCAGCTGACCTTCTTCGAGATTGAGGGTATCGATCGCCCGACCGATCAGATCGGGGATGAACAGGTTGAAGACCGTCGCCGCCGCCAGCAGCACCAGCATACCGATGATGAGCTTCCGACTTTTGATCAGATAGCGGAACATTCTCTTGACGGTCTTAGTCGGATGCGCGGGAGCGATCCTCTCGCCCGGCTCGCCGGGACGATTCATATTATTCAAGCTCATCACCCCCTTCGGGATTCTGAGTCTTGCAGATAGCTTGATACAGCGGCGATGACCGGAGCAGTTCTTCGTGACTGCCCGTCGCCGCGATCCGACCCTTGTCCATCAGAATGATGCGGTCGGCATTTTTGACGGTAGAAACGCGCTGTGAGATAAAGATACGCGTCTTATCATGATAATTCTTTTGGATACGGTTCAGCACTACCGCCTCGGTCTCGAGGTCGAGGCTCGAGGTGCAGTCGTCGAAGATCAGCACCTGCGGACTGCGGATCAGCGCCCGTGCGATCGCGACGCGCTGCTTCTGACCGCCGGACAGTGACGCGCCCCGTTCAGAGATCACGGTATCATAACCGTCCTTCAGATTTTCGGCGAATTCGTCCACACACGCGGTGTGTACCGCCGTCTCGAATTCTTCCGATGTATCGTCAACACCTTTGGTGATGTTTTCTTTTAAGGATACGGCGAACAGTTCGCTGTTCTGGAATACCGGCAGGACGTTTTCCCTCAGGCTGCCGGACTCGATCTCTCTGACATCCGTTCCGTTATATTTCACAGCGCCCTCGTCCGCGTCATACTCGCGGATCAGCAGCCGCGCTAAGGTACTTTTGCCGGAACCCGTCGTACCGATGATCCCGATACACTCTCCCCTGCCAAAAGCAAAAGAGATATCGTCCAGAACATTTTGAACGGCGTCCGCGTTCTGCGGATAGCGAAACGATACATGCTCCAGCGATACCGTTTCCACGCTTTTAAGCTCTTTTTCACCGGGCGGCAAAGCAGGCTCCTGATCCAACACCTGAACCAGACGCTCCGCCGAAGCCTTGGTGCGCGCGATATACTGGAAGATGGCGCCGAGCGTCATCATGGACATCATGATCTGCTGTGAATAATTGATCGCCGCCATGATCGAGCCGACGCGGATCGCGCCCGCCTGCACCTGAAAGCCGCCGATAAAGATGACCGCCAGCACCGCGCCGTTGAGAATCAGCATCACGAGCGGATTGAGGAGCGCCATAAAGATCTGGATCTTCATCACCGCAGCGGTCAGATCCTGATTCTGCCGATCAAATCTGTCGGTCTCGTAATTCTCGCGCACATATGATTTGATCAGACGGTTGTTTTTCACCATATGCATCGCAAAGCCGTTCAGCCTGTCGAGCTTTTGCTGGATCACGCCGAAGACGGGAGCGCTCCGCTTGATGAAAAAAACAACGATCAGAAATTGTATCGGCAGCGAAACCAGCAGGATCACGCCGTAGATCGGATCGATGGTCAGCACCATCACGATACCGAGGATGAACAGCAGGAGCGGCTTGACCGCCGTCTGGATCACCACGCTTGAGAATTCGGTCACGACCCGCGTATCGTTGGTCATGCGGGTGATCAGCGAACCGGCAGTATAGGAATCATCCTGCTGCGCGGACAGAGACATGATCTTACGGAAGAGCTTCTTTCTCAGATCGTTGCCGAACCGCTGTGAATAGACATTGGACAGCACACAGGAGAAATACCCGCAGATACCGCCGATCACGGCGACCAGCAGCATCATCGCACCCGCGTGAAACACGACGTCCAGATCCATCCGCAGTACGCCGTCGTCCACGATCTGCTCCATATACTTGGGCTGGAGCACATTGGACGCTACCTCGAAAGCGACCAGTATTACTGCAAAAACAATCAGCAAGGTATACGGTTTTAGATAGCAGAAAATCCGTTTGAAATTCTTCATCCTGACCTTCCCAATACGTATAATTACCCAAAGTAAACCAATGTATATTTTATAATAAACCGCCATACAAGTCAATATGCTTAGCCTATTTTTATCTGTTGGGCATTATTTCCGGAAAGTATATTTCGTTTACAGAATTATACAACGTATGACTTGACATAACAGACGGCAGTATTATAAACTATAGAAAAGCCCTCATACGGTTTTCAAAAGGAGGAAGGACGCATGAAAAAGACCGTCATCGGCATACTGGCGCACGTTGACGCGGGCAAAACGACCCTTTCCGAAGCGATGATGTATGTGTCGGGCAATCTGTTGAAGCTCGGAAGAGTCGATCACAAAAACGCCTTCCTCGACAGCTTCCGGCTCGAGCGCGAGTGCGGCATCACCATCTTTTCCAAGCAGGCGGTTTTACGCTATAAAAACACGGAATTCACCCTGCTGGATACGCCGGGACACGTGGACTTTTCCGCCGAGACCGAGCGCACCTTACAGGTGCTCGACTACGCGATCCTGGTCGTCAGCGGCACCGACGGCGTCCAGAGCCACACCCTGACCCTGTGGCGGCTTTTGCAAAAATACCGTGTGCCGTGCTTCATCTTCGTCAACAAAATGGATATGGACGGCGCGGACAGGGAGCGCGTTTTCACCGATCTGAAGGATAAGCTCCATGAAAACTGCGTAGATTTCAGCGTCGATGGCGGAGAACTCGCCGAAAGCGTCGCGCTGTGCGGCGATCGGCTCTTGGAAGAATACGATACAACAAATACGCTCAAAGAGGAAAGCGTCATCCACGCCGTCAAAGAACGCAGGGTCTTTCCCGTCCTGTTCGGCTCGGCGTTAAAGCTCGACGGCGTCGAAGCGTTTTTGCAGCTGCTGAACCGCTTTACCGCCGAAGCGCATTACGGCGCGGAATTCGCCGCAAAGGTCTACAAGATCACCGAGGATAAGCAGGGCGGCAGGCTGACCCACATGAAGATCACCGGCGGACGGCTCAAGGTCAGAGATATCCTCCCCTCTCAAAAGAACGTCAACGGCGAAAAGGTCAATCAGATCCGCATCTATTCCGGTGAAAAATTCACCCCCGTCGACACAGCTGACAGCGGCACGATCTGCGCGGTCACCGGAATCAGCTTCGCGCTGCCCGGCGACGGACTCGGCGCGGAAGACGACACGGGACTGCCCGTGTTAGAGCCCGTCCTCACCTATTCGGTCATCCTGCCCGACGGCGTCGACGACCACACGGCGCTGGCAAAGCTGCGCCTGCTCGAATCCGAAGATCCCCAGCTCAACATCGTATGGGACGAAAGAAATCAGGAGATCCGGATCCGTCTGATGGGCGACGTCCAGCTCGAGATCCTGCAAAGCGTCATCGAAGAACGCTTCGGCTTCAACGTCACGTTCGGTCAGGGCAGCATCATCTATAAAGAAACCATCGCCGAAACAGTCGAGGGCGTCGGTCATTTCGAGCCCCTGCGGCATTACGCGGAGGTTCATTTACTGCTCAAACCCACCGAACGCAACAGCGGACTTACCTTTCGCAGCGAATGTCCCGAGGATAAGCTCGACAAAAACTGGCAGCGACTGATCCTCACCCACCTGTATGAAAAGACGCACATCGGCGTGCTGACAGGCTCCCCCATCACCGATATGGCAATCATCCTGAAAGCAGGAAAAGCGCATCCCAAGCACACCGAGGGCGGCGACTTCCGTCAGGCGACCTACCGCGCGGTGCGGCAGGGGCTGCGCTGTGTGCAAAGCGTCCTGCTCGAGCCGGTCTACCGCTTTTCACTGACTGTCCCCGCGGAAAGCATCGGCAGGGCGATGAACGATATCACACGGATGCACGGCAGCTTTGAGCCGCCGGAGTCGGACGCGGATACCGCGACGATCACCGGTACCGCGCCGGTCGCGACCATGCGCGATTACGCGAAAGAGGTCATACAGTACACCCGCGGCGCCGGCAGATTGTCCGTCGCGCTGATGGGCTATGCGCCGTGTCATAACGCCGATGAGGTGATCGCGTCGATCGGCTACGACGCGGACAGCGACGTCGACAACACCGCCGACTCCGTCTTTTGCTCCCACGGCGCGGGTCACACCGTCAAATGGGACGAAGTACCGCAGCATATGCATCTGCCAAGCGTCCTCGACAAAAAAGCCTTTACCGAAAGCGCGGACACGAACGGTAAAGACTTATCAAAATTCAAATCACAAAAGGACATTTTCGCACTGGACAAAGAGCTGATGCAGATCTTTGAGCAGACCTACGGCCCCGTACGCAGAAAGGTCTACAGCGAGCCCAAGCGCTATCAAACGGTCGAATACAGCGAACGCAAAAAGAAAAAGAACCTCCCCTCCGACTATAACGGCGTGGAATATGTGCTGGTGGACGGCTACAACGTCATCCACGCGTGGGATAATCTGCGGGAGCTCGTCAGCGAGAATATGGATCTCGCGCGCAATCTGCTGATCAACACCCTGTGCAATTATCAGGGATACAAAAAATGCGAGCTGATCCTCGTGTTTGACGCGTACAAGATCAAGCGTCACGACCGCGAGGAAGAAAAGGTCAACAACATCACCATCGTCTACACCAAGGAGGCGGAGACCGCCGATATGTACATCGAGCGCGCGTCCTACAAGCTGGCGAAAAACAACCGCGTGCGCGTCGTCACCTCAGACGGGATGGAACAGCTGATCATCATCGGCAACGGCGCGATCCGTGTCTCGGCAAAGGAATTCCGCGAGGAGATCGAGGCGGCGGAGGAAGAGATCCGCGCGATCATCGGCAATCAATAACATTATCAGCGAATACATAATAGATTGCGGTTTTAGAACAAATGTTTCACGTGAAACATTTTACTGCAAGACGTAAAAATCCCCCTGACCGATTCGGTCGGGGGGATCTGATATTGATTCGATTAATGGATCGGGGTTTCATATTGTTCGGTAGCGTATTGTTCAGGAACAGTGGGAGCTTCTGTCGGAGCCTCAGTGGGAGCCTCGGTAGGAGCCTCTGTTTCCGGCTCTGTCGGAGGTTCGGTGGGCGGCTCAGTCGGGAGTGCACCGTGATTTCTGAGTGCCTCTAAGTACTCCTCATAGGTCATACCGGCAGTGAACCAATATTCATCAATTTCATCAAAAGTACCGCTGCCGATCAGATCAGCAAGCTCACAATCCGCAAAGCAGTTATTGATGTGATAAGTCTGCGGAGAATCGGTAGCACTTGTCGCCATACCGACAATACCGCCACATGCTGCATTGTCATCAGCGGGAGCAAAGCCGCCGATAAAGTAGCTGTTTTCTACGCCGGCCGCGCCGTTCTGACCGAACGCCAAACCGACAATACCGCCGGCATATTTGTAATCACCGTTCAGTTCAGCGGAAACATAACAGTTCGAGACATTAATATCCTGACCGCTGCCAAACTGAATACCCACGACGCCGCCGACATAGTCAGCTTCTGTCGGAGTAAATACAGCGTTCTGAACAGAGCAATCGGAAATGCTGCCGTTACTGTCGCCGCGTCCGATGATACCGCCGATATACTTGGCTGTACCGTAAACATTCAAGCCATCTACATGGATATCCGAAATCTGATAACCAAGGCTGTAACCGATCAACGAACCAAACGACTGATCATGATCAGTTCCCATTTCAGCAGAGAAGCTGACGTCTTTCAGCGTAACATCGGAGATCGAGTTCGATCCATCACCTAAGACCGCGCCGAACAAGCCGCATGTGCGATCATGAACATTATCTACGTCTTCATAGACACGGAGATTCAAACCGGAGATCGTGTGACCGGCGCCGTCAAAGCTGCCCTTGAACGGGTGTTCATCATTACCGATCGGGATCCATGTGTATTTACTGCCATCCTGATTATAAAGGGAGATATCATCGCCGAGCTGGATTTTCTGACCTTCAAAAGAAGTTCCGCTATTTACCAGTTCCGCGACACCGGCAAGTTCTGCTGCCGTATGGATAATGAATCCTTCAGTTGCAGAATCATACCATGAGATATCGGGAGTGATAGTCGATCTGTCAAACTCCGAGGCAAAAGTACCGTTCGAATTAGTAATTGAACCAATACCGTTAAATCTCAGAACGCCGTTTTCAGCGTCATAATCAGGCGCGGGATTCGTGAAATCGACCGCATCATATCCGATTTTCAATTCAACCGTAATACTATTATTATCATCGGTAACAAACGGATAATCACCGTTCGTATCAGCAGGATAAGACTGCAGCTGCGCACTGTAGCTGACGCTGTTTTGCTGCGCTTCTTTATCATACTGATCGAGATTGATAGCAGAAGCAGGACTGTTAATCTTTAAAAGCAGATACTCAGCTCCGGTGAGGCCTTCGCCTGTCGCAGTCTTCGGAACTGTCACCTTGAAATTGCCGTCCTCGGATACCAGAACGGTATCTTCGCCGGATACCCTCTTAGCAATAACATATCCGGGCAGCTTCAGCTGACGACCTGTTACCGAATATTCAAGTGATAGGGGATTCGTTTCCTTGACATATTTCGCATATCCTAAGCC
>JAFRBD010000117.1 GCA_017405065.1 Ruminococcus sp. | reverse complement strand
GCGGCGGATAATCAGACGCAGGTCGAGATCAACATTCTCCAGGGCGAGCGCGAATTCGCCCGCGACAACAAGCAGCTCGGTCTGTTCGCACTGACCGGTATCGCTCCGGCTCCCAGCGGCATCCCGCAGATCGAGGTCACCTTCGACATCGACGCGAACGGCATCGTCAACGTATCCGCGAAGGATCTCGGCACCGGCGCTCAGCAGCAGATCACCATTTCCAATACCTCCAATATGTCCAAGGACGACATCGATAAGGCAGTCAAGGAAGCGGAGCAGTTTGCCGCCGAGGATAAGAAGCGCCGCGAAGAGGTAGACGCGAAGAACGAAGCCGAGCAGGTCGCTTATCAGGCGGAGAAGCTCATCAATGATAACGGCGACAAGATCGCCGATGCGGATAAGAATACGCTGAACACCAAGATCGCCGCCGTCAAGGAAGCGATCTCGAAGAACGATTCCGACCTCATCAAGAGCGCGAAGGACGATCTGATGAAGAGCCTGCAGGATATCGGCGCCAAGATGTATCAGCAGGGCGCTGCCGGTCAGGCAGGCGGTCCTCAGCCCGGTTCCGACCCGACACAGGGCGGCGGCAGCAACGCCGGCGGCAACGTCTACGACGCGGATTATACGGACGTAGACTGAGGCGTTTTCAGCGCAGTGAAGAGTTAAGAGTGAACAGTGAAGAGTTTAGGGCGGGCGCTACCCGCACCTGATTCCAACCAGTTTTAGCTTAACGCGATACTTTTCTTTCATAATATACGGACGGGTAAGGCTTGAGCAGTACCCGTCCGCATAGCGCATTATTCAGCCTTCCCTTTGAGGGGAAGGTGTCACCGTTAAGGTGACGGATAAGGTGGAAGCGCTTCCGCCTTATGATGTATATTGATAGAGTGGAAAGGCTTCCACCTCATCCGACCTTTTCGACGCAAAAAGAGTCGAAAAGCCCACCTTCCCCTCAAGGGGAAGGCTTATTCCATTCCAAAGTGGGTGACACCATGGCAGATAAACGAGATTATTATGAAGTCTTAGGCGTGAGCAAGGGCGCCTCGGACGATGAAATAAAAAAAGCCTATCGCCAGTCGGCAAAAAAGTACCATCCCGATCTGCACCCCGGCGATAAAGAGGCTGAGGAAAAATTCAAAGAGGTCAATGAAGCCTACGAGGTGCTGTCCGATAAAGAGAAGAGAGCGCGTTATGACCAGTTCGGTCACGCGGGCGTCGATCCCAATTTCGGCGCCGGCGGCGCGGGATCGCCCTTCGGTCAGGACATCGATATCGGCGATATCTTTTCGAGCTTTTTCGGCGGCTTCGGCGGCAGACGCTCGGCAAATCCCAACGCGCCCCGCCGCGGCTCGGATATCGAGACCCAGCTGTATATCAGCTTTGAAGAAGCGGCGAAGGGCTGCCGCAAGACGGTACAGTATCAGGCGATCGGCACCTGTAAAGAGTGTAACGGCACCGGCGCGCAGAAGGGCACCTCGCCCAAGACCTGCTCCGCCTGCGGCGGCAGAGGTCAGGTGACCATCAATCAGCGCACTCCCTTCGGCGTGGTGCAGACCTCCCGTCCGTGCGACGCGTGTAAAGGAAGAGGAAAGATCGTCGAAACCCCGTGCCGCGCCTGTAACGGACGCGGTCAGGTGCGCCGCAAAAAGACCGTGGACGTGAATGTTCCCGCCGGTATCAACGACGATCAGGTGCTCAACGTATCCGGTCACGGTAATTCCGGCGTCAACGGCGGTCCCGCGGGCGATCTGCATGTCTACATCGGTATCCGACCGCATCCGATCTTCGATCGCAGAGGCGACGACGTCTGGTGCGATCTGCCGATCACCTTCACGCAGGCGGCGCTGGGCGCGACCGTGACCGTCCCGACGCTCGACGGCAAAGCGAGCTATGAGATCCACGAGGGCACCCAGCCGGGCGACGTCTTTAAGCTCAAGGGCAAGGGGATCCAGCATTTGGGCGGTAAAGGCAGAGGCGACCAGTATGTCAAGGTCGTGATCGAGGTGCCGAAGAATCTGAACAGCAAGCAGAAGGATCTGATCAGGCAGTTTGACGCCGCGATGAGCGACAAAAACTATCAGAAGCGCAAGGGCTTCAAGGATAAGCTCAAAGACATTTTCGGATGATATCATGGCGGTCGCACAGCTGTGCGGCCGCCGTTTTCTGCGTTTTTTGCAAGCGATATTATTCTGAACAAATTATCTGTCGCAAAACTATTGACAATTCCGTAGATAAGATGTACACTATCAACATATAGAGATTATGGTTTTTGTGCAGAATACATAAAAATTATGCTATCCCTGTTTTTTATTCGTGTAAGATATGAAAGAAGGTGTATCAGTTGCGCAGAGACGGAAACAAAGGTGTGATCAGCGGCGTCTTTGGGATACTGTTTGTTATTGCCGGCGTAATCACGATCATCTTCGGAAATAATATATATAACAATTTCTATGAGCAGGTGCAGTATTACTATCAGTACGGCGGTATGGATAATACCGGAAAGAAGATCGTTACCGTCGGAATAGCACTGATCGTGATCGGTGCGATCCTGCTTTTTATCAGCCTGTATTTTGCGGTCGCCGCGCGCCGTCAGTTTGCGGGCGTCATGCATAACCAGGAGTTCGATGAGGTTGACGATGTGATCGAGCAAATGGCGGGCACCAAAACGATTTTTGATGTTTTTCACAACGAGGACAGGACAAAGGTGTTCAGCTTTTATCGGAACAAAACCTGTATCTTCAAAGAAGGAGACAAGGTTTATCACGGCAAGATGGAGCCGTTGGAATGGGAGAACGACCGTCCTACGCTTTGGCGTATTACCCTTGATTATAAAGGACATGAAGAGATCCTGGAGATCAGCAAGGTCGAAGGGAATATCAAGGTCAAAAACGACACCGGAGAAGCAATCTTCTACCGCGGTCAGTAACAGATGATGAAGTGCAAAGGGGTACCGCAGAGGCGATATCCCTTTTCTTGCGGCATGGTGATTTGGTATGACTTGCCATACGGTGTTTTTCGTGCTAAAATACAGACAATATTTGTCGGAGGTGTATGTTGGATGTTTGATGCGAAGAAAATGAAGGACGCCTGCGTACAGTGGATACGCGACTGGTTTGAAGAAAACGGAAAGGGCTGCAGCGCGGTGGTCGGTATATCCGGCGGCAAGGACAGCTCGATCGTAGCGGCGTTGTGCGTCCAAGCGCTGGGTAAGGACAGGGTCATCGGCGTGCTGATGCCCTGCGGCGAACAGGCGGATATCGATAAAGCGCAGCTTTTGGTCGATTTTCTCGGGATCAGGCACTTTATCGTGAATATCAAAGACGCTGTGGAGGGGATCACTGCGGCGATCCCGTTTGAGCTGAGTGATCAGAGCAGGGTCAATCTGCCGCCGCGCATCCGTATGGCGACGCTGTACGCGGTGTCGCAGAGCCATAACGGCCGCGTCGCGAATACCTGCAACCTCAGCGAGGACTGGGTGGGTTATTCGACGCGCTACGGCGACAGCGTGGGCGATTTCAGCCCTTGCTCTCATTTTACCGTGGACGAGGTCAAGCAAATCGGCAGGCTCCTCGGACTGCCTGCAGAGCTGGTGGACAAGGTCCCCTCCGACGGCTTGTGCGGCAAGACGGACGAGGATAATCTCGGCTTTACCTATGCTCAGCTTGACCGCTATATCCGTACCGGAGAGATCGACGATCCGGTGAGCAAGGAGCGCATCGACCGCCTGCACAGGATCAATCTGTTCAAGCTGCAGCTGATGCCGTCGTTTGAGACGGGCTTGCCCGAAAAAGCAGAGTAAGAAAAAATCGGAGTCTTGCGTATGGCAAGGCTCCGTTTTATTAGTGATTAGCTGTTAGCGATTATTGCGAAAAGTCGAGCGAGTAAAAGCCGAAGCGCGGGAGGGCGGCTTCATCCGCGACGGCGACCAGAAGCGTTCCGTCAATAGCGGGAAAGCCCTCGACCGTCATCAAAAAGACCGATTCCTTATGGAGGCTCCATTCGGAGGTCAGGAGGGTGATCCTGCGTCTTTGGCAGCACTCGCCGAGACGGTTGGCGACGCCCATGATCCAGAGGCTGTCGATATCATAGCCTTCGACGGACTTTCTGCCGACGCCCGGTACGTCGGCGTACAGCGCGTCATAGGGGAGAGGCTTGCGAAAACGGACGCCCAGCAGCTCGTCGCCGACGACGCTGCGGCAGGAGCAATAAAAGACGCCGTCCGCGCGGCGGTATTCCTTGTCGGTCAGGGTATCGAGCGCCTTGCAAAATGATTTCAGCGCGCTGTCTTCATCTTCGGTAAACCCGTCATACGGAGGGTTCGCGGATTGGATTTGAGACAGCGCGGCGGCTTTGCCGATACATTCGTTGTAGACGGACAGTTTCAGATTGCCCTGATCCAGTTCGGATAACAGGCGGCGGTTGAATTCATCAAAGCTGAGGATCCGGCTGTAGGAAAGATCAAAGTCGCGCTCGTGCTCGGGATAGCGGTGCCAGCGCCGGCAGATCAGCTGACCTTGGCTGTCTGTGCCGTAGACGCTGTATTCTTCAAAAATATCGTTGCGTTCACGCCGCTCGATACCGCCGTGTACCTGCGAGCGGCACCATTCGGTGAAATCGTCCGCGGGAGCCTTTTCTTCGACAGGCTGAGGCTGCGGCTCCGCCTGCTGAGAGAGCGCTTCTTTGGCTTCGATTGGCTTTTCCTGTTCCGGCGTTTCTTCTTTTTTGCGGGATGAACGGAAGATTTTAAACGGATTTTTCATAACTTCCTCCGTGGTGATCGTTCTGTCTCCATGATAGCAGATACAAAGGGTTTTGTAAATCATCTATGATAAAAAGATTGCGGAAGCGGCTCATCTGTGGTACAATCGAAACAGAGGTGATGACCGTGAAAATCGTGCTGACCGATGCGCAGACCGTCGTAGACGATCTTGTTACCGCAGATCGGCTGAGTGAATTCGGAGAGGTCGTTTCGTACGGACTGCTGGCATATGAAGAGATCGCCCGGGCGATCGCCGACGCGGATATCGTGCTTGTCAACAAGACGCTTTTAAACAGCTATACCCTCCGCTTTGCCAAAAAGCTGCAATATATCGGGCTGTTTGCGACGGGCTACAACAATATCGATATCGATTACTGCCGCGCGCACGGCGTCACGGTGTGCAACGCCGGATCCTATTCGACGAACGCGGTCGCCCAGCAGACGTTCGCGCTGATATTGGCGCATTACAACAAGGTGGCTCAGTATCATCGATTTGTCAAAGACGGTATGTGGATGCGCAGCCCTACCTTTTCGCCCTTTGTCTATCCGCTCAACGAGCTGTGCGGCAAAACGATAGGGATCGTCGGACTGGGCGCGATCGGCACGGAGGTCGCCGCGATCGCGAACGCCTTCCGTATGCGCGTGATCGCGTATAACCGCAGCCGCAGGGACGTTCCGGGTGTGGAGCAGGTGAGCTTTGACCGGCTGCTTGAAGAGAGCGATATCGTCAGTGTGCATTGTCCCCTGAATCCCGACTCCGAGGATCTGTTCAACAGGGACAGCTTTATGAAAATGAAGCGGGGCGCGCTGTTTGTCAATACGGCGCGCGGCGGCGTCATGGTCGAGCGGGATCTGTACGACGCGCTTGAGAGCGGTCATCTCGGCGGCGCGTGTATCGACGTACTGCGCGTAGAGCCGATGGAGGAAGACTGTATCCTGACGCAGGCGAAAAACTGCATCATCACCCCGCATGTGGCGTGGGCGCCGCTGGAGACCCGCCTGCGGCTGATGGGGATCGTTGCGGATAATATCAGGAGCTTTCTGAACGGAACGCCGAAAAACGTCGTGAGCTGACAGGAGGATGAATATGATTCGAAGGGCAGTGCAAGCCGATATCGGCAGGCTCAATGAGCTGTTATATCAGGTGCAGCGGCTCCATGCCGAGAAACGACCCGATATCTTCAAGCTCGGAGCCAAAAAGTATACGACAGAGGAGCTGTCGGCGATCATAGCCGACGACAGGACGCCGATCTTTGTCTGTGAAGAAGACGGCGTCGTGATGGGATACGCCTTTTGTATCTATCAGATCACGAAAGAGAATGAACAGCTGTATGAAAGAAAAGTCCTGTATATCGACGACCTGTGCGTAGACGAACCGTATCGCAGGAAGCATATCGGACAAAAGCTGTATGCATACGTATCGGAGGTCGCGCGGGAGAACGGCTGTGACAGCGTGACGCTGAATGTCTGGAGCGTGAATCCGGCGGCTCAGGAGTTCTATCGGAAGATGGGGATGCAGCCGCTGAAAACGACGATGGAAGCAAGATTGAAACCATCATGATCCGATCGGGGTCACCTGATGCCGTTAAGGTAACGGACGACAGCTCCTTTTCCCCAAAGGAGCCTTCCTTATCATAATGACATTGTCGGGATCACCGCGGCTTGTACAAGGCTCGCTGTGAACTTTTCAGAAAAACCCCTGCGCGACGCCGCCCTGTCCGCCCGCGTAAGGAAGCATTGTTGGATCGGCGGAAGGGCAAAGGATAAGTAATGAGTTTTTTAGCGACAGTATATACGGACGTCGGCATCCGGAAAGAAACCAATCAGGATTCGGCTCTGCTGATGGAGGCAAAGACCGATTTCGGCAATGTTCTGCTGTCGGTCATCTGCGACGGCATGGGCGGGCTCGAAAAAGGCGAGGTCGCCAGCGCGACGGTGATCGAGGCGTTCGGCAATTGGTTTGAAAACGATCTGCCGAAGCTGCTGCACCGCGGGGATCGGGAGAGAATGATCTTCGGCGAGTGGGAAGAGCTGATCATGGACTGCAATCAGAAGATCGCGGCTTACGCGGACAGTCTTCATATCAGCATGGGGACGACGCTGAACGCCCTGCTGCTGATGGACGGACGGTATGAGATCGTCAATGTCGGCGATTCCCGCGCTTATCTGCTGTCCGACGGTCTGTATCAGCTGACCAGAGATCAGAGTCTGGTGCAGCGCGAAGTGGATATGGGGCGTATGACCGCCTTGGAAGCGGCTGTCAGCCCACAGCGCAATATCCTGCTGCAGTGTATCGGCGCCAGTCCTATCATCACGCCCGATTATTACAGCGGCGATTATGCGGCGGGGCAGGTGTTTATGCAGTGCTCCGACGGCTTTCGCCATGTGATCACTCCCGAAGAGATCTATCGGTATCTCAATGCCGAAGCACTGACAGACGAGCAGACGATGCACGACAACATCGTATATATGACAGAGTTGAATAAGAGCAGACGGGAAACGGACAATATCACCGTTCTTTTGGTGAAGACAGTATAATACGGTTCGGATTATATCCGAATCCGATCGGATAACAATGTTCATATGAGGGTAAACAGATGCTGGAAACAGGTTCTTTGGTAGACGGAAAATACAGGGTGCTCCGCGTCGTCGGAAAGGGCGGCATGAGCGTCGTATACCAGGCGGTCAACGAAAAGGAAAACAAAATATGGGCGATCAAGGAGATGCGCAAGGACAGCGCGCAGAACGCCGAGGGAGTCAACCGGAATCTGATCGTCGAAACAGAGCTGCTCAAACGGCTGGATCATCCGAACCTGCCCAAGATCATCGACGTCATCGATACACAGGACGCTCTTTTGATCGTGATGGATTATATCGAGGGCAATACGCTTTCGAAAGCGCTCGAGGAGAGCGGCGCGCAGGATCAGGACGATGTTGTCGACTGGGCGATGCAGCTGTGCGACGTGCTGGGATATCTGCACTCGCGCATACCGCCGATCATCTACCGCGACATGAAGCCGTCCAACGTGATGCTCAAGCCGGACGGCAGTATCGCGCTGATCGACTTTGGCTGCGCGCGCTTGTTCAACGCGTCTGTTGACGAGGACGCGACATGGCTGGGGACGATGGGATACGCCGCTCCCGAGCAGTACGGGGGTCACGGTCAGACCGACGCGCGTACCGATATCTATTGCTTGGGCGCGACGATGTATCATCTGGTCACGGGACATAATCCGAGCAAGCCTCCGTACGAGATGGTGCCCATCCGTCACTGGGATCCCGCTCTGTCCTCGGGACTGGAAAAGATCATCCTCAAGTGTACCCAGCGCGATCCGCGCGAGAGATACGCGAATTGTGCCGAGCTGACGGTCGATTTAGCGCATTATCACGAGCTTGATGACGAGTATCTGAGGACGCGGGAGAACAAATGGAAGGTGTTTCTTGTTTGCGCCGTTATCGCCCTGATCGCCGCTCTGAGCGCGCTGGGCTTCAAGCTGGGCGAAAACAGCATGAGATCGGCGATCCATGAGGTCTCCGTAGAAGAGGAGATCATCAAGGAGGCGGAAGCTGTCCATAACGACGGCAATGAGCCATCGGCACAAACGGACAGGAACGCTGAAATGAGCGCTTTCGGCAGCGAAAGCGCCGCTTCGCGGTAAAGGCGGTGGAAGAATGGAATCATATCAGATGATGCAGAT
Organism: Ruminococcus sp.; assembly: GCA_017405065.1. Taxonomy (GTDB): domain Bacteria; phylum Bacillota; class Clostridia; order Oscillospirales; family Acutalibacteraceae; genus Ruminococcoides. Next base: position 8,849 of record JAFRBD010000117.1, on the reverse strand, counting down.
CGGTTTTTATGTCTGCCTTACCGTAGCGATACTGTTTTTTGCCGTCAGTCTGCTGTTGTATTTCAAATTCGACATTCGCTCGATCCTGTCCGCAAAGACCGGCAAGAAGAGAGAAAAGGCTGTCAGAGAGCTTCTGGAGGAGAGCCGCACGACCGGCAGGATGTATCGCAACAGGAGAACGAAGATAAACGACGCGAATACGGGAGAAGGCAAAGCCGCCGTCAAGAAGGGCGCCGTCCGCGCCCTCGATGAGCCTGCCGTATCCGGTTCGGATACAAGGGCGCCAAACGAGGATGCGGTTGAAAGCTATACGCGCGGCGCACACGGAAGAGAACGCCTCGATCCTTCGGTATCTGACAGCCCGACGGTTCGTCTTGACGCGGTGGATTCAGCCGTTCTGGTACAGTCCGCGACGATCCCGGAGGTGGAAGGCGTACGTTTTGAGATCGTCAGGAAAACGGTTTTGAGCGCTTCGGAGGAAAAAATCAAATAACTGCTAAAGAAAAAATCCCACTCACATGAGTGGGATTTTTGTTGATATCCGTATTACAAGGCTTCGACGGCTTCGCCCTTGATCAGATGATGCGCGCCTTCGATCAGACGATCGATAGAGGACTTGCTTGCGGCGCCGATGGTGCTGCCGTTGAGCTCCAGTACATAATTCGTCGCATCGCCGGTGTAGACTTTCAGCGTGTCCGGAGAGCGGTCGGTGGTGTAGGTCAGGGTGACGCTCATGACGAGGCTGTTGCCCGTTCCTTCGGCTTTGCCGATGTTCTTGATCGTCTGCAGATTCTGGAAAAAGGTATTGAAGTCGTCGGTCTTCAGCTCCTTGCCGTCATAAGAGGCGGTAGTGGTGTAGGATTCCTGCTCGTTGCCGTCGTCATCGGTGACTTCCTCGACGACGGTTTTCACATCGAAGGAATAAGAGGAACTGCCGTCGGAGAAATCGATCCTGCCGACGCTTTTCTTTTTGGCGGGCAGCGGATTCTCGGGCATGAGCAGATCGACGCTTGTTTTTGCCCAGCAGACTGCGGCGAGCTGGATGGTATAGACCACGTTCGTATCGGGATTATAGAGATAGACGATCCCGTTTTCGTCGGGAGCGGAGGCGTGCAGGGCGATATCCGTATCGGGATAGGAAGCCTTGACGGTCGCGTAAGGCTCGCTCAGCCCGTAGGAGGCAAGCTGATCGGCGCTCGGATTGACGCAGACGACGGATTCCGCGTACAGACCGCGGACGTTGCCGGCGATATCGCTCGCCTCGATCGCGTTGGCGATCGTATCGACAGGCGCGGTCATCAGATAAGATGCATCGAGCGCCTCGTCGGCGTCGGACACGAGCGTGATGGGCTCGTCATAGTGCGTGCCGGAGATCGTCAGCGACGAGAAATCGGCGTTTTCGCTGTCTTCGTTCGGTTCGGTGATCGTCAGGCTGATGAAGTCGGTGATTTTGAACAGATAATCGGCGACGTTCTCGCTGTTGACCAGATATACGGTGTCGGACGTACCGAAACCGACATAGGCGCCGGCGTCACCCGCCGCCTCATTTCCGACGCGCAGAACGGCGGAGGTGCCGTCCTTGTACTTGATCCTGGCGATGGCACGCGGATGATCGAGACCGTATTCCGAAAGATCGGCGCTGACTTTGATGACGCGCTCGAACTCGATCGTCGCGCTGTGGGTGGCGATCTCGTCGGCGACGCCGCTTTGCAGGTCATAGTCCTCAAAGCCCTCGATGGTATAGACGGTCGCTTCGCCCTCGGGCGTGTGGGAGATCACGGTAAAGGAGCCGCTTTCGTTCTCGACCTCGATCTTGTCGATATCGGCGGTAGCGACTTGCAGCAGCGTGCCCGCGCCGTCGTTGATGAGGTTCCCGTTTTCATCCACGCCGACAGACGCTTCGTGTACGCCGTCTTCATTGACGTCCAAAGTCATCTCGGCGGGCGGCGCAGTATCGTCTTTTACGGCGGCGGGCTGTTTGCGCACGAAGATCAGTACAAGGACGAGGATCGCGATAACAGCGGCCGCGCCGATGATGAGCAGCAGCATTTTGCGGGATCTTTTCATCGGCTTTCCGGAAGAGGATGGATCCTCCTGCTCACGGCTGAGAAAGCTGTCGAGCGCATCGTCGCTGTCTGCGGCTTTTTTCTCTTCAGCGGCGGCGGTTGTTTCGGCTTTTTCCTCTGTGACATTGTCTGTGTCGGGTGTTTTCTTTACATGATCGTCCATTATTGATGCCTCCTGCGTATCCAGATGATCAGACCGGCGATCAGTATGCCGATCGGGATAACAAAGCGTACCAGTATCGCGGGGAAGCTGATCGCGTCGATCGAGGTAACGCCCAGTTCATTGGCGGAGGGATCCTTGCCCTCGATCACGACGCTGACGTCGTCGCGCTCTGAAAGCGTATTGAAGAGGTTGACAAAGTACGCCGCGTTATTGTAGGAGCCGATAGACAGATAGTTGGAAGTCACCGCGTCATAAGAGCCGATGACGACGACGGAAGAATTCTTGCCGTCTTCGGTGCCGTCGCTGCGGACGCCGATCGCCGCGCCGTTGAGCGTCTGCTTTTCAGGCTCATAATCCTCCATATCTTCTTCTTTCAGATCCATGGGGAAGAGGAAGCTCTCTTCGGAGGACAGCAGGAGGGGATTCGCGAGGGAATGATCGGTGATCGTGATCGGCATCGTCAGCATCATGACGACAGGGATATCTTTGTTGCGCAGGCCGTCGGTGTAGGCGGCGTCTTCGCCGTAATCGTATACGGAGACATAATGATTCGCGCCGGGGATGGTGTATTGATTATCGGTTTCGAAGATATATCCGTACTGGATCTCCATGCCGTAGTCGGTAAGGAGCGCGTTGAGATTCGGGAACTCCTTGACCTCATGCTGGTCGTTCGGGAAATAGAAGAGGTGGTGTCCGAACTTTCCGTCGTTGTCCAGCCAGTCGGAGAGGGCGGTGTAGACGTCCTCGTCGATATCGACGTCGGGATCGTAGATGATCGCGAACTCGCTGTCTTCGGAGATAGAACCCGTCAGCAGGCTGACCTGTTCGACCTCGTAGGCGTTTTTCTCGAGAAGGGTGGTGAAGGGCGTCATGTCCTGTTCGCCCTGACCCGTGATGACGGACACCTTGGTCTTTTCGGTGGTGGTGACGTTCATGATCGCCGTCATGATCGCCTGTTCGACCTGCTGCTTGGTGATGACGATGGTGCCGTAATAGCTGTACTGCTCCTGGTCGAAGGAGAACAGGTCGGTCATATCGACCGTGCGGTATCGGTCGCCGCAGGTCACGAGGACCGCGTGGCTCGACGACCAGTCGACCAGCGGATAGTCGGCGGTAAAGGTCGGTTCGGCGGTGATATCGACATAATGCAGTTCGATGTTATCGGAATTGTCCGCGATCGCGTGCAGGAGCTTGTTTGCCTGTACGCGGTATTTATAATTATTGCTGTCGCCGCTCTCAAAGTCGGTTTCCTTTTGCAGGACGTAGATAGCGACAGGACCCGAGACCTCACCGAGATAATCCTTTGTCTCCTGCCGGAGCCGGTAGGAGGCGTTCTCCGTGACGTCGATGTACAGCGGATAGTGGTCGGTGATCGCCGCGAGGACGATGTTGAGCAGGACGATCGCCGCGATGAACAGAACGGTCAGCAGGAGGGACACGGCGCCGCGGCGGGTGCCGCGCTGTTTGAGAAAGTTCTTGAAACCGCTCTTTTTTGCCTTGGAGGTCTTTGCTTCTTTATTCATGTAGACCCTCCTTAGCTCCAGCGGCGCTTCTCAAACACTCTGACGCACAGGAAAAGAAAGACGGCGATGACAGAGAGGAAGAAGACGACGCTGGTCAGATTGATGATACCGTTGATGAAGTTGGTGAAATGCGCGTCGAAGGAAAGATTGTGCAGGATCGCGGTGAACCATTCCGCGCTGATCAGGTTCGACAGAGAGTCGAGCATGTAGATCAGCAATCCGACGCCGATGGAGATGACCGCCGCGATGACCTGACTCTCGGTGAGCGCGGAGATGAACAGGTCGACGGCGATCAGCGCGCCGCCCATGAGCAGCATGCCGAGCATGGTGGTCAGAAAGACCGCCCAGTCGGGAGAGGCGTAGCACGCGATGATGAAGATGTAGATGATATATACCGCATTGCAGATGCAGTATAAGAGGAACGCGCCCAAAAACTTGCCCAGTACCATTTCCGTCAGGCTGATCGGAGCGGTCAGCAGGGCTTGATCGGTCTTTTGCTTGCGCTCCTCGGAGAAGGAACGCATCGTGATGATCGGGATGACCAGCATGACGATCATCAGCATGCTCAGGAACACATAACTCATGGAGGTGGTGTTCGACAGCAGACAGTACATATAGAAAAACAGTCCGGAAAAGAACGTGAACACGGCGAGGACGATATAGCCGATCGCCGAATTGAAGTAGGAGCTCAGCTCCCTTTTGATGATCGCGGTCATCTGTCCTCACCTCCCTCGGTCAGCTTCAGGAAGCTCTCTTCAAGCGACAGACCGCCCGGACGCATCATCAGGATAGGGCAGCCCGCCTTTGCGAGAGCATTGAAGACGCCGCGGCGCACATCCATGCCGCTTTCATATTCGACGGTATAGGTCTTGCCGTTCCTTGTGACGCGGGTCACGCCCTCGACGGAGCTGACGGCGTCGCGTACGGCGCTCGCGGAGCCTTCGGCTTCCAATACCAGCACGCCGCTGCCGCTGACGGCTTCGCTCAATTCGTCGGTCTTGGCGTCGGCGACGATCTTTCCGTTATTGATCATGACGATGCGGTCGCACACGGCTGATACCTCGCTGAGTACATGGGACGAGAAGATGATGGTGTGCTTCTTGCCTAAGCTCTTGATCAGCTTGCGGATGTCGATGATCTGCTTGGGATCGAGACCGACGGTTGGCTCGTCGAGGATCAGCACGGGCGGGTTGCCCATCAGCGCGCCCGCCAAGCCTACGCGCTGGCGGTAGCCTTTTGAGAGATTACGGATCACGCGTCCTGCGACGTCGGAGATCTTGACGATCTCCATGACCTCGCTGACATGCTCTTTTTTCGGCAGGCGTACCTTTTTCAGGTCAAAGATGAATTCGAGCCAGCGCCGCACGGTCATATCCTGATACAGCGGCGGCAGCTCGGGCAGATAGCCGATCTTCGCCTTTGCCGCCTTGGGGTTTTCGAGGATGTCGACGCCGTCGATCAGGACATCGCCCGACGTCGCGCCCAGATACCCCGTGATAATGTTCATCGTGGTGCTTTTGCCCGCGCCGTTGGGGCCCAGCAGACCGACGACCTCGCCGCTGTCGGCGGTGAAGCTGACGTCGTCGACCGCTTTTACGCCGCCGTAGCGCTTGCACAGATTTTTCACTTCTATCATATGTTTATCTCCTTTGATACCGCAAACATACTGATGTTTCGATATCCCATATTAAACCAATTTACATTATAACACAGGGCTTTGTATTAATCCAGTAAATTTATTGTAAATAAATCATGACCCCATCCTTGGTAAGGATGGGGTCAGAGTTATCTTGATCGGGAAGATAAATTTGTCGGAGGTGGCGAAGATTTGAGCAGGACAACGGATTATGAGAATATTGGACTGTTGGAAAGATAGAGCTTACTGAATCTCATCCTACTAAGGAATGTTTCTACACCTTCTGATTTTGAGCGTCGAATCATCCGTAGTTGTTTTCTTTATATTCATTGAACGCGTCTTTTACCAACGTCGTACCTGACTTATAAACCGTTTCATTCTCGTATTTAGGATAGGTCTGCGGCGGCTGCCAGTCGGTTTCCTCTATCCTTGTCAGTGTCACCTTGCAATATCCTGAAGATTTGCCGCCAAAGCTGTTATTCGCGCGGATTTGAATGAGGAAAAACTTGTAATCACCGGAATCATCCTTGCAATAGTACGCGGTATCACCCAACTCAACGGAAGCGGGATCTTTGAAAGAATCGAGGTTTCTTGTCAGCCAGCTATACATAGTATACGCTTCGACATACAAGCCCGATTCGCCGCTTTCAGCTTTTTGACTTAATTCATCGGCATAAGGGGTTTTGCTGTCGGTTTTTCCGCCTGATTCGCCGCAAGCCGCAAGGGACAGCACGAATACCAGAGCTAAAACGAATGCTAATACTTTTTTCATTGGGTTTTCCTCCTTAAAATAAAAAATGTGTAGTCCCAAACGGAACTACACACCCAAAACGCATAGCCCCATTTGTTACCACACAAATTAGCCTGCTATTTGCCTGAAGGCATACTGCATCGGGGGCTTTGCCATTTTGCAAATCCTTGATACAGTATGCCCAAAAAAGGGCGCAGTAATAGCAAGTATGTTTTTCGATATTAAGGCTAATAAGTGTGGTATCATTATTGTATCACGGCAATAATCATTTTACAATCCCCAAAAGCGCAAATGTACATTTTTTCTGACGGTAAGTTGACGCAGGGGGAGAGCGGAAGATAAAGGGGAGGTATCCGCTTTGCTGTAGGGTACGGCGCTTGCGACGTACCGCATGGCAGATGCGTTGATATCCTATCCGACGTTTTCGATAACAGTAACGCCTGTCATTCACGGGATGTCGGGGACCGCCATCCCCTACGGTAATGCATCTCTCCTTGACCGACGTGTATTGTAGACCGTTGCATTACCCGGGAGAGGTCTCCCCACCGCGCAGGGGTGCGTCGGGGACCCCGGAAACATCAAATCTGATTCTACAACTAACGCAAAGAAAGCACCCCATATGGAGTGCTTTCTTTGCGTGGAGCTGATAACCAGATTTGAACTGGTGACCTCATCCTTACCAAGGATGCGCTCTACCGACTGAGCTATATCAGCATATTCAACTGTCCTGCTGTCCGAAACAGCTTATATATCATAACATAAGATTTTAAAAATTTCAATACCTAATTTTAAATATTTCTTTTTATTTATGGTTTTCTGCGATTTTTTTCAGTTTCCGCGCTCCGCTGTCTTGCCAAGGATGGGGTTTTATGCTAAACTATAACTTGGTATTTTATATATTCATCATTGAAAGGCTCCTTTTGGGAAAAGGAGTTGTCAGTGCAAGCTGACTGAGGAATTGTATATATTGACTGAGCTGACAAGAGTCAGCGAGATACAATGGTTTATAATAATAACCGATACAGGTGATAGAAATGTCATTTCAACAGGATAAGATCCGCAACTTCTCTATCGTGGCGCATATCGATCACGGCAAGTCGACCCTCGCCGACCGCATCCTTGAGCAGACGCAGTCCGTCGCGGTGCGCGATATGGAGGATCAGCTTCTGGACGATATGGAGCTTGAGCGCGAGCGCGGCATCACCATCAAGAGCCACGCCGTGACCCTCGAATATGACGCCGACGACGGCGAGACTTATCAGTTCAACCTGATCGACACCCCCGGACACGTGGACTTCAATTATGAGGTCAGCCGTTCCCTCGCCGCGTGCGAGGGCGCGATCCTGGTCGTGGACGCGTCGCAGGGCATCGAGGCGCAGACGCTCGCCAACACCTATTTAGCGGTGGATGCGGGGCTGGAGATCGTGCCGGTCATCAACAAGATCGACCTGCCCTCCGCCGATCCCGAGCGCGTGATCAACGAGATCGAGGACGTGATCGGTATTCCCGCCGAGGACGCGCCGTGCGTTTCGGCAAAGGCGGGCATCAATATCCACGCGGTGCTGGAGAAGATCGTCAGCGATATCCCCGCTCCCGTGGGCGATATCGACGCGCCGCTGCGGGCGATGATCTTTGACTCTGTCTATGATTCCTATAAAGGCGTTATCATCTATGTCAGGCTGAAAGAGGGTCAGATCCACGTCGGCGACGAGTTCAGACTTATGGCGACCGGCTCGACCTTCAACGTCGTGGAGTGCGGCTACATGCGCGCGACTTCGCTCGAGCCCCGAGAGGGCTTGTACGCGGGCGAGGTCGGCTACATCACCGCCTCGATCAAGAGCCTGCAGGACGCGCAGGTGGGCGATACCGTCACCCTTGTCAAGAATCCCGCCGAAATGCCCCTGCCCGGCTACCGCAAGGTACAGAGCATGGTCTTTTGCGGTATCTATCCCGTGGACGGCGCGCGCTACGGCGATCTGCGCGACGCGCTGGATAAGCTCAAGCTCAACGACGCATCCCTGAGCTACGAGCCGGAGACTTCCGTCGCGTTGGGCTTCGGCTATCGCTGCGGCTTCCTCGGATTGCTGCACATGGAGATCATACAGGAAAGATTAGAGCGCGAGTATAATCTCGACCTGATCACGACCGCGCCCTCGGTCAACTACCGTATCACCCTGACCGACGGTTCGGTGCATATGATCTCTAACCCGACCAACTATCCCGATCCCGCCGTGATCGCGATGGCGGAGGAACCGATCACCGACGCGCATATCTATTCGCCCGCCGATTATGTCGGCAACATCATGGAGCTGTGTCAGGATCGCCGCGGCGTCTTTATCGGCATGGATTATATCGATTCCGACCGTGTGGATATCCACTACGAGCTGCCGCTCGCCGAGATCATCTACGATTTCTTTGATACCTTAAAGAGCCGTACGCGCGGCTATGCCTCCTTTGACTATGAGTTCAAGGAGTACCGTGAGAGTAAGCTCGTCAAGCTCGATATCATGCTCAACGGCGAGGTGGTGGACGCGCTTTCGTTCATCATCCACGCCGAAAAAGCATATCCCCGCGCCCGAAAGATGGCGGAAAAGCTGAAAGAGAATATCCCGCGCCAGCTGTTCGAGGTCCCCATACAAGCCTGTATCGGCGGCAAGATCATCGCCCGCGAGACCGTCAAGGCGATGCGCAAGGACGTTCTCGCCAAGTG
>JAFRBD010000116.1 GCA_017405065.1 Ruminococcus sp. | reverse complement strand
GACATTCGCTATGCCAAGTTTGATGCCGGGTATGCCCGGGTTATATGGTATAATTGCTTCGACATACGAAAAGATGAGAGCAAGCGCGGCCATGAGGCCTACTCTCGCTATGAAGGACGCGCTGAGACGCCCGGATGAAGATTTACGAGGTGACTGAGTCATAGCCGCCTCCCTTCGATTCTATCCGGACCACCAGCCTGTTTGGCAGGCATACTATGGTCTCGCCCGTCATTGAGATAGTGCCGTGCTTCACGCAGACCTGATTCTTGCAGGATGCCTCGGTGACCGACACCTTGCCGCCGCTGATCGTCACGACATTGTAGTAGTCGTACTGCTCGGAAGCCGGTCTATCCGGATCCGGAGCCGGCGCATCGACTTTTCCCTGCTTTGGAGCAGGGACAATGACGACACGGTCCTCAGCCAGCGGATAGGTGGCATAAAGACTGCCGCCCGACTCGATAATGACCTTGGCTCCGTCGCCCGCGTCCATGCGTGACATGGAGAGAGCAGCCGAAGCGGCCAGTCCTACGGCGACCAGCACTATGAAAAGTATTATGTCTGCTTTACGGATGTACTGTTTCAGCATTCTACCTACTAGTGAAGAGGAGTTTTTTCATTTAGTATGTGTTTCGCAAAGAAAAACCCTCAAAAAACATACTCGTAACGATTGATAAGTGATTATCGTCCCGCAAAAGGCCATAAAGAGCAGTAAAATCGGTCAAATAACGCAATAAATCGCAGAAACTATGAGCAGAAAACCCATAATTGATGATATTGCCATCAAAAAGTATGCATTTTTCGAGAAAAAATTTTCAAAAAACATACTTTTTGGAAAAAGTCCTTTTTCTAAAGCGCAATGCCGCAAGATAAAGGCCCTTTCTGCATTGCTTCTTTCTGTGTTCCTTATTATAACACAAACAGCATGCTCCAATATGGGCGGTTCCGGCGCAGAGCCTGTCATGAAAGACGGCTATTACCTCGACACCATCTGCAGCGTAACGGTCTACCGCATGACCGGCGAGGACGGGACGGTGAAGGACGCTGCGGACATGAGTGAAGAAGCGGAAGCCGCGATCGACGAATCATTTGAGCTCTGCAAGGATCTTGAATCTAAGCTCAGCAGGACCAGAGAGGACTCGGATATCGGCCGCATCAACTCCGCGAAGGGCAAGTGGACAGAAGTGAGCGCCGAGACCGTAGAGCTTATACAAAAGGGCATGGAGTACTCGCACATATCGGACGGCGACTTTGACATAACGGTCGGCGGCATCACAAAGCAGTGGGACTTCCACGCCGCGGAGGGCGAGGCGAAACTCCCTGATGAAGAAGCTCTTGCCAAAGCCGTAAAACATATCAACTACAGAAACATTGCAATCGAGGGCAACAGGGTGAAACTGACAGACCCTGAGACAGAACTCGATCTCGGTGGGATAGCCAAGGGATACATAGGCGACCGTATGACGGAGCTCCTCGAGAGCAAGGGAGTCGTCTCGGCGGTCATCAACCTGGGCGGAAACGTCATATGCATAGGCGGCAAGACCGATGAGGACGACTTCGTGATAGGAGTCGAGGCGCCGTTCAGCGACCGCAGCGAGATAATAGGAAAGGTCAGTACACGCGACAAGACGCTCGTCACATCGGGCATTTATGAACGCAGGATAGAGGTCGACGGAAAGACCTATCATCATATATTGGATACGAAGACCGGCTGGCCGGTGGAGACGGATCTTGACGCGGTGACGCTCATCGCTGATAAAGGACATTCGGCAGACATAGATGCGCTCAGCACCACCTGTCTGATCAAAGGCTCGGCGGAGGGCATGGAGCTTATAAAGAATACGGATGGCGTAGAAGGAATATTCGTTCTTTCGAATGGAGACGTACGGACGACTGACGGGGCTGCCTTCGAAGCTGCAAAATAGATACGGAACAGCTGACATATACAGAACGGCTGACAAATACAGCAAAGGAAAACGAAATGGTAAAAGTACTTGTAACGAATGACGACGGAATAGATGTACACGGTCTCACGATACTTGTGGAAGCTCTGGCGCAGCATGCCGACGTTTACGTCGTGGCGCCTAAGGAGCAGCAGAGCGGCAAGAGCCACAGCATCACCTTCATGCGCGAGGTGACTCCGGAAGAGCGCGACGTGAAGGGCGCTGTCGCCGCGTGGGTGCTTGACGGCACCCCGGCCGATTGCGTCATGTGGGCGATAGATTATCTGAGAGATGAACTGGGGATCACTCCGGATTATGTCATCAGCGGCATCAATCTGGGATACAACTCGGGCCTCGCGGCCTACTATTCGGGTACAATCGCGGGAGCCAGAGAGGGAGCCATCAACAATATAAGGTCGATCGCTCTTTCCGCAGGCAGCCATAAGGCGAGCCACTTCGATTACATGCTTGGGATGCTGCCGCAGCTGATGGAGATGTCGGACAGGATCAGCCCAAGGACCATACTGAATGTGAACGCTCCTGACGTTCCATCATGGGACATCAAGGGCGTGCGCATCTGCGAAGCCGCGCCGAGGGGCTACGGGGTCAGATTCGGATTCCATAAGACTGAGAGCGGAAATTATCAGATGACCGGCGGCCCGGACTTTACAGATGACAAGATGCGCTACGATATCGACTGGAACGATGCGGGCTATGTGGCGATAACTCCGCTGCCGACTTCTCTT
>JAFRBD010000115.1 GCA_017405065.1 Ruminococcus sp. | reverse complement strand
TCGCACCGAGAATGAGATTGTTTTCAAGGATTTTTCGGTGCAGAGGAGGAGTAACCCTGACGGGTTGCGATCGACGATAAGCCGATAAAGACTGATAACAACTCATTATCGGCGGTTGTGGTTCGATTCCCGTTACCTTAAGGAAACAGTATCTCGATGACGCTCGGTCAATTGATACAATTCCTCAGCCGCCAACAGGCGACAGCTCCTTTTCCCAAAAGGAGCCTTCCTTAACTTAATAGCATTGAGCAAATGCGAGGAAGAGCCGCAAAGTATTGTTAGTCTTTTTCCGTCGGATCGAAAGCGTCCTTGATCCTGCGCGCCACCACAACGAACCTGCCGTCGGCGGTGTGGTAGTTACAGGTAGACATCGCGATCAGCTCATCGCCGTAAACGGGAGTGACGCCCGTCTCATAGATCGCGATCGCCTTCACATTGGCGACATACTCGTTGAATTGCTCGGGAGAAGTCAAGTCCTTGTAGGTGTAGTAGCAAAAGCCCTCTTCCTCTCCCTTGGGATACGCCTTGGCGTAAAAGGCGGCGATCACTTCATAATCACGCAGCTCATAGCGGGTATCGAAGAATACGGTCTTGTGCTCCTCGTAATAATCCTTGTCAGCATATTTAGGCAGTTCGCCGAACATGGAACCGTTGTTCATATGATGACCGTAGATCAGATAATAGTTACCGTCCTTGGGACAGTCGCCGTCAATGAACAGCATACCGCTGTCGGAATAGTTGCCGTAGAAATCACGGTGAAGATAATACTCCGAATCATGCGGAGTATACATCACGGGGTAATCGATCTTGGTGCCTTCGATCTTCAGCCAGCCGAAGAAATCGGGATTCTTCTTATACAGCTCGTCATATTTTCTCAGCGCGCCTTCATCATCCTTTTCGTCGGTATCCTGCACCATTTCAGCCAGCTCATTGAAGGTATCCTGCTCGCGCGCGGCGTTCAGAAGCGTCAGGGTCAGCATAACGGCGCCGATGATAAAGCCGACGATAAACACAAAAAGGATAATCAGTACGACAGCCTTGCCCTTTTTACTTTTCTTTACAGGAGGATCTATCGCGTGTTTCACTGTTCCTCTTCAACCTTTTCCAAAGTGTAGGTCTGACCGGCACGGGTCCAGCTCATCTTGTCGCCGTCGATCGTATAGCTGTACTCCTGGTCTGCGCCGTTCGCGCCGTCATAGTCGATCCCAAGCACGCCGTCCTGGGCGCTGTACAAAAACGTATACTTGAAGTCGATGCCGCCGTCTTTATTGACAGCGAGGAAGATGCCTCTGCCGAGACCGTCAAAAATATAGGTATCGTGGTCGTTCATCTTCCACGTGCCGTAGAAATCGCCGCCGTTCGCGCCGCCGCCGGAAATAACCGTGATATCATGGCGGTCGGAGGAGGTCGGCAGAATACCGTCATTATAATAAGGGGTGATGTTGGTGGTAACATCCTGGGTCTCGGGCACATAAGCGGGCTTGCCGCCGAAAATGCCGGAAACGCCGGACTCAGCGCCGGGTACGAAAATGAAGATCAGCGCAGCGGCGATGATGACCGCCAGAACGCAAATGATCACAATGATCAGGATCTTTTGCTTCTTCTTGGCGCCGCCGTCTTTTCCGGAACGGGATTTATCGGAAGAATGTTTGGACGTATAATTGCTCATAAAATCAATCCTTTATATAAAAATAGCGCCGCAGCGCTTGAAATACAGTATGATGGAAGCGTTTCACCGAGTGACGCCGATCACGGGAGGGCGTTAAAGCCATAAAAGACGAGCTGTTGAGGAGCAGCTGTCTTTCAGCGCCCTCTCTGACGAGGGAACATATCCGTTCGCGCTCCTCTTTAGGATGTCTTATGCTGTCAATATTGCCCATCAAGGGGAAAGCTTACTGTTCTCAGTATTCAATCTTCAGCATAGGCTGAAAACTCAATACCAAAAACATCAGGGCGACGGCGGAAACCCGTCGCCGCCCATTTGTTCAGGGTTAGCGAATATTACTTAATTACTTCGTGAATATTCCCTTTTTCTTAGCTGTGTACAGAACTACAGCTACGCCAGCCATGGAAGCAAGCATGATCAGCAGCCACAGATACATATGGGTGCTGTCGCCGGTCTTAGCAGTGCCGGAAGCGCTGTCCTTGGTAGCGGTGTCCTTCGTGGAGGACTGATCCTTAGTGGACTGATCCGGAGTAGCGGGAGCCTTGGTGGGCTCTACAACTGCCTCGGTAGCCTGTTCGCCCTCAGTGGGCTGGTCAGCTTCGGTGGGCTGGTCAGCTTCGGTGGGCTGCTCAGCTTCGGTAGGCTGCTGCTCCTCAGTGGGCTGCTGCTCTTCGGTGGGCTGCTGCTCTTCGGTGGGCAACTGCTCCTCAGTGGGCTGCTGCTCTTCGGTGGGCTGCTGCTCCTCAGTGGGCTGCTGCTCTTCGGTGGGCTCTGCCTGAGTGGGCTCTGCCTCGGTGGGCTGCTGCTCCTCGGTGGGCTGCTGCTCCTCGGTGGGCTGCTGCTCTTCAGTGGGAGCTACGTAAGGAATAAGGAGCGCTTCCATGGTAGTCTCGAGGGTGCAAGCCTCGTCGAGGAAAAGCTTGCCGCAATCGCATTCCCAGTGAGCCTTTACGCCGTCCTTTTCGGGAGTAGGATCTACCTGCTCAACGAAAGTGCCATGGTGTACATGACCCTCGGTGGGTTGAGCCTCGGTGGGCTGAGCCTCGGTGGGCTGAGCTTCGGTGGGCTGAGCCTCGGTGGGCTGAGCCTCGGTGGGCTGAGCTTCGGTGGGCTGAGCCTCAGTGGGCTGAACCTCACCCTGCTTGATCTCAACGGATGCGTTGGTGAACTCATAGGGGATCTCCTCACCGGCTACGGAATCACCGATTCCGCCGTCATCGCTCAGCTCAACAGTCAGAGTACCGGTAGCGTCATCGTCTACGGTGCAGCTGAAAGTAGCAACGCTCAGGGTGCTGTCGCCCTGGTAGTTGTTGGGGTTGTAACCTGTGAGCATCATGGTGGACTCAGTAAAGTCGATGGGGTTGAACTGTGCCTTTGCGTCGGCGGTAACCGCAGGGGAACCGGAAACGACGGTCAGACCGGAGGGAACGGACACCAAAATCGCGAAAAGACCGAGATTCTGGGTCGGACCGAAGGTGATCTCGAAATTAACGGTATCACCGGGTTTTGCTTCTGTTTTATCTGCGGTTACTTTAATCTGCAGATCCTCTGCAGCGTTTGCGGGTACGGCCATTACCAGCAAGGAAGCAACCAGCAGTAAACAAAGCAAGATAGATAAGATTCGCTTGTTCATGACCAAGCTCCTTTCAAATGATTTGCGGGAGGGGTTTCATCCGGGTATCACGGATTCCCGCGATCCGTATCGTACCGGAGACATTTAACCTTGTCCGAGGTCTGATTGCCGCAGCGTTGTACTCGCGCCGCGGAATTGTATATTTCAATCCCGTATCAGCGTCAAAGCGATAACCGGGATTTGAAATCGCCTTCCGTACAAGAGTAAGAATGACCGCAGGTGCGCCGCCGCACAAGAGGGCGCAGATAACCCGTCCCTGCTCTTATACGAGTTTTATTATAATCGCTCGAATCGTTAATGTCAATAGAATATTTTGCTAAAATATAGGTAAAGCACCGATTCTGAGATTACATTTTTGCAATAAAATGTACAAAATTAACAAAGTCGAAATAACTTTGTAACTAATGCATAAAAGGCGCCTTTTCTTTTGCGTATCGTTTACGGAATTTTGACGACAAAGAGATACCGCATGCGGTAAACCCTTGAAAACACCTGTGTTTTCTTTGCTGTCTTTACTGTTTTTTGCGCTCGCAGGTGACGATATAACGGTCGAATTCCGAGCCGCGTCCCTGCCAGATACAGGTGATCAGCGTCAAAAGCTGCCTGTCCTTTTGGATCAGCAGGTCGTCGGTCACATCGGGCGTGACGATCTTGTAATCGATCACCTCATATTCCCTCGTATCCCAGTAAGTGGTAACTTGTACTGTGTCGCCGATCCCGAGCTTTTTGAGGTTGTCAAAAAAGATCCTGCCGACATAATTCGTATGACCGGCGATCGCGCAATTGTAGCTGCCCTCCCCTACCGGCAGCGAGGTGCCGTACAGATGCGCGGCGCCGGAGCAAAGGACTGATTCATCCGCGCCGAGATAGACCGGCAGACGCATATCGATCGCGTCGATCGTGACATAGGCATAGATATCATCGCCGATACCGTAATCATACAGGTCGAAAACCGGCTTGTTGTATTGGATCGTGTCCTGTGTTCCCTGACCGGAAAGAAGCATCTCATTATAGGCGAGGCTGTCGGCGAAAAGGCGGTCGAGGTCGCTTTTGTAAAGGATACGATAACCGTAGACGATCCTGCCGCCCTCCTCCCTGACCTCATCGACAGGGAGTCCGTCCCGATCGACCATGCCGTGATCCTTCGCCTCTTTCAGTGAAGAGATCTCCGCGCCGTCCTCAGCGGTGATAGTCTCGGTGATGTTCTCGACGGCGTCGTCAAAGGCTTTGACGGCAGAATCCGCTGTTTTCTGTCCGATGAAGTTGGAGACTGTCGGGAACAGCAGGAAGCCGACGCCCGCGAGCAGGAGCACACAGGCAGCGGCAACCGTGATCTTCTGCCAGCGCTTCCACTTTTTCTTAACGCCCTTACTCACTGCCGTCACCGTCCTTTTCTGTCGCCGACCGTTGAGGAGCGCGCTTTTTGTTAAGCCGCAGAATAACGAACACCGTCCCGCTCACCAACAACAGGAACATGGCGATCACACACACCGCCGCGACATAGGTGATCTTGTAGCCGAGGATGAAGAAGTGATCGGAGCCGGTTGAAACGGAGCTGACTTCTCCGGGATCCGTATCCTCCACGCGTTCTCCCCTGACCAGCAGTCGATGGGTATTGATGGTATAGGGGGTGCAGGTCAGCAGCGTAACCAGATCCCTGCCCTCTTCCACGTACAGATCGTGAGTATCGTCAGGCAAAACGACCTTGATCTGATCCACCTGATAGGTCAGGGTGCGGTTCAGCACATGGATATAAAAGCGGTCGCCCTCTTTCATATCGGTAAGATAATCAAAAAAAGTCTCGGTAGGAAAGGCGGAGTGAGCTGAGATAACGCTGTGGGTATCTTTGCCGCCGATCGGAAACGCAGTGTTTTCCAGATGGCCCGCGCCGCGCTCGAGCACCTCGGTGGAGGTGCCGTGGTAGATCGGCAGATAGACGTTGATCTTCGGGATATCGATAAAGCCGATCAGTCCGTTGCCGCCCGTGTTGAAGGTTTCTTCATAATGCTGTGTCACGGCGGCATAGGCTTCTTCATCAAAAGGGTCGGTCAGGATGACGGTGTTGAGCAGGCTTTTGTTATAGTTGTCTGCTTCTTCAAACAGATCCGTGATCTCCTCGGGCTCCATATTCTCTGCGGTTTGATGGGCGATTTTTGCTTCATTGCGAATACCGATATTGTTGATAACGGAACTGACAAGCGGATAGCAAAGCACGCCTAAGCCAATCAAAAAAATCAAAACAATCGCAATAATCGGTAAATATCGTTTCATATCAAGCTGTATTCCTCATTGAATTTTTAGCTATTACATTATAATACATACCTCACACGAAATCAATCGCTATCCTGTAAACGTTTTGATAACAATACACTGCTCTATATATGTATAATCAACATAAAAACGGTATACGGAATAATGCGCGCAAAAAGGGAGCCCCTGCGGACTCCCTTCATGAATTCGGTTATTTGAATGGACAGCTTACTTCGCGGAGCTTCTCTTCTTCATCACAACGATGAACAGAGCAGCTGCGAGCAGTACGAGGCTGCCGCCGACGATGGTGAAGATCATGGTGCCGTTGCCGCCGGTCTCGGGCAGCTTAGCCTTGGTATCTTCGATCGTTACGGTCACAGGGCTGCTGCCGTTGGCTTCATCGGGCAGAACAACTGTCTGAGGAGTGCTGTTGAGGTTGTAGCCTTCGGGAGCGCCGGTCTCCTTAACAACATAAGTGCCTGCGGGCAGGAGCTTGCCGAAATCAGCCTTGCCGTTAGAACCGGATGTAGCGGTAGCGATCACGGTGGTGCCGTCCTCCTTGTAGAGGGTGAACACAGCGCCGGAAAGCGTAGCCTGGGTAGAAGCGTCTATCTTCAACGCATCGATCTTGTAGGTTTTTGCGTTAACGGTGTTGCCGGGGATGGTCTTGGTATCGGAACCGTTGCTGTAGATCAGAGCGTCGGTGTTGGGGATGATGGTGTTGACGGGAGCGTCGGAAGCCAGCTTGGTGGTGTAGGTAACGACAACCTGGTTACCGGTAGCGTAGAAATCGTTCTTATCCAGCTCAGTTGCATCGATGGATACGCCGAAGGTAGCGCCGCCGATGCCGGTGGTTACCTTCTCATAAGCAAGATCAGTAGTGTTGGAGCCGTTCTTCAGAACAACGCTTGTGATGTTGATGCTCTGTTCGCTCTGGTCAAGACCGGTACCCATGGTATCGGTGATGATGTAGGACGCCAGCTTGTTGGCAGTGGAACCGGTAACATCTGCGGTCAGAACGTAGGTGATGACATCATCGGAGCCGAAGGTCTGGTCATCTTTGGTCAGAGCGCCGTCGATGGAGAAATCCTTCTCCACTCCGGGCTCGCCCAGTTCTTTGATCTTGCCGTTGGTATCATAATCGATGGTCAGGCTGTTCTTGATCTGAGTGCCTTCCTTGTAAGGAAGAACGACGATGGATTCATTTACGATTTCCTTGTTGTTAACGGGAACATCGGTACACTTGACATAGTAGATACCGGCGTCAACAGTATAGGTCTTTGAGGTATTAGATGCGGAAGAAACGAACTTGTCCGAAAGACCGGAACCGAGACCGGTGGAGTCCTTGCAGGCGTCACGCAGAGCAGCAGTGCTGTCGCTGCTTGCGAGGATCGCGCTCTTCACAGTTTCATCGGTAACGGTAGAAGCCACTTCGTACGCGCCGGTGGTCGCATTCAGTGTAGCCAGAGGATAAACAGTAAACTCATAGCCGGGCTTGGTTGTTTTTAAGGTAAATGTGTAGTCAGCAGCAGAAACTGCGGGGATCATCATGACAGCGATCAGAAGAACCGCTACAGCTACGGAGAGGATTCTCTTAACGGATTTCATATGTTTAAATCTCCTTTTAATAAAATATAATTCAGTATTTTCTATACAGCGTTTTTTGTCAGAAAGCATAACGCTGTGATCAATGATTATTTTGCGAAATGTTTAGCCGGTTTACGCTTTTTCGATCTCTTGCCGAAGATCAGATAACCGCCCAAAGAAGCAACAGCCAGACCCGCGATCAGCCAGCCGATCGTCTTGAACAGGGTCATGCCGGAGCCTGCGGTATTCGGAGCCTTCAATACGCCGTTGACGTACTGATAGGTACAGTGATACTGAGGGCCGTCGTCGCCGTCCATGGGGAACGAGAAAAATTGAACCGTCTTGTTGAGGTTGTATGTGGCGTTCTCATTGCTCGTGCCCGCCGTAGACGCATAGTCGGACAATGTTTCGATCAGCGCGTAATGCTGATACCGGGGCGTATCGCCGGAGCCGGGAACAAAGCCGTCTTCAAAGATCGGCAGATCGGTGATCTCGGTGACGCCGTTATCAAAGCCGTAATCGGTACCGGTGCCCTTTTCGTCAACCAGATCATAGGTCATGATATGGTCATACTTCTCCTCATCGGTCATCGCCATATACGCAGCGCTGGTCTCGAGATCGGCAGGAACCTTATATACGCCGAAAATAACGCCGTTGACTGCCTGTCCCTTCTGATTCGCTTTTTCAATACGGATCTGACCCGTTTTGCTGGTGTTATCAAACGTCAGCGGATCGAGAGAGCCGGCTGTCTTATAGTTCGCGAAATCGCTCGAAGAAGGCGCAGTCCCCGTAAACGGTAGGTAATAAGGTCCCTCAAGCTCCAGATAAGGTCCGTAGGAGTTGACCTGCCTAGAAACCTCGATCACAACCAGATATTTCTGGGTATTATCTTCAAAGTCTGTCGCATAATCCGTACCGGACAAGACACTCATATCCTCGCTCATGACATAGCGATAAACGCCCACTTTATCAAACGTAAGATCAAAAGAGAATTTGCCGGTCGAATCGGTTTGTGCAGTCGTCAGTTCGGTATCTGAGGTGTCGATGTATTTCTCATCGTCTCCCTCATAACGCGCAACGCCGTTGAGCTTAAAGGTGAACAGATCGCCGGTGTAAGGACTGAGGTCGAGAGTCTTACAGCCTTCTACCGCAGCGCTAACTATATTGCCGACAGGCGTTTCTGTATTGACGATCGTAATACCCGTATCCGTTTCGCTGACAACATAAGGGTCATCCACCGTATGGGAGTAGAAGGGCGTGTACCCGGGATCGTCGTCCTCCACTACATAAACGCGCGTGCCGATAGGGATACCGCTGAAAGTGATAGTCTCGCCGGGTACGAGATCGACCCGACCGCCGGTGCAGGTGTTGCCAGCATCGTCCACTAAGGTATACGGCGTAAAGCTGCCGCTGTCCTTGAGCTTCAGATAGATCGTAGCGGGGAAGGTCTTGTCCGCGGAAACCACGGTATCCGGCGCCATCTCCTTCTTAACGCTGAAGGAGCCGACCTGCGGGGTGTTGACATAGGACAGCTGAACTCGCGTCATCGCAAAATCGGAAGAAGTATCCAGCGTCTGATAGGTAAAGCTGGACGCCGTGCCGCTGCCGATGCCGATGGTATAGTCGGACTCGGAATAGCCCTTGCCCTTAAGAACCAGGTCGACCGCTTTCCATGTCGTGTCGTAGCTGAGGATGCTGCCGGTATAGCTTTCGGTCACAGTCATATCGGTCGGAACCTCAAACTGATCCTTAAAGCTGATATACTCGGCATTCTTTAATGTATAAGTGCTGTTGCTGATCGTGCCCTTGGAGCTCTGCTTACCGTTTGCGGTAGGCTGGTTGAAGCTGAAGGTATCCGCAGCAGCTACAGCATTTCTGAATTCAGTGCTGTTATTGAGGTTTGCCGTGTTGACGGTTTTATCAACGATCAGTTCGTTGCCGATCGGAGCAAAGTTGAAGTCAAAGCTCAAGTTGGACTCAACCATACCTCTCTCAACATAGAACATCGTCAGTGTGTGCTCCACTGTCGGATCGTAGTTATTAATTGAGAAGCTTGTGTTTCTGGTGGCGTTGTTCAAGGTGTTGGAACCATAGGTGACCGACACGGTACCCCTTCCTCTGCCGCCGGCAAAGTTGATGGAACCTTCTGCCTTCTGATGGTCGCCGCCAAGGTCAAGAACCAGATTGCCGTCGATGTAGACCCAAACGTCATCGTCGCCGGTGAAGGTGAATTTCTGATCGGAATAAGAGCCGTTGGTGCCCTTGATCTGACCGTAGTGACCTTCGTCACCGCCGAGGTTGAACGGAATATCTACGCGCATACCAAAGGCGAAGTTAAGCGCTTCTTTATCCGCTCCTCTGGCAGAGTCAAACGGGAAGAAGCCATAGCCGCTTGCCGCTTGAGGATTGGAATAGTACCAGAGCGCGTCTTTTGCACCTTTCGAAGTACCCTGACCGTAATACATGGTTTCGCGATCAGCGCTGAACCACGCGTTATCGTTAGCGCCTGTGCTGTCAAACACGTAGGTAGTGATACCGTTAGTCGTCACCTTGCGCATCGGGAACTTGGTATTGACAACAGAGCCGACGCCGTTGTTCTGCAGGAACGACTTGTCAAAGAACGGAACCTTGACGCTGCTGTTGCCGCCGCCTTCGGCTGCATATACCAGATCGTCGTCAACCAGCGAAGTACCGGTCAGACCCACAATCGATTTGTGCGTTCCGCCCAGACGAGCGGAGTTGTTGACCCAGTTGGAGAAGTTCACCATGTTAGAGGAACCCGCGCCGGTGTATCCGTCATCCTTGTCAAAGAAGTTGCCGAAATACATCGGGTAATTGACGCCGCTGCTTGCCGCGGCGATCTTGTTGTTCAAGGTCGTATAGGGCTCCCAATCGCCGTGGCTGTTCACATAATTGATATTGCCCCAGCCGTATGAAACCTCATTGTCGGTGTAGTAATCATAAAATGTCGCGTCAATGGGGAAAATGCTTGAGTTGTTTGTAATGGTGGCCGCATCAGGTACAGCTGTCACCTCGTGGTAACCGGAACCTCCGCCGGCGGAATAGGTCGTCCACTGGTAGCTGTTATCCCAGCCTGTGATCTTGATGCAGTTCTGTGAACCGGAGCGGTTTTCGCTATACACAAAGCCGGTACTGTTCCAACAGGAGTTCATTCCGGAATCCAAACGCATCACCTTGACATAGCCGACCTCATTACCTTGGATGTTGAAGCTGTACAGGTGGTCGGAAATCTTGGTCGGATTGATCGCATTTTGAAAACATGTGTTGTTATAGCACCCGGAATCCGCTCTGTTGTTTTCGACGTTCCAATCATCATTCGTGTTGCCGTAATAGGAGTAAACTCTGATTTTGGGATTGTCGTTTGTATCCCAACCGGGAAGAGCAGTGATATCGATATAGATCGTTTCCTGATGAGTAAAGTAGGAGGAGCATTGCCTCGCCGAAATGGTGGGAACAGCAAACGCCACGACGGATACGAGCATGATCAATACCATGACAACTGCCAGCACCTTTACAAACGGTTTCTTACTTTTCTCTTGACGAAACCATTTTGCTGTAAACTTGTTTATAATTACCATCTTCCTTTCTTTAGATTTTCCCCTCAAATGAACAGCACAAGCACACTGAGCCGCTTTTCTTCATTCTCAGGAAATTGATTGTGTATTATTATCAATCATTCACACAAATATAAAATCTTTGTGAAAATGAACAAATACCTCATTCACTGCATTCTACTGCTTTCTATAAAAAGCCATTTTGCTTATTCGCCTTTTCAATCATAACAAAAACTGCGGTAATTATATTTCTTAATTAGAATTAACTGGTTTAATTTTTGTAACTATTTATATTTTTTCACAAACGCTGAACTGCAGGCAGCCGCAGAGCTGATTGATGGTCAAACTTATCAAAAAAACAAAAGGGGACTGCCGTTCGGCAGTCCCCGATAATACATCATATTCAATCAGACATTCTCAGCCCGGACGATCTACTCACCGATCGGATACGGTACGTCCATATGCACGAGACTGCGCTGGATCCACGTCACATCGATCGCGGTCGCTTTGTCGTCGCCGTCGACATCAGCGGCAAGACGCTGGAAATCATCAAAAGCCTCGGCTTTTACCAGATAACGCTGGAGATGGGTAACATCCAGAGCAGTGACGTTCTGATCCCTGTCGACGTCACCGCTGGTATACCAGCGGTGATCGTCAAACGCAGAAGCGTAGATCGCGGGAACGTCGGCGTTAAAGTGCAGTTCGACGTCGCCGCTTTCGGTCTTGACGATCTTGCTGTCGATCTTTTTAGCGCTGTGCTCGGTCACCTGCACCACCGCCAAGCGGTAGCATTTTTTCGCAAACTCGTAAGGGATGGTGATGTAACAGTCGTTTTCCTTAAGCTTTACCATCCCTGCGGGAGAGGTACGGAAGCCGACGGTCTTGGTCATCGACGCGTCAAAGAACCGATCGATGTTCATGCTCTTGTCGACCATGCCCGCCGCTCTGAACCAAAGCTCTGAGCCTGTCTCAACATCCATCTCGGTCAGCACGGTATCGATCCGCAGATCATAGCCGTTTTTCCATACGGCGATATCGTCCTCCGTAAAGCAGCCGAAATCGCGCGCCATGTTTTCCAGCGGGCCGCCGTATTCGGCATAGGTATAGCAGTTCTCCCCTACCGACACGTTGCCGGGCCAGATCCGCACGCCGGCGGTGTAGTAGGAATCCTGTTTTTTGAGAAGCTCAAACACATTGGTATTGAGGTGCGGCAGGATGAACTCCTTGATGTTGGCGAACAGGGTGACAAGGTGGTAAAAGCAGTAACCGACCTTTTTCCCGTTGCTGTTAATTTCGGAATAGGTTTTATCTTTTTCAGCCAGAGTCAGAAAGACAGTGACAAGAGGCTTTACGGATTCTTGGACGGTCAAATATTCTTCGTCGGAAAACGGCGGATCGACGGTCTCTTTAGCTGCATTCATATTTTCGGAGATCAACTCGCTGATCGCGTCGATGTTTTCTTGGCTCGTGGGATTGCTCAAAGTATTCAAGATAATCGGATCCAGATCGGGATCATTCTTTACCATCTCGCCTACCTCGGTAAGATAGCTGAGCAACACCGTGCGCTGTTCCCACGTTTTACCCAGACAAATTTCACACAGGGAACTAAAATACGGCTGAACATCCACCGCATACGACTCTCGACTGTACGTCGCGCTCAAAAACGTCTCAAAACTTTTCAAAAACTCATTTTTCGGTCTTTCTTCGATATTTTTGACATAGCCTTGAGTAAAAAGATTAAAATATGCCGCCATCACGGTATCATCGGGATCGCCGATTGTTTCCTGTACGCCGTTGAGGTGAAGACCCCAGTTCTCGGGATACAGATGCGGAACAAGGTCGTTGACATCGAAAATGTTATGGATATTGGGATACACGGCAGCATCTGCCGAGCAGCGGGGCGCCTCATAGGTATATACATATATATTGTCTTTATCGGTGCAGAACGAAGCGGGATCCTCGTTCATCGCTTTGCCGACCAGATTCGCGACGCCGCCCGCGCGGCTGTAACCGACGACCCAGATCTTCGCCTGGGAAATATCATTCTCGCTTAAATATGTCTGTATCCTTTCAGACACCTTCGCGGCTGCCGCGGCAAAGCCCGCAGCGTCGCCCTCCTCGCCTGCCAGTACATTGCTCGCCCATTCTCCGGCATAATCATTGCCGCGGATCGCCACGGCGATCAACGACGTATCCTTGATTTTCTTCTTCGCGATCACGGTACCGATAGTATCGGGAGTGCCCCATACGATATCCTCCATCACGACGCTGTCGGGTTCCATACCGATATCCGTCATTAGATCAAGCGTATCCTGCGGGGCGGTACCGAAGACAGAAAACGCCATCGCGGCGGACATCGTCCTGAGATGCTCGTTTTTCTCACAGCCGGAAATACTGAAATAGCCGTCGCTGTAATAGAAAGTATCTTCGTTACCGGTATAGCGGAAAGTACCGCGATACAAACGGAAACCGTTCACATCCGCATAAGCGGAAGCTGTCGTGCCGAACAGGATCACTGCCGTCAGCAGAACGGCAAGAACGGCAAACAGATTTCTTCGCATCTTCTTTTTCATGAGAACTCCTCCCTCTGTCGTTTCATAATCTGATCAATATATACAATCAATACTAATCCATATTGATTATACCTTATTTTGCCGGACTTGTAAATGATTTCCGAAAAAAATCCCGCTGCAAAAGAGAAACTTCTGCAGCGGGATCCCCTATTCGGGGTACTGTCTATTCATTTTTGATAATTCGATCCTTTGCAGAACGAACCGAAATCAAATCCGAATCAAACGATCATTCCTCGACCCATTCACCGATCGGATAAGGTACCTCCATATGGACAAGCTTGCGCTGGATGAAGGTGACCTCGGGCGATGTGATCTTTCCGTCCTTGTTAAAGTCGCAGTTTCTGATCATGATATCAGTATCGACATTGACGTTCATACGGATAAGATAACGCTGAAGGATCGTAACATCCGTCGAAGTGACTTTACCGTTATTATCTGCGTCGCCGACCAAATATCTTACAGTGGGTTCGGTGGGGTTGGTAGGCTGCTCGGGATCGGTAGGCTGCTCTTCATGGAGTACCACAAAGATCACGTTGTAGAACCACTCTGCGATGCCGTCGCCGTTCGGACGGAAGTAGATGTCATAGGTGCCGTCTGCGGTGATCTCGCCGTTCTCGCCGTAGTTGTTGCCCATGCCGTCCGGGAACCAGATATCCTTTTCAACGCCGTCCACTGAGTATACGACCTTGAACTGATCTTCGGTGGTCAGGGACAGGGTAATGGTGTACTCTTCAACATCAGCCTCATCGTTCTTTTCGAGCTTGTTTGCAGCGTCGATGTTCCATCCGGTCATATTGCCGACAACATAGTAGTCGCCTTCCGGAGCAGGCTCGGTGGGCTCTGCCTCGGTGGGCTGCTCAGCCTCGGTGGGAGCGGGTGTATCAAGAGCAACATAAATCACGTTGTAGAACCAGTCTTCACCACCGTCAGCCTTCGGACGGAAGTAAACGGTGTAAGTGCCGTTTGCGGTGATCTCGCCGTTCTCGCCGTAGTTGTTGCCCATGCCGCTCGGATACCAAACAGGCTTGTTACCATCAAGGCCGACAACCTTGAACTGGGTATCGGTAGTGAGGTCAATCTTGAGGTAGTACTCTTCCGTATCGGCAGAGGTATTTCTGAACAGAACGTAATCGTCGCTGATTCCCCAATCGTTCATGGTGCCGACCAGATAGTAGTCACTCACCTCGGGAACTGTAGTGGGTTCTGCCTCGGTCGGTGTAACGATCTCGGTAGGCTCTGCCTCGGTGGGTTCTTCGCCTACGAGGTTGACGTAGTTGTGACCGGATTCATCGGTCTCTTCTACCGTGTACCACCATGCGCCGTCCGCGATACCTTCGGTGATGTCTACAGTCTGTCTGCCGTTGCCGTTGAAGATGATGCCCTCAACGTCTGCGGGTACGACTGCCTCATAGACCTTCTGACCAAACTCGTTGGTCTCGATCTCGGTCGCTGCCTTGCCCGGCCATGCGCCGCCGTTCGGCCAGTAGTATACGTTCACGTCGCCGTAGTTCATCGCGTCGGTGAACTTCACGGTGATGGTCTCGATCTCCTCAGTGGGCTGAGGCTCTTCGGTGGGCGTGTCGGGATCTTCTGTCGGAGCTTCGCCGACCGTCTCGAACTTGAACATGTAACCGCCGCGGGTGC
>JAFRBD010000114.1 GCA_017405065.1 Ruminococcus sp. | reverse complement strand
TTGTGGGAGGAGTAAATCTCATGCTCCGCCATCTACCACGAATATAGGAGGAAATAACAATGGCTCTGGAAGTAACAGGATTAATCAAGTTACAGATCCCTGCCGGAAAAGCGACTCCGGCTCCGCCTGTAGGCCCCGCGCTGGGTCAGCACGGCGTTAACATCGTTTCCTTTACCAAGGAATTCAACGAGCGCACCAAGAACGACATCGGACTGATCATCCCCGTTGTCATCACCGTATACGCAGACCGTTCTTTCAGCTTTATCACAAAGACTCCGCCTGCACCTGTCCTGATCAAGAAGGCTTGCGGTATCGAGACCGCTTCCGGCGAGCCCAACAAGAAGAAGGTCGCCAAGATCACCAAGGAACAGTGCCGGCAGATCGCTGAGCAGAAGATGAAGGATCTCAACGCCGCTTCCATCGAGACCGCTACCTCTATGATCATGGGTACCGCTCGTTCGATGGGTATCGAGGTCGTCGACTAAAACAGTGACCAGTGGTTAGTGACCAGTGGTTAGTTTGTGGGAATGAAGCTCTGCAGAGTGATTCTGCCGGGACGGATATCCCATAACATCATTAACTACAACATCCGGGTGGGAGGATCATCCGCTTGACCACCTAATTATGGAGGAAAGATATGAAACACGGTAAGAAATATGTCGACGCGGCTAAGCTCGTTGACAGAACGAAATTTTATGATACCACCGAGGCTCTGGACACCGTCATCAAGACTGCTACCGCTAAGTTTGACGAGACCGTAGAGCTTCATGTAAAGCTGGGCGTCGACTCCCGTCACGCCGACCAGCAGGTTCGCGGCGCTGTCGTACTTCCCAACGGTACCGGTAAAAAGGTCCGCGTCCTCGCAATCTGCAAGGGCGAGAATGAGAAGATCGCACAGGAAGCCGGCGCAGACTATGTAGGCGCTGAGGACATGACGCAGAAGATCCAGCAGGAGAACTGGATGGACTTCGACGTTCTGATCACTACCCCCGACTGCATGGGTCTGGTAGGCCGTCTGGGCCGTATCCTCGGCCCGAGAGGCTTGATGCCTAACCCCAAGGCGGGTACCGTTACTCCCGATATCGGCAGAGCCATCAAAGAGGCGAAGGCCGGTAAGATCGAGTATCGTCTCGACAAGACCAACATCATCCACTGCCCGATCGGAAAGGTATCCTTCGGTACCGAGAAGCTCCAGGAGAACCTCGAGACTCTCATGGGCGCTATCGTCAAGGCGAAGCCCGCTGCCGCAAAGGGTCAGTATATCAAGAGCTGCGCGGTCACCTCTACCATGGGACCGTCCGTTCGCATCAACCCGACCAAGTTCGGCGTTTAAGGATGCTTAGGCTCCCATACCTTTGGAGCCGTCAGCGTAAGCTGACTGAGGGTTGTGCGTTTCTTTCATATGAAGCGTCATCCGCCGCGAAGCGGCAACCCTCCGCCCCTGTCGGGGCACCTCCCTTAGAAAAGGGAGGCTTGAAATGTTATCTCACTCGTAAGAGTAAGATATAAATATCGCTGTTCTAAAGACAGCAGGTGTCCGTTACCAACGTCATTCCGAGAAGGGTCAAAGACCCGATGTGGGAATCCCACAAAGAGGAAATACACTTCTCCGACATTGACATTGATAGATGGATATAATGGGTTTACCCGCCTGCCGAGGATGAAGCATTACATGACCGATTCGGTCGTACTATGTAACTGTCTGCCTCTCCTCGCAAAGGAGAGGCTGTTTTTATGAACTGCGTGACTCGTTCCGAAATTCCGGAACAAAACACTGAAAGAAGCCGGAGAAGGCGAATTGTGTTTTGAGCAGATTTGCTTTCGATCAAACAACTTTCCGCAGGAAGGATTTGTTCCTTCCGAGGACAGGTTGTGAAGAGCGGGAGGAAATATGCCGAAAGGCAATCGTCGGCGTAGGTTTCTTTCAGTGATAAAAAACACGGAGGTGAAACAATTTGCCGAGCGCTAAGGTTTTAGAACAGAAGAAGGCTATCGTAGCTGAGCTGACCGACCGCTTAAAGAACTCCGTCACAGGTGTTCTGGTCAACTACAAGGGTATCAATGTTGCCGACGATACCGCTCTCCGTAAGGAGCT
The DNA here is from genome assembly GCA_017405065.1 of Ruminococcus sp. GTDB lineage: Bacteria > Bacillota > Clostridia > Oscillospirales > Acutalibacteraceae > Ruminococcoides. The sequence goes on along the minus strand of JAFRBD010000114.1, from coordinate 4,108 downwards.
GCGCGAAGCAGGCGTACAGTACAGCGTCGTCAAGAACACACTGCTGTCCCGCGCTTGTGAGGAGGCTGAGCTGACCGGTCTGCAGACCACCCTTGAGGGTACCACCGCTCTCGCTACCAGCGACGAGGATTATGCCGCTGCTGCCCGTATTCTGGCTAACTACGCCAAGAAGAGCAAGACTTTTGAGATCAAGGGCGGTTATCTCGACGGTGAAGTCGTTGATTTAGCTACGATCGACAGTCTTGCCAAGTTGCCGACCAGAGATGTTCTGTTGGCTAATGTTCTGGGCGCCTTCCAGGCTCCCATCGCATCCTTTGCACGCGCGATCCAGGCGATCGTCGACGACGGCGGTATCGAGGCTTGTCTTGCTAAGAAGGCAGGCGAGGAAGCTCCCGCTGAGGAAGCTGCTCCCGCTGCCGAAGAGGCTCCTGCTGAGGCTCCCGCCGAGGAAGCTCCCGCTGCTGAGGACGCACCCGCCGCTGAATAATTTCGCGGCATAGCCTCCCTTTCCTAAGGGAGGTGGCACGGACATTTGTGTCCGTGGCGGAGGGTTGAAAAACGCATAATGAATCATTGTTTTGCAACCCCCAGTCAGCGTGACGCAAGCGTCAGCTGACAGCCCCCTTAGAAAAGGGGGCCTTGATGAAGCGGTTTTCCGCTCCTGAACAAATAACTATTACTACTTTAAAATTGGAGGAAAATAAAATGGCATCTGAGAAGATTACTGCTATTATTGAAGAATTAAAGACTCTCACAGTGCTCGAGCTCGCAGATCTCGTACACGCTGTTGAGGATGAATTCGGCGTATCCGCCGCTGCTGCTGTTGCAGTTGCAGGTCCTGCTGCCGGCGCTGAGGAAGCTGCCGCTGCCAAGACTGAGTTCGACGTTATCCTGAAGTCTCCGGGCTCCGGTAAGATCGCTGTTATCAAGGTTGTTCGCGAGATCACCGGTCTCGGTCTGAAGGAAGCGAAGGCTCTCGTTGACGGCGCTCCCAAGGCGGTCAAGGAAGGCATCACTGAGGACGATGCTAACGCGATCAAGGCTAAGCTCGAAGAAGCAGGCGCTGAGGTTGAGATCAAATAATCGATCTTCAAAAACAAAATCGCAGGTATCCGAAAGGGTACCTGCTTTTGTTTTTTAGCGGACAGCGGACAGTGGGCAGTGAGCAGTGCCCCTCAAGGCAATGTCGTCAACTTAAGGAACATACTTGAAAACCGTGGAGCAAATGCCTGCTTCCGTAGGGACGTTCCTCAGCCGGAGACGGCACCCCTCTGTCCGCTTTGCGGACACCGCCCCACCCGGGGAGATCCCATCGGTCGTCAGTGTCGCTTTAATTGAGATGACAGCAGCCTTTGTTTCCTATCCGACGAATTCGATAAATGAAATGTCCGTCATTCTGCGGACGAGCAATGCTCGCCCCTACTCAAACGTGTGATTTGATTAAGTTGGCGACATTACCCTCAAGGGACAGGCTTGTTTCCCTGTCAATTTTTCAGTGATTTCAAAGATACCAAAGAAAACAAACAAAGGTTGTTTTTTGATGATTCGCATATTTTAAGAAAAATAGCTGATACTATCGTCGGGAGATGATAAATATGAAGTACCAGCCGAAGCATTACAGCGATACTGATGGCAGCCTGCCGGACAACTACGATGTGAATGTGCCGGAAAGCCGTCACAGCGAACATGCCCACAGCGTAAAAGACGGATCCGGCGTTGAAAACAATGAGGATCGGGACATGCGCGCCCATCCGTCGGGCATTCCCGTACCCGATCCCGGCTCGACGGCGGAATATGTGCCTATGCCGGGCGATAACCGTACCGTGATCGCGCCCAACGGAGCGATCATCCGTAATCCGTGGTCGGAACAGCCGGAGATCAAGCCCGATTACGAGTACACGGACGAGAAAGAGGATCTGAACCTGATCCAGCTGTAGCATTGGTTAGTGAATCATGACAGTATTATGATAGAGTCAACTCATTAACACATGTTGACCGCTGAGCTGAACGAATCAATTCTGAACTGATAAACCATACGAAAGCGCCCGAGCAAAAACCCGGGCGCTTCTGTATATCTATACGCTACAATTCAATATCAGTTGATATTCTTCTTTCTTGCTACATAGGAGGTATGCAGCAGCTCGTGAGCCTTGTGAGAACCGGGCTCGCCGAGGTAATCCGCGTAGATCGCCTTGATCTCGGGGTTGTCGTGGCTCTTTCTGTAGGGCAGGTTGAGGTCGTCCTGATACAGAGCCTTGGCACGCAGCGCCTTGAGATCGACAAAGTTGCGGACGTGGCCGGGCTGGATGGGCTGACCGCCGCCGTTGACACAGCCGCCGGGGCAGCACATGATCTCGATGAACTGGTAGTCGGCTTCGCCGGCTCTTACCTTATCGAGGATCTCAGCCGCGTTCTTCAGACCGGAGCATACGGCGACCTTGACGGTCATGCCGGCTACGTCATAGGTAGCTTCCTTGATGCCGTCGGTGCCGCGGATCTCGATGTAATCGATCTGCTTGAGGTCTTCGCCGGTCAGGATGTCGGCAACGGTTCTCAGAGCCGCTTCCATAACACCGCCGGTTGCGCCGAAGATGGTGCCCGCGCCGGAGCCGATCGCCATGAGGGAGTCGAACTCGCCGTCAGGCAGGTCGGTGAACTGGATGCCCGCGGTCTTGATCATCTTCGCCAGCTCTCTGGTGGAGATGGAGATATCGTTGTCCTGCATGCCGTCGCGGCCCTGATCGTCACGCTGGATCTCGAACTTCTTCGCGACGCAGGGCATGACGGATACGACCACGATATCGTGGGGATCGATGCCCGCTTTCTCGGCGTAGTAGCTCTTGATCATCGCGCCCTGCATCTGCTGCGGAGATTTGCAGGTGGACAGATGGGGGAGAAGATCGGGATAGTAGTGCTCACAGAACTTGACCCAGCCGGGTGAGCAGGAGGTGATCATCGGCAGCACGCCGCCGTTCTTCACTCTCTGGATGAACTCGGTGCCCTCTTCCATGATGGTCAGGTCGGCGCCGAAGTTGGTATCGAATACCTTGTCGAAGCCCAGCATCTTCAGGGCGGAGACCATCTTGCCGGTGACCAGCGAGCCGATCGGCATGCCGAAGCACTCGCCTAAGGTCGCGCGGATGGACGGTGCGGTATGGACGACAACGTGCTTGGTCGGGTCGGCAAGCGCCTTGAATACCTCGGCGGTGTTGTCGTTCTCCACCAGCGCGCCGGTGGGGCAGACGACGGTACACTGACCGCAGCTGACACAGGAAACGTCGCCCAGAGGCATATCGAACGCGCAGCCGATCGCAGTGTCGAAGCCGCGGTTGATCGCCCCGATGACGCCGACGTACTGCTCTTTACAAGCGGCTACGCAGCGGCGGCACAGGATACATTTGTTGTTGTTGCGGACGAGGTGCAGGGTGGAATGATCCTCTTCATAGTGGGTCTCCGCGCCTGCGTATTTCTGCTCGTCTACGCCGTACTCGAGGCAGAGCTGCTGCAGCTCGCAGTTATCGCTTCTGGGGCAGCTCAGGCACTTCTTGTCGTGGTTAGACAGAAGCAGCTCAAGGGTGGTCTTGCGATTCTGACGGATCTCGGGAGTGTTGGTGAAGATCTCGGTGCCGTCTCTGTCGATGGGGTATACGCACGCTGCGACCAAGGAGCGGGCGCCCTTGACCTCGCACAGGCACATACGGCAGGCGCCGATCTCATTGATATCTTTCAGGTAGCACAAGGTCGGGATCTTGATACCGAACTGATGGCACGCTTCCAGAATGGTCGTATTCTTTTCAACGGTGTAGTCCTGACCGTTGATCTTGATGTTAAGCATTTCCATGTTGGTTCTCCTTCCTTAACCCTTGATGATTGCCTTGAACTTACAGGAATCCATGCAGGCGCCGCACTTGATGCACTTAGCGTGATCGATCTCAAAGGCGGGTCTCTTCTTGCCTTCGGGAATGTAGTCGGTGACGGAGATCGCGCCGACCGGGCTCTTTCTGGAGCACAGGGAGCAGGCCATGCAGCTGTCCTTGTCGATAGTGTACTCGAGCAGATCCGTACATACGCCCGCGGGGCACTGCTTGTCGACAACGGGAGCGATATA
>JAFRBD010000113.1 GCA_017405065.1 Ruminococcus sp. | reverse complement strand
GCTGTGCCAAAGCGGCAATTACGGTATCATCTATGTTACCGAAGCGGCGGCTGTCTTTCTGGATAAAGAGATCGCGAAATACCGCAGCGAGCCTTCTCCCGCCATTATCCTGATACCCGGCGTATCGGGCAATACGGGCGAGGGACTGTCGGCAGTCAGAATGTCAGTCGAAAAAGCTGTCGGCAGCGACATTTTTAATGAATAATTAGGAGTTAGGAATTAGGAATTAGGAATTTAAAGGTGGGCTGCGCCCACACCTGATTGGTAATTCTGTCCTGTCCACTAATACAAAAGGATTTGATATTTATGAGTACAGGTGTAATTAAGAAGGTAGCCGGTCCGCTGGTTATCGCCGAAGGTATGCGCGACTGCAACATGTTTGACGTTGTGCATGTATCCAATATGAATCTGATCGGCGAGGTCATTGAGATGCACGGCGACCGTGCGTCCATCCAGGTTTACGAGGAGACCTCGGGCTTAGGTCCCGGAGAACCTGTCGTTTCTACCGGCAACCAGCTTTCCGTAGAGCTCGGACCCGGTCTGATCGAGAGCATTTACGACGGTATCCAGCGTCCTCTGGACGATATCATGAAGATCAGCGGCAACAACCTCAGCCGCGGTATCTCCGTACCCGCTTTGAAGCGCGATAAGGCGTGGAAATTCGAAGCGACCGCCAAAGTCGGCGATAAGGTCGAAGGCGGCGATGTGATCGGTACCGTTCAGGAGACAGAGATCGTTTTGCATAAGATCATGGTTCCCGCTAAAATCAGCGGCGTGATCAAAGAGATCAGCAGCGGCGAGTATAAGGTCACCGATACCGTCGCTGTGGTAGAAGATGAAAAAGGGCAGAAGCATGAACTGACGCTGATGCAGAAGTGGCCTGTTCGTATCGGCAGACCCTACAAGCGCAAGCTGTCTCCCGATATGCCTCTGATCACCGGTCAGCGCGTCATCGATACGCTGTTCCCGATCGCCAAGGGCGGCGTTGCGTCCGTTCCCGGCCCGTTCGGCTCCGGTAAGACCGTCGTACAGCACCAGCTCGCCAAATGGGCTGAGGCGGATATCGTCGTCTATATCGGCTGCGGCGAGCGCGGCAACGAGATGACCGACGTACTGAATGAATTTCCCGAGCTGCTCGACCCGAAAACCGGTCACAGTCTGATGGAACGCACCGTTCTGATCGCCAACACCTCCGATATGCCCGTTGCGGCGCGAGAGGCTTCTATTTATACCGGTATCACCATCGCCGAGTATTTCCGCGACATGGGTTATTCCGTCGCGCTGATGGCCGATTCCACCTCCCGCTGGGCTGAGGCGCTTCGTGAGATGTCCGGTCGTCTGGAAGAAATGCCCGGTGAGGAAGGCTATCCCGCTTACCTCGGCTCCCGACTCGCCCAGTTCTATGAGCGTGCCGGTCGCGTGATCACGCTCGGAACCGAGAATCAGGAAGGTTCCCTGTCCGTCATCGGCGCGGTATCTCCTCCCGGCGGCGATATCTCCGAGCCGGTTTCTCAGGCGACCCTGCGTATCGTCAAGGTGTTCTGGGGTCTGGACGCGGGGCTTGCCTACAAGCGCCATTTCCCGGCGGTGAACTGGTTGACTTCCTATTCGCTGTATGTGGATACGATGGCTAACTGGTACAAGACAAATGTCGCTCCCGACTGGATGGATCTGCGCGCGCGCGTGATGTCGCTGCTGCAGGAGGAAAGCGAGCTGGAAGAGATCGTCAAGCTCGTCGGTATGGATGCGCTGTCCGACGTCGACCGCATCAAGCTCGAGGCGGCTCGTTCCATCCGCGAGGACTTCCTGCATCAGAACGCTTTCCATGAGATCGATACTTATTCTACGCTGAACAAGCAGTACCATATGATGCAGCTCGTTATGGCGTATTATGATAAGAGCGCCGCCGCTTTGAAGAAGGGCGCTTTGCTCAACGCGCTGATCGAAATGCCGATCAGAGAGCGTATCGGACGCTTTAAATATGTACCCGAAAACGAGATCGACGACCATTATCAGGATATCCTGCATGCTCTTGACGTCGAGATCGACAACATTATCAAGAGAGGAGATGAATGATATGCCGAAGGAATACAGGACGATCCAGGAGGTAGCCGGTCCTTTGATGCTGGTCAAAGGCGTCAGCGGCGTCAGTTATAACGACCTCGGCGAGATCGAGCTGTCGTCCGGTGAGGTCAGACGCTGCAAGGTTCTTGAGATCAACGGCGAAGACGCGCTGGTTCAGCTTTTCGACTCTGCGGCAGGTATCAATCTCTCCGATTCAAAAGTTCGTTTCTTGGGAAAATCGATGGAACTCGGCGTTTCCGCTGATATGCTTTCCCGCGTCTTTGACGGTATGGGCAAGCCGATCGACGGCGGTCCCGATATCCTGCCGGTCAAGCGCATGGACATCAACGGTCTGCCGATGAATCCCTATGCCAGAAATTATCCGCAGGAGTTTATCCAGACGGGCGTTTCCGCGATCGACGGTCTGAATACGCTGGTCAGAGGTCAGAAGCTGCCGATCTTCTCCGCGTCGGGTCTGCCGCATGCGCAGCTGGCGGCGCAGATCGCGCGTCAGGCAAAGGTGCGCGGTACCGACGAGCAGTTCGCGGTCGTTTTTGCCGCCATGGGCATCACCTTTGAAGAATCCAACTACTTTATCGAGAGCTTTAAAGAGACGGGCGCGATCGACCGTACCGTCATGTTCGTCAATCTGGCGAACGACCCCGCGATCGAGCGTATCTCCACGCCCCGTATGGCGCTGACTGCCGCCGAGTATCTCGCATTTGAAGCGGATATGCATGTTCTGGTCATTATGACCGATATCACCAACTATGCCGACGCGCTGCGTGAGGTTTCCGCCGCCCGTAAAGAGGTTCCCGGACGCCGCGGCTATCCCGGCTATATGTATACCGACTTGGCGACGCTTTATGAGAGAGCCGGTCGACAGAAAGGGAAGAAGGGCTCCATTACCCTGATCCCGATCCTCACTATGCCTGAGGATGACAAGACGCATCCGATCCCCGATCTGACCGGCTACATCACCGAGGGCCAGATCATTCTGTCGCGTGAGCTGTACCGTAAAAATGTCGCGCCTCCGATCGATGTTCTCCCGTCGCTGTCCCGTCTGAAGGATAAGGGTATCGGCGAAGGCAAGACCCGCTCGGATCACTCCAATACCATGAACCAGCTCTTCTCCGCATACGCGCGCGGTAAGGACGCTAAAGAATTGATGGTCATTCTCGGTGAGAGCGCTTTGACTGATATCGATAAGCTTTACGCGAAATTCGCCGACCGCTTTGAGAACGAGTATGTCTCTCAGGGTTATGATAAGAACCGCTCTATCGAAGAGACCCTCGACCTCGGCTGGGAGCTTTTGAGAATTCTGCCGAGATCTGAATTGAAGCGTATCGACGATAAATACCTCGATATGTACTACGATAAATAGTTACTGAGTACTGGTTAATGGTTATATTCAATCTTTAACCGGTAACTCGTAACCGGTAACCAATCATAAGGACTGATAACATGGCTGTCAAACAGGTCAATCCGACTCGTATGGAGTTGACAAGGCTGAAGAAAAAACTGAATACAGCTACACGCGGGCATAAACTGCTCAAGGATAAGCGCGATGAGTTGATGCGCCGCTTCTTGGAGATGGTGCGCGAGAACCGCACGCTCCGCATGAAAGTGGAAGCAAAGCTCAAGGAAGCAAACGCCGATTTCGTGCTGGCTAAATCCTCTATGAGTGATGAAACGCTTAAAGCCGCGCTTCTTGCTCCCAAGCAGGAGGTTTATGTCAATACCACCTATCGCAACGTCATGAGTGTTGATATCCCTGTTTTTGAGACTCAGACCCGCACGCCGGATCCGAATGATATCTACTCCTATGGCTTCGCGTTTACATCCGCCGATCTGGATGATGCGGTCAAGTCGCTTGCCGATATCCTTCCCGATTTGATCCGTTTGGCTGAGATCGAAAAGAGCTGCCAGCTCATGGCGGATGAGATCGAAAAGACCCGCCGCCGCGTCAACGCGCTCGAGCATGTCATGATCCCAGAAACCCGGGAGCAGATCCGCTATATCACCCGTAAGCTCGATGAAAACGAGCGCTCGACCCAGACGCGTCTGATGAAAGTCAAGGATATGATGCTCCAGCAGGCGCACGGGTATTGATGGGTTGATAGTCGGCAGTGATTGTTTTTTCGGAATAACAAGTTATTTGTTTAGACCTTCGATGATTCGGAGGTCTATTATTTTATCTGCATGAACAAAGATCGCCAACCGAATTTACACCTTGTTCAAATTTTCTTCGTAAAAATATTCATTATTTCATGTTATCTTTCATATTGTAATACGGGTGATAACGATGCCGTGCCGATTACAGGAGCTCAGAAAAAAAGAAGTCATCAACGCCTGCAACGGATGCAGGATCGGTTATGTGGACGATCTGGAGATCGATACCAAATGCGCTCGCGTTGTCGCTCTGATCGTTTACGGTCGACCGCGATTTTTCGGCTTGTTTGGTAAATGTGACGATTTCTATATTCCGTGGGAAAAAATACGTTTGATAGGCGAAGATGCGATTTTAGTCGAGAATTCTGTGCAAAAAATGCCAAGAAAAGCAAAAAAACGTCATCATTTTGTAACGTTTTGTCATCAAATATTTTTGTGCCGTAAGGCAAATTGCACAGTCTAATATTGTGGAATATGTACAGTTTTTATAAAAGAAATTTCTCGATTAGAATTAAAAGCCGATTATGATTCTAATTTAGAAAAATAATCAAAATATTACAAACTTGCAATTCTTGTTATTTTGTGGTTAAATAAGACACGAAATGAGGGACGACCTGCGGGAAGTCTATCCATTTCATATCGGATCACCGATACAATACTTATTAAAGGAGGCAGAATTTTGAGTAAGACAACACCCCATTTATTTCGCAGAATCGTGTTGATCGGTCTTTGCGTAACCATCTTAATGACTGCTTATACTCTGATTCTCGCGCCGGGCGTAGGTGCTGCAGCAAGTGATGCCACTAAAACAGAAACTAAAAATGATAACGATAATATAGTATCGACTGAAGATGACCTTCTCACACAGAGAGCCATCATGATCGATGAAGCGAAGAAAGAAGCGCAGGAGGTAGTGACCGAACAGCTTGCCATTCAGGAAGCTAAGGCTGCTACAGAAGCTCCTACAGAGGCTGCCGCGGCAGCGACTCAGGCTGTAAGCTCTACAACAGCTTCCAGCTCTTCCGAGTCTTCTGACTCCACCGATTATTCT
>JAFRBD010000112.1 GCA_017405065.1 Ruminococcus sp. | reverse complement strand
TTTGAATCGAGCGGAACACCTCGCTGACATAGGACATGATATGCGTTTCCGCCGCGCCGAAGTAAACGTCGCCTGAGATATCGCCGTCCCCGATAGAAAACTCGTTTTCCACCTTGTTCATCAGCTCCATCAGCTCTTGAGCCCTTGCGCGGAACATCACGCCGTCCTCGGTGAGGATGGTGTTTTTGTTGGTGCGGGTAAAGAGTTTCAAGCCCAACTGTTTCTCGAGCTGTGCGATTTGCGCTGAGAGCGTAGGTTGAGCAATATGCAGTTCTGCTGCCGCGCGTGTCATGTTCTGTTCTCTCGCCACCACCAGAAAGTAGTGGAGCAGCCTTGCGTCTAACATCGTATCAGTCCTTTCTTTCTGTGTATTATTATAGCGGAGTGCTTTTAGTTTTGCAATAGGTAATAACTATGTCAACCATAGAAAATAAGTATTTTACAAATATCAGGTTAATGGATATACTGAAAGCATGAAAGGCAGGGAACGGACATGAACGAGGCAACAGAAAAGAGAGTCCGCTCACAGATGCGCGACTGCGGATGTTCCGCAAAGCAGACGAAAGAGTATCTGGCGCTAACGGACGCGGACAATACCGAGGACAGGATCTATCTGCTGAAGCGCCGCCGCAAAGAGGCGCTCGACGAACTGCACGCTGCATCCAGACAGATCGACTGCATCGACTTTTGTATCCACGAGCTGGAAAGCAGCAAAGTTTAGGAGGGCTGTATAATGAAAGTATGGAACATGATATCGGCATTAACAATCATCCTGATTACAGCAATGCTTTTTGCTTCTTGCGGCTCAACTGCAACACCGACAGAAGTGACGCAAACAGCAACCGAAACAACAGCTTTACAAACAGAAGCAAAACCAACTACCGCAGCAACGGAATCGGCTACCGTTACTCCGGCAACGCAGAATACCGCCACAGAGCCGTCACCCACAGATGCTCCGCAGGAACAGCCTCAGAACAAGGATGAAGAACCAGATAACGAAGCGGAACAACCGCAGGATGAACAGAATAGACCGCTGCAAATGACGATCGGCGGCACATCTGTTACGGTCGTGTGGGAGGATAACGACGCAGTACAGGCGTTGAAGGAGCTGTGCAAGGATCAGCCGTTCACGATCGCTATGTCAATGTACGGTGGTTTTGAGCAGGTCGGCTCCATCGGTACAGCCTTACCGCAGGATGATGTGCAGACGACGACATCAGCGGGAGATATTGTCCTGTATTCCGGTAATCAAATGGTCGTGTTCTACGGCTCCAATACTTGGGCATATACGCGGCTCGGACACATTTCCGATCAAAGCGCCGATGGTATGGCGGAACTGCTCTCTAACGGCGATACGGTTATCACCGTTTCTTTGGGATAAGGAGGAAAGTCTTGAATAAGATAATCAGTTTGTTGCTTGCCGTAATTCTTTGCCTGACAGGAATTGCAGTATCGGCAAGTGAGGTCGGAACGCAAAGCATCATTTGGGGCGACACCGACGGTGACGGAGATGTGACTATCATAGACGCAACCTGTATCCAGTGATATCTGGTGGAAATCCCTGTACTGAGTTTTCATATGGAAGCCGCGATCGTCAGCGGTGAAGATGATTTATCTATCATCGACGCGACACTGATCCAGCGAAAGCTCGTAAACTTGATCGACCGCTTTCCGGTCGAAGAGCAAATTCAGCCCACAGAAGAACCTGCAACAACACTATCTGAAATGAAGATGGTCATCAACGATACGCCGGTCACATTCGAATGGGAGGACAACGAATCTGCAGCCGCGCTGAAAGAAGCGGTGAAGAATGATCCGCTGACGATCCAAATGTCGATGTACGGCGGCTTTGAACAGGTCGGATCACTCGGTATGCCCTTACCGAGAAACGACACAAGGCTCACTACCCAGCCGGGAGACGTCATCCTTTACTCCGGCAATCAGATGGTCGTGTTCTACGGCTCCAACACATGGGCGTACACACGCCTCGGACATATTTCCGATAAAACGACTGAGGAATTGACACAGCTTCTTTCCAACGACAATGTCACAATCACCCTCACATACTGATACACGGGAGGACAATATGAGAAAAACAATCATCACAACTATCACAGCTTTACTTGTCAGCACGGTTTTGATGACCGCCTGCGTAAATATGCAAAACGCCGATACCGATCCGGCTGCATCCGACAGCGTAAAAACTGCCGCAGTTACAGACGGTGACTTCGATCCCTATTCTGTCGCAAACCGCTATGACGTTGGTGCGGAAATGTTTGAAAAACGCAGCGATGTAGATTACGGCACTCTGCTCAAAGACGTTACCTACTATTCAACAGTCGCGGGAGATAATAAGCAGGTGAACATCTTGCTCCCGGCAGGGTATGACGAGAATCAGACCTATCCCGTCACCTATGTGTTCCACGGCTTCGGGGGCGACCATAACACACACATCGACACGGATTCCTATCTGGTGCTGCTCTACGGCAATATGCTGCACGACAGTCTCGCCGTACCGCAGATACTGGTCGGCATGGATATGTATACGGATAAGCTCGCCGACAAGGAAAGCAAGTCCGAAGAAGAACTGCGCTATATCTATGATAAGGCGATCAAAGAGACCGGCGTCGATCTGATACCGTTCATCGAAGAGAACTATCCCGTGAAAACCGGCAGGGAGAATACCGCGATCGCCGGTATGAGCGAGGGCGGCGCGAAGTCACTCTGCACAGGCTTTGAATGGCTCGACAAATTCGGCTATATCGGCGCATTTGCTCCCGATACCGGCGTTATCCCGACCGAGTATTACAAAGGCACCTTCTGGAATACGCCGTATATGGAGGAATTCCCTCAGCCGGCAGAAGATAATGCGCCCTACTATCTGTATATGACGGTAGGCAGTGAAGATCCGTGGAACATCGACTGTACTCTTTACTACCGTGACGTTTTGAATGAAATGGGCGTGAAGAATCAAACGGAACTGGTCGAGGGCTACGGACACGACTCCGATTTCTGGGGACAATGCTTCTATAATTACTTATCAAAAATATTCAGACAATAACAGGAGGTAATAACCATGATGAAAACAGCGGAATTAGTTTTGACACAGGAATGGGATAAGACCTTCCCGAAAAGCGACAAGGTCGATCACAGCAAGGTGACTTTCATCAACCGTTACGGTATTACGCTTGCGGCAGATATGTATGTGCCGCAGGATGCAAAAGGCAAGCTGCCCGCTATTGCAGTTTCTGGACCCTTCGGCGCGGTCAAGGAGCAAAGCTCCGGTCTGTACGCGCAGGCAATGGCGGAGCGCGGCTTCCTGACCATCGCTTTCGATCCGTCCTTTACGGGCGAGAGCGGCGGTGAGCCGAGATATATGGCGTCACCCGACATCAACACCGAGGACTTTATGGCGGCTGTGGACTTCCTCTCGCTCAACGATAAAGTCGATACCGACCGCATCGGTATCATCGGTATTTGCGGCTGGGGCGGTATGGCGATCAACGCGACGGCGCTCGATACGCGAATCAAGGCGACGGTCGCGTCAACGATGTACGACATGACCAGAGTCGCCACAAAGGGCTATTTTGACAGTGAGGACAGAGAGGAAGCTCGCTATAATGCAAGAAAAGCCTTTAGCACAGCGTATTGAGGATTACAAAAGCGGCTTCTACAAGCGCGCGGGCGGCGTAGTCGATCCTCTCCCGGAGGATGCACTGTTCTTCGTCAAGGACTATTATGACTACTACAAGACCGAACGAGGCTATCATCCGCGGTCACTCAACTCTAACGACGGATGGAACGCCGTCGGCACGATGTCCTTCCTCAATCAACCGATCCTTCATTACTCAAACGAGATCCGCAGCGCTGTGCTGATCATCCACAGAGAAAAAGCGCATTCCTGCTATTTCGGTAAAGACGCATATGCGAATATGATTAAAGGCAGTAAATACACCGAAAACAAAGAGCTGTATATCATCCCCGACGCGGTACATACCGACCTCTACGACGGCGGCGGTAAGGACGCGATCCCGTTCGATAAGCTCGAGGCATTCTTCAGTGAGTATTTGAAATAAAACAGGTAAATCGATATCATACATAAATAAACAAGCCTCCGTTTGGAATCCCAAGCGGAGGTTTTTATAGACAAAGATGCTGTTTTCTGTTATCATTAGTTTTATAATAAAAGAATGACATAACGGAGGAATATATGGATCAGGTAACAAAAGCAGTTGAATTATTCGGACAGGGATACATGTGCTCGCAGGCGGTGTTCGCCGCGTTCTCGGAGCAGTTCGGGATCAACGAACAACAGGCTTTGCAGATCGGCGGCTGCTTTGGCGGCGGGATGACTAAGGGCGAGGTCTGCGGCGCCTGCACGGGCGCTTTGATGGCGCTCGGGCTGCGATACGGTCAGACTGATCTGAACGATACGGAAAGCCGCGCGGAGGAAAACGTGAAGGCGGCAGCGTTCCTCGATGAATTCAAAAAGCGCAAGGGCTCTTACATCTGTCGGGAGCTGCTCGGTTGTGATATCTCGACCGAAGAGGGAAAAGCGTTTGCCGTCAACAACGGGCTTTTCGGAAAGCTCTGCCCCGAAATGGTCAGGACTGCCGCCGAGATCGTTGCAGAAATGCTTTCGGAAAGTGAATGAGAAAAATATAGCTATCGGGGTGAACATATGATGAAAAGCTCATATACATTACGTAATTGCAATATCGAACACATCAAAAGATACAGTGAGATATATACCGCAGCATTTTCCGGCGAACCTTGGAACGATCATTGGACAGTTGAGAACGCCGAGATCCATATCAGGGAGTTATCAGAATCAAAGACTGCTTATGGTCTTGAGTGTGTTGTTGACGGCGAAATTGCCGGCTTTGTAATCGGTACATCCATGCTGTTCCACTACGGCAGAACCTTTGAGATCAATGATCTTGCTGTCGATCCCGCCTATCAGCATAGAGGGATCGCAAATCAGCTGATGGACAAGCTGTTATCGGATATCAAGGAGCAGGGCATGGTCGGCGTTCATCTGATCACCGCGAATGAAGGCTTCCTTGCAGTCCTTTTACGAGAGATTCGGATTCAGTAAAGAGAAGCGCGTCATGCTGATGGGAAGGGAATTATGAAGGTAAAACAGTTACAAAATGACTTAAACTGACCTCCGTTTGGGCAATCCAAGCGGAGGCTTGCTGTTATAGGGCTATTCTGTTAACTTCTTGTTCAAGTACAGTCTGTATAGTTCATGCAGCGCATTTCCCGGGCCGTCCGGATACATCGTCTCGGGAGCTTTTGCGGCAGGGACCCACTCGGCGGAGTCGATCTCTTCCGAAAGCACAAGATCCTGCTTGTGCGCGAATCCGATGAAGCCGTGCATCAGCATATCCTTTTTGCCGAACCAATAGGTTCCCGCGTATTCGAGGCTCTCCAGGTCGATCCCTAATTCTTCTCTGACCTCGCGCAGCGCGCACTGCTCCGCGTTTTCACCGGGAGATATATAACCGGACGTCACGCTCGTATAGCGGTCGGAAAGATATCCCTGCCTGCACAGGATGATCTCATCAAATTCGTTGTATGTCAGCACGATCACACAGCTGTGGAAGGTATCGAACCGGAATTCCTTGCACCGCTCGCAGTAAGGGACTGCTCCGTCGTCTCCGGCGTGTTTCGGGATCAGCTTTGTTCCGCACTCTGGACAATATTTGTAACGCATATTCTCACCTGATCAGTTGTTTTCATTACGCTTATTGTATCAGAATCAAAGAGGGTTGTCCATCATTATTTGAGTCAAGGAACCGGACAAAGAAGGTAAGGACTTCAAGGCTGTCCCTGCTTATTTTGAGTCTGTCTTTTGCGATCCCGTATCAGACGTCGCTACTTTGATTTTTCGGTAAGCGGAGGGTGTGGCGTTGAACTTTTCATAAAAGGAGCGTGAAAAATAAGACAGATTGGAAAAGCCGCATTCCATCGCGATCTCGGAGATCTTTGCCTTATCGTTTCTGATGCGGTCCGCCGCCCTTTCCAGACGATAATTCTTCAGATACTGTGTAAAGGATTCTCCGGTGAGCTGTTTGAAGAGCTTGGAAAAATGACTCTCGGAATAGTTGCAGACCGAAGCCATCTTTTCTACGGTAATGTTTTCGGCATAATTCTCTTCGATATAGGTCAGCGACCGCTTGAGCTTTTCGTAGATGATATCCTCATAGGCGGTGGACTGATCCGCGGACTCACAACAGGAAAGAATGAGGTACATGATCTCAAATACACGCGCCTTGATGAGCAGCTCGTCGTGAAAGCGCTGGTGATGCGGATCGACCAGCAGCTTGCGGATCAGGGGTTCGATCCTTTGATGGAGGGGATGCTCCTTAGTCAGGCGCTCCGGCATGAGCAGCTGACGATTGTAGATCGGATCGAGGTACTTTTCGCGGCAGGTATCGTCCGCGCCGCTTTCAAGCAGGGAAAAGCGAAACAGGATGTTATAGTATCGGGCGGCGTGATCCTCGTGCTGACGGATCGCATGGATCGTCTGGGGATGAACGATCACGATATCTCCCTCCGAAAGGATATACTCATTGTTGCGGACAGAAACGCTGACGACTCCCTCGGTCACATAGATGATCTCCATCTCCTCATGCCAGTGATGGGGAATCCCGCTGATATACTCCGGAAGGATCCCGAGATAGACGATATACGGAAAGCCTTGGGTTCCGTGGACTTTTGTTTCATGATATGCTGACATATGAGCACCTCATCGCTGTTTTGTGTTAATATTTGCGCGAAATTATGATAGTATTATAGCTTATGCAAGCGTATAATACAAGTATAAGCAGAAATTATGACGAAAAAAGGCGAGATCATGAAAAAACTCAATCTGTTCAGTCTGGCATGGCCGATCTTTATTGAAACGGCTCTGTTCATGCTGCTGGGCTTGGTCGACGTTTTTATCCTCAGCGGCTATGACGATCTGGCGGCATCCTCCGTCAGCACGGCAAACCAGACCGTGTCGATCATGACGATCATCTTCAATATTTTTTCCACCGCGAGCGCAGTAATGATCTCTCAGCATCTGGGAGCAAAGCAGCGGCGCGACGCTTCACAGGTGGCGGCTCTCTCGATCATATCACAGCTGTTTTTCGGCGTGATCGTCAGCGCGGTCTACCTGCTGTTCAACCGACAGATCCTGATATTGATCGGCGCGGAGGGGCAATTGCTGGATTATGCCTGCCGTTATCTGTCGATCGTCGGCGGCAGTCTGTTTTTGCAGGCGCTGATGGGCGCGATCTCTGTGATCATCCGCAACCACGGGATGACCAAGATCACGATGTATGTATCCGTAGGGATGAACCTGTTTAACACGGCGATGGATCTGATACTGGTGCCGCGCATGGGAGTCGAGGGCGCAGCGATCGCGACCGCGGTCAGCCGTGCGATCGGGTGTACCGTTCTCATATGGATCCTGTTTACCAAGGTCGAAAAGTCGTCGGTCTTCAAGCTGCTCCGACCGTTTCCGTTCAGACAGCTGGGAGCGATGCTCAAGATCGGCGTTCCGTCGGCGATGGAAACCTTTCTGTATAATCTCTCTCAGCTGGTCATCACCTCCATCGTCCTGATCTATCTGAGCGAGAACGAGCTGGTCGCCAAAACCTATATGCAGAGCATCACGATGTTCTTTTACCTCTTCGCGGTATCGATCGGGCAGGCGTCCCAGATATTGATCGGTCATCTGGTCGGCGCGGAAGAATACGAAGAGGCATACCGGCAGTGTTACCGCTCCCACCGATGGGCGCTGCTGATCGCGCTTGTATCCTGTGCGATCGGCGTACTGCTGCGACAGCAGCTTGCCGGTCTGTTCACCGATAATCCCGAGGTGATCGCGATTTGCTCCGATATCCTGCTGCTCAACTGTGTGCTGGAGCTCGGCAGGACGACCAACCTCGTCGTGATCGCGTGTATGCGCGGCGCAGGCGACGTATACTATCCGACCGCCTGCGCGATCATTTCGAACTGGGCGCTGAGTGTATTCGGCTCCTATCTGCTGGCGGTCGTCTTTGATATGGGGCTCTATGGAATGTGGATCGCCCTTGCCGCCGACGAATGCTTCCGCGGCGTTTTGATGCTGCTGCGCTGGCGAAGCAACAAGTGGCGCGAAAAGCGTGTGGTTCGCGCGAACGCCGCATAATACAGTTTTGAATAATCATTGTTATCATAAGGAGGAAACCGATGAAAAACTTCTCATTCTATTCACCCACCTATTTTTCCTTCGGCAAAGACGCGGAGAAAAACGCAGGCGCATTGGTAAAACGCTTCGGCGGCGCCAAAGTCCTGATCCATTACGGCGGCGGCAGCGTCGTGCGCTCCGGCCTGCTCGACCGCGTCAAGGCTTCTCTGGATCAGGAGAACATCCCTTACGCGGAGCTTGGCGGCGTCAAGCCCAACCCCAGAAGCGGCCTGGTCTATGAGGGCATCGAGCTGTGCCGAAAAGAACAGATCGATTTCGTCCTTGCCGTCGGCGGCGGCAGTACGATAGACTCCTCCAAAGCCATCGCGGCAGGCGCTGTCTATGACGGCGATTTCTGGGATTTCTACTGCGGAAAGCCCGTTGAAAAATCGCTGGGTGTCGGTACCGTTCTGACGATCGCGGCGGCGGGCAGCGAGGGCAGCTCAGGCTCCGTCATCACCAAAGAGGAAGGAATGCTCAAGCGCGGCGCGGGCGGCGACGCTATGACGCCTAAGTTCGGTATTCTGAATCCGGCGCTGACGCAAACTTTGCCCGCGTATCAGACCGCGTGCGGTATCACGGATATCATCGCGCATCTTTACGAGAGATATCTGACCAACACATCGGAGGTCGAGGTAACGGATCGTCTGATCGAGGCGCTGATGCTCACGATGATCCACGAAGGCCCCCGCGTGATCGCAGATCCCGATAACTATGACGCACGTGCGAACATCATGTGAGCGGGCATGATGGCGCACAACAATTCCTGCGGCGTCGGACGTTCGCAGGACTGGAACAGTCACCAGATCGAGCATGAATTATCCGCTTTGTACGACTGCGCTCACGGCGCGGGACTGGCGGTCACGATGCCCGCTGTTTTCCATTATGTGATGGAACATGATGTGATGCGTTTCGCGCAGGTCGCCGTGCGCGTCTGGGGCTGTCAGATGGACTTCGCTCACCCCGAAGTGACAGCAAGAGAGGGTATCGAGCGCCTGCGCGCTTTCCTGATCTCCATCGGTATGCCGAAGAACTTTTCCGAACTGGGCGCGAAGGAAGAAGATATCCCCAAGCTCGCGGATATGGCGTGCAACGTCAACGGTGAAGACGGCAAACTGTACGGCTTCGTGACTTTGAACGAAGAAGACTGTATCAAGATCTATCAGGCGATGGTATTAATATGCAGTGTTTTCATAATTTCTCTTGACAAACGGTTTTCGGCGTGATATAATCTTGATAATTTCATATAGCAAACCGTTGAAGCGGAGATAAAGGCGATCATGCCTCTACAGAGAGCCCGCGGCGCTGAGAGTCGGGTGAGAAACAAGTTGTCAAATGGACCGCGGAGGGCGCAGTCAAATGTGACCGTGATGACCGGTCACAGAGTATTCTGCGACGTTGGAGGCAGGCGTCATTTGCCGGGGATATGCTGGTATCCTGCTGAGCGCACGGGCAGCCGTGAATTAAGGTGGCACCGCGGATAAGTACTTTATTCGTCCTTAACAGAGTCTTGTATTCTGTTAAGGGCGTTTTGTTGTTTATAAAAGTCCCTGCGAAATCAAACCGAATCAAATCCTGTTTGGAGGTATAGAAATGAAGATCATTCCCGCTTTAGAAAAGGTCAGAGAGATCGCCGCGTCGGGCAGCTATGATGTTTGTCCGCTGAGCTGTGATCTGCTCTCGGACTTTACCACCCCGATCGAAACGATGCGCATCCTCAAATCGGTATCCACCCACTGTTATATGCTCGAGTCCGCACAGGCAAACGACCGCTTGGGCCGCTACACCTTTTTAGGCTACGATCCGAAAATGGAGATCACCTGTATCGGCGGCGTGATGAAGGCAGGCGACGTACAGCTCAGAACCGACGATCCCTCCTCCTATCTGCGCCAGATCCTGTCGTCCTACAAGAGTCCGCGGCTTATGCATCTTCCGCCCTTCACCGGCGGCTTGGTCGGCTATTTTTCCTACGATTATCTCGGCTACAGCGAACCGAGCGTGCGCTGTGAGGTCGAGGACAGCGAGGCGTTCAAGGACGTTGACCTGATGCTGTTCGACAAGGTGATCGCCTTCGACAATATGCGGCAGAAGATCATCCTGATCGTCAACATGAAGCTCGACGATATCGAGGTCGGCTACAACAAAGCCTCCGCAGAGCTCAGACAGCTTGCCGACCTGATCAGACACGGCGCGAAAAAGGAAGAGCCCGCCGGAAAACTGACCGGCGAGGTCACGCCGCTGTTCGACCGCGAACAATACTGTGAGATGGTCGAGAAAGCAAAGCGTCACATCTTTGAGGGAGACATCTTTCAGATCGTGCTGTCAAACCGCCTGAGCGCTCCGTTTGAGGGCAGTCTGCTGAACACCTACCGCGTCCTGCGCACGATCAACCCCTCGCCCTATATGTTCTACTTTTCCGGTACCGACGTCGAGGTCGCGGGCGCTTCTCCCGAAACCTTAGTAAAGCTCGAGGACGGTATCCTGCATACCTTCCCGCTGGCGGGTACCCGTCCGCGCGGCAAAACGGAGCAGGAGGATCTCATGCTGGAACGCGAGCTGCTCGCGGATGAAAAGGAGCTTGCCGAGCACAATATGCTGGTCGATCTCGGGCGCAACGACCTCGGCAAGATCAGCAAATTCGGCACCGTAGAAGTGGAGAAGCTGCATTCGATCGAACGCTTCTCGCACGTGATGCACATCGGCTCCACTGTACGCGGAGAGATACGCGGCGATAAAGACGCGCTGGACGCGATCGAAGCGGTACTGCCGGCAGGTACGCTCTCCGGCGCGCCGAAGATCCGCGCCTGTCAGCTGATCGGAGAACTCGAGAACAATAAGCGCGGCATTTACGGCGGCGCGATCGGCTATATCGATTTCACCGGCAACATGGACACCTGTATCGCGATCCGTATCGCCTACAAAAAGAACGGCAAGGTATTCGTCAGGAGCGGCGCAGGCATCGTCGCCGACTCCGATCCGGATAAGGAATTTGAAGAATCTCTGAATAAAGCGAGAGCCTCGCTCACGGCGCTGGAGCTCGCGCAGGAGGTGGAATGATGGTATTACTGATTGATAACTACGACAGCTTCTCCTACAACCTCTACCAGTATATCGGCGAGATCACGCCGGATATCAAGGTCATCCGCAACGACGAGATGACAGTGGAGGAGATACGCGCGCTGGATCCCGACCGCATCATCCTCTCCCCCGGTCCCGGCAGACCCGAGGACGCAGGCGTCATCATCGAAGTCGTACACAAGCTCGGCGTAGAGATACCGATCCTCGGCGTGTGCCTCGGTCATCAGGCGATCTGTGCCGTATACGGCGCGACGATCACCTACGCAAAGCAGCTCATGCACGGTAAGCAGAGCGAAGTGGAGTTCAGCGCTGCCTGTCCCCTCTTCAGCAGATGCCCCAAAACCGCGTTGGTCGCGCGATACCATTCACTCGCCGCCGATCCCGATACCATCCCCGACTGCCTGCGCGTCACCGCGACGACAGCGGACGGAGAGATCATGGCGGTACAGCACAAAATATACCCCGTCTACGGCGTACAGTTCCATCCCGAATCCATCCTGACGCCTGACGGCAAAAGGATATTAAAGAACTTTTTGATCGGTTGAGATTGGACGCGTGCGTCTTTTCTGCAATGACATTATTTGAAAAAAGGAAGGTATTATTATGATAAAAGAAGCCATTGTTAAGATCGTCAGCAAAGAAGATCTGACCTACGACGAAGCCTATGCAGTCATGAATGAGATCATGAGCGGCGAGACCACCGCCACCCAGAACGCGGCGTTCCTCGCCTCGCTGTCCACCAAGAGCGCCAAGGCGGAGACCACCGATGAGATCGCCGGATGCGCGGCGGCGATGCGCGACCACGCCATCCGGGTCGAGACCGGCATGGATGTTTTTGAGATCGTCGGCACCGGCGGCGACAACGCCCACAGCTTCAATATCTCCACCACCTCGGCGATCATCGCGGCGGCGGGCGGCATGAAGGTCGCAAAGCACGGCAACCGCGCGGCGTCCTCGTCAAGCGGCACCGCGGACTGTCTGGAAGCCCTCGGCGTGAATATCGAGCAGGATCCCGATCGCTGTGTCGAGCTTCTGAAAGAAGCCGGTATGTGCTTCTTCTTCGCGCAGAAATATCACACCTCGATGAAGTACGTCGGGCCAATCCGCCGCGAGCTCGGTTTCCGCACGGTATTCAATATCTTAGGACCGCTCACCAACCCTGCTTCGCCGACCATGCAGCTGCTCGGCGTCTACGATGAATACTTGGTCGAGCCGCTGGCGCAGGTGCTGATCAACTTCGGCGTCAAGCGCGGCATGGTCGTCTACGGCACCGACAAGCTCGATGAGATCTCCCTGAGCGCGCCGACGAAGATCTGCGAGATCCAGAACGGCTGGTTCAAGTCATACACGGTCAAACCGGAGGACTTCGGCTTTGACCGCTGTGCAAAGGACGATCTAAAGGGCGGTTCGCCTGCCGAAAACGCGCAGATCACCCGCGATATCCTCAGCGGCAAGCAGGGACATCAGCGCAACGCGACGCTCCTCAACGCAGGCGCGGCGCTGTATATCGGCGGCAAGGCGGACTCCATGCAGGACGGCGTCAGGCTGGCGGCGGAGCTGATCGATTCCGGCAAGGCGCTCGCGACACTGGAGAAGCTGATCGAGGTCAGCAACCGTACCGAGGCGTAACCATGAACATACTGGATCAACTTGCCGGACACGCGAGAGAAAGAGTCGCGGCGGCAAAAAATAATATTTCTGATGAAGAAATTAAAGCGCGTGCATTGCAACTGCCGAAGGGCGATTTCGCCTTTGAAAAAGCGCTGAAAAAGCCCGGTATCCGTTTTATCTGCGAATGCAAGAAGGCGTCGCCCTCCAAGGGGCTGATCGCCCCCGACTTTCCCTATCTGCAGATCGCAAGGGATTACGAGGCGGCAGGCGCGGACGGTATCTCGGTGTTGACAGAGCCCAGGTGGTTCCTCGGCAGTGATGAATACCTCAAAGAGATCGCACAGAATGTATCTATCCCCTGTCTGCGCAAGGATTTCACCGTGGACGCGTACATGATCTATGAGGCGAAGCTGCTGGGCGCGTCGGCGGTATTGCTGATCGCCGCGATCCTTTCCGACGTACAGCTCAGGGAATATATCGGCGTCTGTGATGAACTGGGCTTATCCGCATTGGTGGAGGCGCATGATGAAACAGAGGTGCAAAGAGCGCTGGATGCGAGCGCACGGATCATCGGCGTGAACAACCGCAACCTCAAGGATTTTTCCGTCGATACGGAAAACAGCCGCCGGCTGAGAGCGCTCATTCCTAACGACGTTCTGTTCGTATCCGAAAGCGGCGTACAAACCGCCGACGATGTACAAAAGCTCCGCGAGATCGGCGCGGATGCGGTGCTGATCGGCGAAACGCTGATGAAAGCCGCGGATAAGAAAGCGAAGCTTAATGAGCTGAGAGGTCAAGAATGACGAAGATCAAGCTGTGCGGTCTCAGCAGCACACAGGATATCAAGGCGGCAAATCGTCTGACGCCCGATTACATCGGCTTTGTGTTCGCTGAAAAAAGCAAACGTTATATTTCGCCGAAAAAGGCATCTGCTTTGAAACAGCAGTTAGATCCGTCCATCAAGGCGGTCGGCGTTTTTGTTAATGAGAAGATCGATACCGTCGCAGGGTTACTGCTCAACAGCGTGATCGATATCGCCCAGCTTCACGGCGGCGAGGATGACGGTTATATCGCAAGACTGCGAGAAATGACCGGCAAGCCGGTCATCAAGGCGTTCATCATCCGCAATGCCGGCGATGTGGAAGCGGCGGAGCGATCCTCTGCGGATTACATCCTGCTCGACAGCGGAAAAGGCAGCGGAAAGCCCTTTGACCAAAGCCTGCTGAAAGCGATCAAAAGACCGTATTTCCTTGCCGGAGGACTTTCGCCCGAAAATGTCGCAGGAGCGGTACAAAAGCTGCGCCCCTTTGCCGTCGACGTCAGCTCCGGCATCGAGACCGGCGGCGTGAAGGATATCGAAAAGATGACGGCGTTTGTCGGCGCTGTCAGAAAGGTGGATGAAACATGACACAGAATAAAGGACGCTTCGGCGTACACGGCGGACAGTATATCCCCGAAACACTGATGAACGCCGTGACTGAGCTTGAAGAAGCGTATGAGCATTATAAAAACGATCCGGATTTCAACCGGGAACTGAACGCGCTGTTCAACGACTATGCCGGCAGACCGTCGCTGCTGTACTACGCGGAGAAGATGACCGAAGATCTCGGCGGCGCGAAGATCTACTTGAAGCGCGAGGATCTGAACCACACCGGCGCGCATAAGATCAACAATGTACTCGGTCAGGCATTGCTTGCCAAAAAGATGGGCAAGACACGCCTGATCGCCGAGACCGGCGCAGGTCAGCACGGCGTCGCCACCGCTACCGCCGCCGCCCTGATGGGCATGGAGTGCGTGGTGTTCATGGGAGAAGAGGATACAAAGCGTCAGGCGCTGAACGTCTATCGTATGCGTTTGCTGGGCGCGGATGTCATCCCTGTCAAAAGCGGCACCGCGACCCTCAAGGACGCTGTCAGCGAGGCGATGCGCGAGTGGACAACACGCATCGAGGACACGCATTATTGCCTCGGCTCCGTGATGGGGCCTCACCCCTTCCCCACCATCGTGCGCGACTTTCAGGCGGTGATCTCCAAAGAGATCAAAGAGCAGATGCTGGAAAAAGAAGGCAGGCTCCCCGACACGGTGATCGCCTGTGTCGGCGGCGGCTCCAACGCTATCGGCAGCTTCTATCATTTTATCGGCGATGAGGATGTGCGGCTGATCGGCTGTGAAGCGGCAGGACGGGGAATCGACACCTTCGAGACCGCCGCGACCATCAACACCGGACGGCTTGGCATCTTCCACGGTATGAAGTCATATTTCTGTCAGGACGAGGACGGACAGATCGCGCCCGTCTACTCGATCTCGGCAGGGCTGGATTATCCCGGCGTCGGTCCCGAACACGCGCATCTGCACGATATCGGCAGGGCGGAATACGTCGCGGTCACCGACGAAGAAGCGGTGCAGGCGTTTGAATATCTCTCTAAAACAGAGGGCGTCATCCCTGCGATCGAATCCGCTCACGCCGTTGCGTACGCGATGAAGCTCGCTCCTACCATGCGAAAGGATCAGATCATCGTGATCAATCTCTCCGGCAGAGGCGACAAGGACTGCGCGGCGATCGCGCGTTACAGAGGGGAGGATATCCATGAGTAAGATCAAAAACGCTTTCAAAAACGGCAAGGCGTTCATCCCGTTCATCACCTGCGGCGATCCCGATCTCGGAACTACCGCGGCGGCAGTCAGAGCGGCTGTCGCAAACGGCGCGGACCTGATCGAGCTGGGGATCCCCTTCTCCGATCCGACCGCCGAAGGTCCCGTGATCCAGGAGGCGAATATCCGCGCTCTGAGCGGCGGTATCAAGACCGATATGATCTTTGACCTTGTGCGCGAGCTGAGAACGGACGTCAGCGTACCGATGGTATTCATGACCTATGCCAATGTGGTGTTCTCCTACGGCGCGGAGCGTTTCATCTCCGCCTGCGCCGCAATCGGCATCGACGGACTGATCCTGCCCGATATCCCGTTTGAGGAAAAGGGTGAGTTTCTGCCCTTGTGCCGTCAATACGGCGTCTACCTGATCTCTTTGATCGCTCCTACCTCCGAGAACCGTATCGGCATGATCGCTAAGGAGGCGGAGGGCTTTATCTATCTTGTATCGAGCCTCGGCGTAACAGGCGTACGCAGTGAGATCAACACCGACCTTCAATCCATCGTCAGCATCATCCGACAGCATACGGACGTCCCCTGCGCGATCGGCTTCGGCATTTCCACGCCCGGACAGGCAAAGAAAATGGCTGATCTCAGCGACGGCGCGATCGTCGGCTCCGCTATCATCAAGCTGCTCGCCCGATACGGCAAGGACGCTCCGGAGCATATCGGCGCCTACGTCAAAGAGATGAAGGACGCGATCCGATAACCCTGTTTTTTCATGACGCCTGATGGATCAAAAAGCGCTTGATGGTGTGACAGACATGACAATAAATATAAAAGCTTCCGTTTGGAACAAATCCAAACGGAGGTTTTTGTAGACAATGAAGCTTCCATTTGGTATGATAAGAGAAAGGAGGCAGAGCGATATGAAGTATGATTTTACCACGATCATGGACCGCAGCGGCAAGAATGCGCTGGCTGTAGATTCCATCGGCGCGGATGTCAGTTGGGCGCAGGCTCCGACCGCGCCGAGAGACGGCTTTTCCAAGATCCCAATGTGGGTGGCGGATATGAACTTTGCCACGGTGCCGACGATCCCGCAGGCAATCATCAAGCGCGCGGAGCATCCGGCATACGGCTACTACATCCCGACAAAAGAATACTACGAATCCATCATCCGCTGGCATGAAAAGCGCAACGGCGTGACCGGTCTGACCGCAAAAGATATCGGCTACGAAAACGGAGTGCTCGGATGCGTCAGCTCCGCGATACAAGCCTTTACCTCTCCCGGTGAGAAGATACTTCTCCACAGCCCGACCTATATCGGCTTTACCCATGTGCTGGAGGACACAGGCAGAGTCGCTGAGCTGAGTCCTCTGAAAAAGGATGAAAACGGCGTCTGGAGAATGGACTATGAGGATATGGACGCGCGGCTGAAGAAGAATCATATCCATCTTACGATTCTCTGCAGTCCGCACAATCCCTGCGGCCGTGTATGGGAGCGCGAGGAACTCGAACTGGCAATGGAGATATTCAAAAAGAATCATTGTATCGTGATCTCTGATGAGATCTGGTCAGATATTCTCTTGAACGGTCATAAGCATATCCCGACGCAAAGTATCAGCGAGGACGCGAAAAATAGAACGATCGCCGTCTACACGCCGAGCAAAACCTTCAATCTCGCCGGACTGATCGGGAGCTACCATATCATCTACGACGAGTATCTGCACGACAGAGTGCGCCGTCAGTCGGCGATGAGCCATTATAACTCTATGAACGTTTTGTCCATGCACGCGCTGATAGGCGCTTATATGGACGAGGGACACCAATGGGTGGATGAGCTGAATCAGGTGTTGTCGCAGAACATTAACGATGCATACGATGTCATCATCAACAACTTCGACGGCGTGGATGTTTCAAAGCCCGAAGGAACTTATATGCTGTTTTTGCACTGCGAAGAGTATTGCAAGAAGCACGGCATCACCATCGATGAGCTGATCCAAAGAGGTTGGGATGTCGGCGTGGCATGGCAGCAGGGCGAACCGTTCCATGATCCGTGGGGTATCCGCATGAATCTTGCTCTGCCGCATTCTCTGGTCATGGAAGCCATGAATCGGCTTAAGCAATATGTGTTTAAGGTTTAATGAATGTATAAAAGGATTGCCGAAGCGCGTATACTAATCTCAAAACAGGAGATGACGACCATGAAATCCATACTGATTAAAGACACAACGCGTGAGGAGCGCGAAGAGATCGTTAGAAAAGCTTTGTGGGGCAGCTGCGGAGCAGAATGCGAGTTCTGCTCCGGCTGTGACAACCGCGGCGGCGGCAGGATCGAATTGCTCTATCAGCCGTACATCGACGGGCTGAAAGAGATCGCCGAGATAAACGCAGAGTACACCGTACCGTTTGTGAGATGATCAATATAAAAGAACTCATGACAACACGTTAGCAAACCCCCTTTGAAATTTGCACCCCCCTTCTGATTTTGCAAACCCCCTCTTGAAAAATGCAAACCCTCTTTTTGAAAATGCAAACCCCAAAATAAAAAATGCAAACCCCGGATGCAAGGTTTGCAATAACACTATAATTAGCGTTAAGACACAGAGAAAGACGGCAAGATTGATACAAATTATTCTGGTAAACTTATGTTGAAAAATCGCTTGACTTACTTGTTTTCTGTGGTATTGTGTTGTGCTTGAAAGGGGCGCGATACCATGACCACATTAGAGAATTTCTACTTCGGAAACATCAATCCAAGCGAGTATAAGCAGAGCAAGGATACCAGGAAAACGCTGTCAGAGATGACAAGGCTGATTGATGAGCTGAAATATATCTTGACTGACGATCAGCAGAAAGAAAAACTAGAGCAGATAGATAACTGTCAGTTGTCGCTGATCGCGCTGTCAGAGCGCGACGCCTACATCGTGGGCTTCAAACTCGGTGTGAGGATGACAACAGAAATATACACAGATACACAACAGCGGGGATGACACGATAGTCTCTCCGCTGTTTGATTTGTGAAACGCACAGGAATATTCGTTCTTTCTGCTGATAAGTCTCAATTTCATACAGGAGGTTCTGTTATGGCGAAGAAGACGCCTGCAAGATATACGATGATCTATGATTACATCAATCAATACTATGGCGAGAACGGCCGCTATCCTTCCGTCAGAGATATCGTTGCCGGTACCGGCATCCCGGTTTCCACCGTCCACCGTTATCTGAATGATATGAAAGAAAGTGGCGAGATCGAATACAACGGACACAGAAGTATCAGCACTTCACAGACCGAGATGGAAAGTCCTTCGCGATATATGAAAGTGCT
>JAFRBD010000111.1 GCA_017405065.1 Ruminococcus sp. | reverse complement strand
TTGTGGGATTGCCACGGTCGCGGAGCTCCCTCGCAATGACATTTTTCTTAAGTTGACGACATTGCCCAACGGGGGCGCCTTTACCAAAGGGAGCCTATATACTCCCTGAAACCCGCGACGATCTCAAAGCCGGAATTCCGATAAAAACGCGTATTCGCTTCGCTCGCGCTGAAAACGCAGACCGCTCTCCCCTGCTCAGAAATTTTTGACGAAAGAGTGCGCACCAGTTCTCTTGACAATCCCCTGCGGCGAAAATCGGGATGCGTCGCCACTGCGCCGAGGATCACGGCGTCTTCGGTCTCGCTGACCGTCATCACAGCGGACGCAAGCGTTTCGTCAACATTCGTGCCGAGGATCGTACATTTGCCGAGGCTGCGGCGGTGGGTCACGTCGGACAGAAAGCTCATATACTCCGGCACGCGGAAGATCTCGCTCTCACAGCTTTGCAAAAGGGCGTAGAGCGGCTTGATCTCAGGCGTATATAATTCTAAATCAGAATTATAGATTTCTCCTGTATAGCGCAGGACCTGCCCCTCTATCATTCTTTTGCCTTCAATATCCAATAAAAAGCCGCACGCGGTCATAACTGCTCCCGCGCCCTGAAAACGCAGGAAGGCGGAAACCTCTTCGAGGTCGGAATCCTCCGTTAGATACAGGCTGAACTTGTCCTCAAAGCGAGAGATCGCGGATACGGGCTTTCCGTCTGCTTCCTGCACCCAAAAGCCGACAAAATCATATCCTCCGCCGTAGCTTTCGTACAGCGAGAGGATACGGGTGTAAAACGGGTCGGTTGTGCGCAGACGGTTCAGCCTTTCGCGGTCAGCCTCACGGATCATAAGGCGTTGACCAGCGCTTTGAAGTGCTTGCCGCGGGCGTCAAAATCCTTGTACAGATCGAAGCTCGCAGACGCGGGCGACATCGAAACGATATCGCCGTCAACGGCGTTCTCACGCGCGCACCGTACCGCTTCCTCCATGTCCTTGACACGGAAGATCACAGGGTTTCCCTGTGTATATTTCGGCGAATTCTTGATCGCTGTTTCGATCTTATCGGCAGTCGCGCCCATCAGGATCGCGATCTTGACCTTGTCGCAGATCACGCCGCCCAGCTCGGTATAGTCAAGGTGCTTGTCGTAGCCGCCCGCGATCAGAATGATCTTGAAGTCGTAGAGCGACAGCGTACCGCTGGCAGTGCGGGTCGGGCTGGAGGCGATGGAATCGTTATAATACTTTACGCCGTCGAGCTCGCGCACAAATTCCGCGCGGTGCTCTACGCCGCCGAATTCACGGGCGACCTTGCGGATCACATCCACGCTGACCTCGCCCCATACGGCGCAGATCGCGGTCATGTAATTTTCGACGTTGTGCATGCCGGGGATCCTGATATCACGGATATCGAGAACGTCAAAAATCTTGCCCTCTTCGGCATACATGATGACGTCGCCGTCCAGATACGCGCCGTGACGGAGCTTGTTTTGACGGGAGAAATACACGACCTCGCCGCTACAGCTCAGGTCGAACGATCGGGTGAGTTCGTTATCGTAATTCAGAACAGCCTTCTGCTTTTCATTCTGATAAAGAATAATATTCCTCTTGGATTCGATATACTCCTCCATATCCTTGTGGATATCGAGGTGGTTGGGCGCGAGGTTGGTCACGACCGCCACATCGGGACTTTGGCGCATGGAAATGAGCTGGAAGGATGAAAGCTCCACCACGCACACGTCCGTTTCGGCAATGGTCTCGATCTCGGGCAGGAGCGGCTTGCCGATATTGCCGCCGATATGTACGGTATAGCCCTGCTCCTTCAGCATCTCGGCGATGACGGTCGTGGTGGTCGTCTTGCCGTCGGAGCCGGTGATACCGAAGAGCCTGCACGGACAGATATCGAAGAAGATCTCCATCTCGGAGGTAACGATCACGCCTTTTTCGCGCAGGGCGTTGAGCTCGTCGCAGTAAAAGCGCATGCCGGGCGTGCGCAGCGCGATATCGACGTCGAGATCGTCGAGGTAATGCTCGCCGAGCGACAGCGTCGCGCCGTCGGCTTTTGCTTTCTCGGCAATTCCTCCCAAAGCCGTTTCATCGCGTTTATCACAGGCGATGACTTCGGCGCCGTATTTGGTGAACAGCGGGATCAGCGGCAAATGGCTGCGGCCCATGCCGATCAGCGCGATCCGCTTTCCGCTGATCGATTCAAAAAATGATGCGATACTCTGTTTCATATGTTACCCCCAAAAGCACTTATCTATTATAATAGTATTATACTCTATATTATGAAAATATCAACCTTTTTCAAAAGCGCCGGCGGCATTCAGCACGCGGAACGCCATGAAAATGCCGATCACATAAAACATCACCCAGATGTTCATGCTGACGATAGAGAAATAGATCGCTGTCAGGATCACCAGCGGATGCACCTTGACGCTGTCCGAAACGATCCGCGGCTCGAGGATCTGCCGCAGGATCACGGTCAGCAGGAAATAGATCAGCAGGATCACGCCGCCGATATCATTCTTTTGCAGAAAGAACACGATCGACAGCGGAACGTAGACGATACCCGGCCCGAGAACGGGCAGGATATCCGCTACGGCGGTGATGAACGCGAAAGCAAGAGGATAAGCAGCGCCGGTCAGATAGAAGATCAGTACCGCCTCGGCAAAGGTGATCGCGTACAGGATCAGGTAAGAACGGAAGAAGCTTCTCACCGTGCCATAGGCGATGTGAAAAACGCTGCCGAGCAAAAAGCGGTACTCCCCCGCCCTGTCGAGCATGCCGTCGCGGATGCTTTCGAGATGATGCATCAGGAACACCGTCATCGCAAAGGTAACGACGACAAAGGTGATGACCAGCGGCACCGTCCGGAACAGCGTTTGCGCCACGGCGGAAGCCGTCGTCAGAAGATTGCCCGACATCAGGTTTTCTTTGAGCAGATCGGTCAGCTTCGGCGAACGGATGTATTCCAGAACAACGTCCCGATGATCCGTCAGCAGACCCGCTGTCTGACGGATCCCCAAGAACAGCAAAAAACCGGCGATCGCGAACAGCGCGCCGAAAATCAGCAGCGTCAACGACGTCGCCGCAAACGACGAGCGAAAACCGAATTTTTTGCGCAAGGCGTCATACAGCGGCTTCATCACCACCGCCAGCAGCGCCGCGAGCACGAACGGCAGGACAAATACCGCCGCTTTGACCGCGAGTATATATAATAAAGTATAGCACAAAAAGAAAACGAGCCGCGGCTTATCCGCAAAAAAACGGTTTTTCACATCATCACCCGTAATAGTATCATACTATTTTTCAATAAAACATCCGATATTCTTATCGGTTTGATCTCCGCAATACGTCGTTGGACTCCCTGACATACGTCAGTATGCCTGCGTCGTCCGACTCGTCTTGCGAAAATCATCCTCGATAATAATTGTCTGCTTTCTATTGAAAAATAGTATGACACAAAAAACCGCCATAATTCAAACGACAGGCTCCGAAGAACCTGCCGTCTGAAAAAACAGAAACCAAAATGCTTGGAAAATGTCGTATTGAATTTTACTGCTGCGCGCGTCCGAGCAGGAAGTCCACCGAAACCTCGAGGATGTCCGCCAGCGCTACCAGCTCAACGTCGGTCACGAACCGGATCTGACCTTCGAGCTTCGACAGACCGGAAGCGTTCATGTCTACGCCGTTGACCTGCAGCTGAGCGAGCAGTTCTTTTTGTTTCATACCCTTTTTCTTGCGCGCCGCTTCTACACGGGCGCCTACGAGATTACGGTCGCCTAATTCCTGTTTACGAAGTCTCATTATATCTCCCCAAATCTATCCAAATCATTGATAATTATTTCTTTTAAATAATTCCGCGTGGAAATTCTTTAAACGTAAAAAGCTAATGTATCTGTATTATAATACGTTATTCGAAAAAAAACAACCCTTTTTTGTAAGAAAATTTAAATTTTTGATACATTTCCCGCCTTTTCGTTACAACCCTTTAATTTTTGCACAACAAAAGGTATCATTTTTTGTAAACTTTTTCCTGCCGCTTGTTGTTGACAAAAGCCGACATACAAGATGTAGATTTCAATTAGGAATGAGGAATTGATGGCGGGCTGCGCCCGCACCCGATTTATCTACTTGTCATTGCGAAGCCCTAAGCCTCCTGCAAAGGAGGTGCCGCTGTGCGGCAGGCTGTGGCAATCCCCATATCCATAATACCGTTTAGCGTAACAGAAAAGAATATTCTCTCTTTGTGGGATTCCCACGGTCGCTTAATCGCTCCCTCGGAATGACAGTAAAATTCCTCATTCCAAATGACAAAAAGCTCCCTTTCGGGAGCTTTTCAAAGCCGAGTAAATCTGTAAGCCGGGTTCTGTATCGGGCAGTCATCTATCTTGGCCGTGCGTTGCCGCATCGGCTCGGCCGCGCGTTGCCGCGTCGGCGCTGTGCCACCTCCACGGGACTGCCGAGCAGGCATATCGTCCCTCCGCGGTGTTGCTTCGGATAGGGTTTACACGGCGGCGGCGTCTCCGTCGCCCCGGTGAGCTCTTACCTCGCCTTTCCACCCTTGCGTCGTTATTATTGCGGGAGGAGCAAGCCCCTCCCCTGCAAAGAACGATTCGCGGTTCTTTTCTGTTGCACTTTCCCTGGGGTCGCCCCCGGCGGCCGTTAGCCGTTATCCTCGCTCTGTGAAGCCCGGACTTTCCTCAGGCGGAGCCTTTCGGCGCTCGCCCGCGACTGCCTGATTTACTCGGAATTCCATTATAATAAGATTATTCGCCGTTGTCAATCATGATTTTTGCGCGGTCAAGCAGGAGTTCTTTCTCATTGGGAAGCTCTCCCTCGATCACCTTATCCAGCAGTTGATCGAGCGTCTGACCTATCTGTATCCCCGAACTCATGCCCAGATGCAGAAGATCGGAACCGTTGACCGAAAGCTGACGCAGGCTGTAGCACTCGCCGGAGGTGATGATGCGGTTGAGCTCTTCGGACACCGCCGTCAGGTTGCTGAGCTTTTCTTCCCTCATATACGGCGACTGGGCTAAAATATCCGCACGCTGTACCAGCATGAGCTTTTGCATCGCGTCCGCGCCGAGCCTCTTGAGATACCGCTTGATCATGACCGTATCGGGCTTGAAGCGCTCGTCATGCCAGCGGATCAGCGTACACACCTCGTCGATAAACACCGACGGCATACACAGACGCCTGAGGATCTCGCGCGTCATCGCGGCGCCGAGCTTCTGATGTCCGTGATAATGACATACGCCTTGCTTGTCCGTGGTCTGAGCGAGCGGCTTGCCGATATCATGGAACAGCATCGTGACCCTCAAAAGCGGCTCCGGCTCCACGTTGTGTACTGCGGCGACCGTATGGCGGTAAAGATCGCGGTTATGATGCCTGCTGTTCTGTTCAAAATCAAAAGTCCCCCGCAGCTCGGGAATAAAGACCGAAATGACCTTGCGGTAACGTCGCAGGATGAAATCCGCCTTATCGCCGCAGAGCAGCTTCAGAAATTCCTCGCGGATACGTTCGGCGGCAATATCATTGAGCAATCCTTTCTGTTTTAAGATCGCCTCCGAAGTTTCCGGCTCGATCGTGAAGCCGAGAACAGACGCGAAGCGAAGCGCGCGCAGGATCCGCAGAGCGTCCTCACAAAAGCGTTCGTCCGGTCTGCCGACGCAGCGGATAACGCCGAAAGCCAGATCCTGTCCCCCGCCGAAAAGATCGATCAATCCGTCACAATCATTATACGCCATCGCGTTGACGGTAAAGTCGCGGCGCGCCAGATCGTCCTTTATCCGATCCGAAAAGCGCACCGCGTCGGGATGGCGGGAGTCGGAGTATTTCCCGTCGATCCGGTAGGTGGTGATCTCATACAGCTCGCCGCCCATCAGGACCGCTACGGTACCGTAGTTCTTCCCCACGTCGATCGTGCGGTGATCCGCGAAAACACGCTCGATCTCATCGGGCGTCGCGGACGTCGTGAAATCCCAGTCATGAGGCGCAACGCCGCGAAGGCTGTCGCGCACGCACCCGCCTACGGCATAGCAGTTATATCCGCTGTTCCTCAATTTATCAATAATCAATTTTACGTTTTCCGGCAAATAGATTTTCATAATCCACCAAAATTCCATGTTTTTTTCAGTATAACATTATTAGTTGTAAGATACAATATATATCATGAAAAACATGAAAGAGATAATATGAATTATTTTTCCTATTCTGAACCAAAACCAGGAGTCCTTATGATAGAATTTTTATAAACAGTCAGGGCGACTGTATAAATCCCGAAAGAAAAGGAGAATGATGATGGGCTTATCTTGTTTGTTCGGACATAAATATGTCGGTTGTAAATGTGAACGATGCGGCAAAACGCGTGATGAAGGTCATGACTGGGACGGTAATCGATGCAGGATATGCGGTAAAACCCGCATCGGAGCAACGACTGAATACTATGAGTCCGACAATGTCGGAACCCGTCAGGAGACTGTTTCACAAGCGAACACTTACTGGTATGTTGAACGTATGAAGATGGCCCAAAAGCCGCCGTTTACACTGTTTTTGATGCCTTCAGCCGCAGCCGCTGAAGAAGCGCTTCTTGAAATGCCTTTTATGCACAGAGCAAAGGACTCGGGAAAAATCATCTGTGACAGGATCATGACTTACGGCGTTTATCAAACCGAAGAGAACGACGCTGTCTCTCAAGGTAAATATGAGGCTCTGATAACCGGCTTTGATTTTTCGCTTGACGAGTATCAAAAGGCTGAACAGGCATTTACCTCGCGCGGCGGAAAATGCTTACAGCATGAGGCTCCCGATGCGTCTGTCCGTGTCGATAACACTGTCGGCGATCCTGCTAAGGTACAATACAAGGAAACAACAACGACGCAAAACGGCAGGAATACCTATCAGGTCTACATCGCTTTGAACAAAGCCGACGCCATCGCTTTTTTGAAAACAAAACCTGTCAATCAAAATTTTCACTATATCATCGTCGAGATCCCGGGCGGTCAGGTCGGCAGAGATATCAACGGGTTTTTTGAAGATCGGGACACAGACGGAGACGACGGGTTCAACGTGCAAGTTAATTTCATTAATTTTACATAAAAACGGTAAAACCTTGCTTATGCCTTGTATTGCGCATTGCGGCAAGATTTGATTGTCACTTACATCTATAACAACAGCACCGACAGAGAACGAAAGAACATCTGTCGGTGTTCTGCTTTTATCGAAGAAGATAACCACACCGCTGACAAATCCTGCCTTGAAGGAGCTGTTTTCAAAGCTCCGATCGATTACATGAACCTTCCTATTTTAATCCTCCGCGATCATCACATACTATCAACGGAGCTAATGCTCCGAAAAAGTGAATAAGCAAAGGTCGTGTGAATGAATGAAGAAGATGATACGGTATGTCAGCGTGATGCTGACCGCCGTACTGCTTGTACCGGTATTTTCGGTATCGGCAGCTGACGAGAGAAGAACCGTGCGCATCGGCGGCATGCCGTTCGGTCTGACGATGTACACCGACGGCGTGATCGTCGTCAACGTCAAGGAGGACGAGGATTCGCCGGCTTACGCGGCGGGCATCCGCGAGAACGACCGGATCGTCCGCGCCGACGGCGAGGAGATCGCCTCCAACGAACAGCTGCGCGACGTCATCACCTCGTCCGGGGGCAGGGATATCGAATTATCGATACTGCGCGGTAAGAGCCCGATATCCGTCACCATCACTCCCGAACAGGACGAGGACGGCAGCTATGCGGCGGGGATGTGGGTAAGAGATTCCACCGCGGGTCTGGGTACCGTCACCTACTTTGACGAAAGCACCCACAGCTTCGGCGCGCTGGGACACGGTATCTGCGACCGCGATACCGGTATGCTGATGCCGCTCGGCAGCGGTCAGGCAGTCGAGGCGGAGATCTCCTCGATCACCAAGGCGAAAAAGGGCGTCGCGGGCGGTCTGAACGGTATCATGACCGACGACGAGATCGGCGTGCCGACCGTCAACAACGCCTACGGCGTCTACGGCAGATATACGTTCACGCCGCAGGGCGAGGAATTCCCCTGCGCCTATGACAGCGAGATCCGCACCGGCAAGGCGACCGTCTACACCACGCTGGACGACAGCGGGATCGGACAGTATGAGGTCGAGATCGAAAACCTGAACCTCAGCGATAACAGCGGTCAGAATATGGTGCTGCGCGTCACGGACGAGGAGCTGCTCGACAAGACCGGCGGTATCATCCAGGGGATGAGCGGTTCGCCGATCGTGCAGGACGGCAAGCTGGTAGGCGCGGTCACGCACGTCTTTGTCAATTCGCCCGAAAAGGGCTACGGTATCACCGTAGGCAATATGCTGGCGTGTTATGAGCGGTTCGGAGGGATAAACGGTACGTCGGGATAAGATAGAAGCACTTCTTTCCTAAAGAGAGACTTGGAAATGTGCTGCTCCTCTTTGTGGGATTGCCACGGTCGCGTCGCTCCCTCGCAATGACAGCTTTTGGGATCACAGCGTATCACACGCTTTTCTATAAAAGAACAGGACACACGTGTCCGCGAAATTTGTCGAATATTTCTTTCAAAAATTTTTATGTTTTCTATTGCCAAATTTACCAATTTATGGTAAAGTGTATTTACAAAACAAAAACTAAGCAAAATTGGAGATGTAAAAATGACAGAAAGAATGAAACTCTTGATGACTCAGGAGCCGGCTGACAATATGACAGAAACCAAAGATATCCTCGCGCAATACGGCATCGCCGCCGGCTTTTGCATGAAAGACGGAGAAGAAGTCATCGCACGCGTGCAGAACGATCATCCCGACGTCGTGATCATGGATCTGTTCATGACGCATATCGACAGCATCGGCGTGATGCGCGCCATCCGTAAGGAGAAGCCCGAAAAGCTGCCGATGTTCGTGGTGTATTCGAGCTTTGACAGTCCCGTGCTCGAGCGTGAGGTCATGAGCGCCGGAGCGACCTATTTTGTTTTAAAGCCGTTCAATCTCGGCGAACTGGCGGAAAATATCGTGCGGCTGAGCAAACGTCAGCGGCAGAAAGCCAAAGGCGGCATCCGCCAGATCGGCTTTGACAGCAACAGTCTCGAGCTGAAGGTGACGGAGATATTGCACCAGATAGGAGTCCCCGCCCATATCAAGGGCTACCATTATCTGCGCGACTCCATCATCCTCTCCATCGAGAAGCCCGAGATCATCAACGCCGTGACCAAGCAGCTCTACCCCACCGTCGCGAAAAAGTATGATACGACGTCGTCGAGAGTGGAGCGCGCCATCCGCCACGCGATCGAGGTCGCATGGGACAGAGGCGACGTGGAGGTGCTCAACTCCTACTTCGGCTACACCATCCAGGGCAGCCGCGGCAAGCCCACCAACAGCGAATTCATCGCGATGATCTCGGATAAGCTGAGACTGCAGATGAAGAACGCGGGATAACAAGCGAGCTTGTTCAAAAAAATCGGTTGAGATTGCCGCGGCTCTTTTGGAGCCCGCAATGACGATTAATAAAACAACAGAGCTGTCACGGATATTCCGCGGCAGCTCTTGCTTATTGACAGAATTCGGTTAAGGATGGTATAATACTTACAGTAATCATTCAGAAGTGATCTGCCCCTCTTTGTGGGATTGCCGCGGCTCCTTGGGGAGCCTCGCAATGACAGCCGGATAAATCGAGGGACAGCCCCCTTGCAATGGCAGCATAACCTTGCCAAGTTACCGAAAGACTTATGACTCCATAACGAATCATCGGTCACTAACCACTATCCACTATCCACTGATCACTTAAAAGGCGGTGAACATATGGCGTTCGATACCTTTGACGAAGGCATATCCTTAGGCGGTATGCGCTCTAAAACCGAAATACGCACGCTGATCTGTTATTTATTCAAGAGCGTCGGCATGCCGATGGCGAAAGATACGGTCGTCAACGCCCTGATGGAAAAAGGGCTGGCGAACTATTTTGAGACCAGCGCGAGCTTTGACGACCTCGTACGCAACGGCAATATCGAAGAAGTCGATCACGAAAAGGAGCTGTTCTTCAATACCGATAACGGCAATATGATCGCGACGCAGCTCGAGGATACCTTAGCCCCTACCGTCAAGGAGCGCGCCGTGGAATGTGCCCTGAGCCTCTTGAAGCAGGAGCAGGTCGAGAGCGAGAACAGGGTCACGATCGCCAAATGCGACAACGGCTATACCGTCACCTGCTGTATCTCCGGCGGCGACATGGAGCTTCTGAGCTTCTCGCTGTATGTCCCCGACAAGCAGCAGGCGCGCATCATCCGCAAGAATTTTTACAAAAACCCCGATATGTTCTACTCGGTGATGATCGCGATGCTCACCCGCAACAAGCGCGGGGTCACAGAGATACTCGACGAACTGGGATCGGTCATATAAATTAGTGAGGAGTTTGGAATGAGGAATGAGGAATTATCGGGAAAGCCTGACGGCTTTTGATTTGTATGACTTTTGATAGCTGAATACAAATCGGGTGCGGGCAGCGTCCGCCATTCAATTCACGATTCCTATTTCCTAATTCCTAATTAGTTTAAAATGCCGAAAGCAATACCAGCAGCGCGACGCCGGGGATGCCGCCGATCAGCGATGAAAGCAGCGTCAGGCGCGTGATCGGTATGTACACGCCCGTCACCCCCGCGAGCAAATCGACGGCGCACAAAGCCGCTATCCCTAATACCATTGAAAGCAAAGCCCTTTTAAAGGGCTTTTTCTTTTTGGCAGCATAATGGATGAAGGAAAAGACTAAAAAGGTCGATACGGACACGATAAAAGCAATCAGCATAATGTACTCCCGAATCATCTCAAGATATTGTCATAGTTCCGATAACCTTCCGCCGCTTCGCGGCGCCTCCCTCAGAAAAGTACGATCATCATTTTATACTAATTTCTAATAAAAAGAGAGGCTGTAATGCTTTGCCGTAACTGCAATAAAAAAGACTACCGGAAAAGCTCCGATAGTCTATTCTATGATGGTTTGTCTGAAATTATTATGCCTCGTCGGCAGTAGCGTCAACAACCTCGCTGATAGAGGTGTCTTCTGCGGTATCGGCAGAAGCGTCGGCAGGCTTCGCAAAGTAAGCGATCACGTTCAGCGCCAGAACGATAACGACAAAGCCGATCGCGAACCACTTGGTAGCGCGGGCAAGGAAAGCGTCATAGGAACGCGCCTTGTTCTTGGAGAAGAACGTATCCGCGCCGCCGGAAATAACACCGATGCCCTGCTGGTTACCTTCCTGCAGAATGATAACGACGATCAGAACAATAGAAGCGATCAGCAGTAAAGCTCCTAAGATAATTTCAACAACTGACATATTTATCTTCCTTTCAAAGGGATTATACTCAAATGCAAAGATAATTGTATCATAACTGTTACAAGATTGCAAGCATTTTTTTCATGAATCTGAAAAAATGTGAAAGCGGCGGATCATGAGGCGCAGATATGCTTTACGGGTGGGTAAGAAATCGGGAAAGCGCTGTGCGCTGACGCGCGATAGTCACCCCTGCGGAAAGATAGTTTTTTCTCGCATTTGAACGGGTTGATCACAGATGTTACGGGAGGAGCAAGTCCCTCCCCTGCTCATCACTCATCACTGACCACTACCTGCTAAATAATGGAAAGCTGCTGGGCTTCATCCTCTTGCGAGGGAAGCGCTCCCGCGGCGGGCAGGGTGCGGGTACGGTAGCGCGAGGGCTTACTGAATCTGCCCTCCGCATACGGCTCGATCGTCATGACGCGATGACCCTTTCTCAGCTTCATGACCGCTACGCCCTGCGTGTTCTTGGTCGTCTTGGAAGCGATGGAGCCGCTGTGGAAGAGCAGCATGCGACCCGCGGACGAGGTCAGCAGGAACTCGCGGTCGGTCTTGGTAAAGTCGATGCCCGCGAGCGGCGACTTATCCGAATAGGCGTTGATCAGCTTCTTGCGGTTGGTCTTGGTCTCATAGGCGGAAAGCGGCACCTTGGCGACCTTGCCGTTTTCAAACGCAAAGAGCAGATAGCCGCTGTAATCCTTGGTTTTGAGGACAAATACCGCCTTTTCCCCTTCGTCCATGCCGAGCCTCGCGGGGATATACTCGCCGAAGGCGCTCGCCTTGGTATCGGCGATCTCGCTGACCTTAGTCTTGTATACCTGACAGCGGTCGGTGAAGAACAGCAGGTCGGTATTGTTGGTGGTCTCGGTGGTATAGACGATCTCGTCGTCCTCCTTGAGCTTCTGTTCGCCGCTCATGCGCAGGCTCTGGGGCGTGATCTTCTTGAAATAGCCCTCTTTGGTGAAGAACAGATGGACGGGATAATCGGGGATCTCCTCCTCGAGATTGACGTCGGCGGGAATATCATCCGCATGCAGAAGCGGACAGAGCCTGTCCTTGCCGTATTTTTCGGCGACCTCCTTGAGCTCCTTGACGATAATGGTCTTGACGCGCGCCTTGGAATTCAAAATCGCTTCGAGATCGGCGATATCCTTTTTCAGCTGTTCGATCTCGGCGGTGCGCTTTAAGATATACTCGCGGTTAAGGTGACGGAGCTTGATCTCCGCGACATATTCCGCCTGGATCTTGTCGATGCCGAAGCCGATCATCAGGTTCGGTACGACCTCCGCCTCTTCCTCGGTCTCGCGGACGATGCGGATTGCCTTGTCGATATCCAGCAGGATGAGCTGTAATCCTTCTAACAAATGCAGCTTATCCTTCTTTTTGTTCAGATCAAAGAAGGTGCGGCGGCGGATACATTCGATACGGAACGCGATCCATTCATTCAGCAGTTCCTTCACGCCCAGCGTCATCGGCACGCCGCCGATCAGGACGTTGAAATTACAGGAGAAGCTGTCCTCGAGGGTCGTCAGCTTAAAGAGCTTCTGCATCAGCTTATCGGGGTCGGTACCGCGCTTGAGGTCGATCGTGATCTTCATGCCGTCGAGACCCGTCTCGTCGCGGATATCGGCGACTTCCTTGATCTTGCCGTTCTTGACAAGGTCGATGACCTTCTCGATGATGACCTCGGTCGTGGTCGTCGGCGGGATATGGGTGACGTCGATGCAGTTCTGCTTTTTGTCGTACTCGTAGATGGAGCGCACCCGGATAGAACCGCGTCCCGTGCGGTAGACCTCGCGGATGGCTTCTTCGTGATAGATGATCTGCGCGCCGCCGGAGAAGTCGGGCGCGGGCAGGGTGGTGATGATATCGTGATCCTTATCGCGGATCAGCGCGGCGGTCGTCTCGCAGATCTCACGCAGGTTGAAGGAGCAGATATTGCTCGCCATGCCGACCGCGATACCGGTGTTGGCGTTGACCAGCACGGACGGATAGGACGCGGGCAGGAGGGTCGGTTCCTTCATGGTATTGTCGTAGTTGTCGACAAAGTCGACGGTGTCCCTGTCGATATCCTTGAACAGCTCGTTGCAGATCGGGTCGAGCTTTGCTTCGGTATAGCGGGACGCAGCCCACGCCATATCGCGGGAATAGAACTTACCGAAGTTGCCCTTTGAGTCGATATAGGGATGCAGAAGCGCCTCATAGCCGCGGCTCAGGCGCACCATGGTATCATAGATCGCGGAGTCGCCGTGAGGGTTGAGCTTCATCGTCGCGCCGACGATGTTCGCGCTTTTGGTACGCGCGCCGGTAAGCAGTCCCATCTTGTACATGGTGTACAGCAGCTTGCGGTGCGAGGGCTTGAAGCCGTCGATCTCAGGGATCGCGCGCGACATGATGACGCTCATGGCGTAGGGCATGAAGTTTTCTTCGATCGTAGAAGCGATGCGCTGTTCCACGACCTCGCCCGCGCCGGCGATCACGCCGTTGGCGATCGGTTTTATATTTTGTTTCGGTTGTTTTTTCTTAGCCATATGTTTCTAATCCTTGTTTATTGTACACAAGTCATTGCGAGCCCTTTAGGGCGTGGCAATCCCCTTGTCGAAAATAAAGTTTGCAGTTACAGAAACCTGTATTCCCTGTTTGTGGGATTGCCGCGTCGCTGACGCTCCTCGCAATGACTGTAAAAAAGATAAGGGAGCCATAGTTACGACACATCTAAGTTATCCGTATAATTCGCGCCGTTTTCGACGATGAAGTCCTTTCTGCCCTGCAGGTTGTCGCCGAGCAGTACGTCGAAGATATACGCGGTGCGCTCGACGTCGTCGGGCATCACCTTGATCAGGCGGCGGGTATCGGGATTCATGGTGGTCAGGCTCATCATATCGGGCTCGTTCTCGCCCAGACCCTTGGAACGCTGGATCGTGAACTTTGCCTTGCCGATCTCGTCGAGGTACTTTTCCTTTTCCGCCTCGGTATAGGCGAAATAGACCTTGTCCTTAGTCGTGATCTCATACAGAGGCGATTCGGCGATGTAGACCTTGCCCTCGGTGATCAGATCGGGAGTCAGGCGGTAGATCATCGTCAAGAGCATCGTGCGGATATGGAAGCCGTCGACGTCCGCATCGGTACAGATGATGACCTTGTTCCAGCGAAGGTTATCGATGTTAAAGGCGTTGATATCCTTTTTCTTCGACTTTGTCTTTGCGGTATCGATCTGCACGCCGCAGCCGAGGATCTTGATCAGATCGGTGATGATCTCGCTCTTGAAGATGCGGTCGTAATCGACCTTGAGGCAGTTGAGTATCTTGCCGCGGATGGGCATGACCGCCTGGAAGTCGGGATTGCGCGCCTGTACGCACGCGCCCTTCGCGGAGTCGCCCTCCACGATGAACAGCTCGCGCTCGTCGACGTTTTTGGAGCGGCAGTCGGTGAACTTCGCGATCTTTGCGGTAATATCGATCTTTGCGGTCAGATTCTTTTTCAGATTGACGCGGGTCTTCTCCGCGCTCTCGCGGGAGCGCTTATTGACCAGCACCTGATTGGCGATCTTATCCGCTTCAAGAGGATTCTCGATGAAATAGACCTCGAGCTGATGACGCAGAAAGTCGGTCATCGCGTCCTGGATACCCTTATTGGTGATCGCTAATTTTGTCTGGTTCGCGTAGGAGGTCACGGACGAGAAGGAGGAAATGACGATCACCAGACAGTCCGCTACGTCGTCGTATTTGATCCTGCTCTCGTTTTTGTTATACATGCCCTTGGTTTTCAGATAGCTGTCGATCTGATAGACAAAGGAATTGCGAACCGCCTTATCGGGGGAACCGCCGTGCTCCAGCCATGAGGAGTTGTGGTAGTACTCGGTCAGGGCGACCTTATTGGAGAAGGCGAGCGCGACGTTGATCTTGCACTTGTATTCGTCCTTGTCGTCGCGGTCGCGGCACATGCGCTCTCCGCTCCAGCTCTGGACGGTAGTGAAGCCGTTCTCCCCTATCAGCTCGGTCACATGGTCGGCGATCCCGTTTTCATAATAGAATTCCTCGACCTCAAAGGAGCGTCCCGCCTGCTTGCGGAAAATAAACTTGACGCCGGGGTTGACGATCGCCTGACGGCGGAGCATTTCGGTAAAAAACGCGGGTTCCATCTTGATATCGGTAAAGACCTCGAGGTCGGGCTTCCAGCGGATCTTGGTACCGGTATCTCTGCCGCTGTAATCGGCGCACTGCAAACCGCCGACGTTCAGACCCTTCTCAAAATGGAGGGTGTACTTTTTATGATCGCGTTTGATCTCTGCATCCATGTATTCGGACGCGAACTGAGTCGCGCAAAGTCCGAGACCGTTCAGACCGAGAGAGAATTCGTAGTTGCCGCCGTTCTCGTTGTCGTATTTGCCGCCCGCGTACAGGGTACAGAACAGCAGCTCCCAGTTGTACTTTTCTTCCTTCTGGTTGTACTCGACGGGGATGCCGCGTCCGTGATCCTCGATCTCGACGGAACCGTCGTTGTAGACGGTGAGGACGATCTCCTTACCGTAGCCCTCGCGCGCCTCGTCGATGGAGTTGGAGAGTATTTCAAATACGC
This sequence comes from Ruminococcus sp., assembly GCA_017405065.1. Lineage (GTDB taxonomy): Bacteria > Bacillota > Clostridia > Oscillospirales > Acutalibacteraceae > Ruminococcoides. The sequence continues at coordinate 11,362 of JAFRBD010000111.1, read as the reverse complement.
TGTGCCGGCAGCCCTCGATACCGTCGGAACCGAAGATGACCGCGGGGCGTTTACGCACCTGATCCGGTCCCTTGAGAACCTTGATATCGTCGTTGCTGTATACAGGTTTTTTCTTTGCTCTTGCCATAGTTTCACCTTGGTTTCTGATTATTGCCTCCCTTTTCTAAGGGAGGTGGCTCCGCAGGAGCCGGAGGGTTGTTGCGTATGATAACAGTCTTTTTTCAGAGAGTCATTTTTACTGAAGTATCAACCCTCAGTCGCTTCGCGACAGCTCCGGAGGTATGGGAGCCTATTTATTTAATCCCTTTCAGCTTCTTGATCTGGTCGCGCAGGAAGGCGGCATGCTCGAACTCGAGCAGTCTCGACGCTGCCTGCATCTCTTTCGTCAGCTGTCTGATCATTTCGTTCTTCTGCTCGCGCGACAGTCTGCCTACCATTTCCATCTCCTCGTCGGTATGGGTGGAGATCTCAATGATGTCGCTGACCTTTTTATGAATGGTCTGCGGAATAATACCATGCTCTTCGTTATATTGCTGCTGGATACGGCGGCGGCGGTTGGTCTCGACGATGGTTTTCTCCATCGAATCAGTCACGCTGTCGGCATACATGATGACCGTACCGTCGGCGTTGCGCGCGGCGCGTCCGACCGTCTGGATCAGCGAGCGTTCCGATCGCAAAAAGCCTTCCTTATCCGCGTCGAGGATCGCGACTAAGCTGACCTCGGGGATATCCAGACCCTCGCGCAGGAGGTTGATGCCGACCAACACGTCGAACTTGCCCAGCCGCAGGTCGCGCACGATCTCCATGCGCTTGACGGTGTCGATATCGTGGTGCATGTAGCGCACCTTGATGTCCATGCTCTCGAGGTACTCGGTCAGATCCTCCGCCATCTTCTTGGTGAGGGTGGTGACCAGCACGCGCTGGCTCTTTTCCGTCCGCATGTTGATCTCGGAGATCAGGTCGTCGAGCTGTCCCTCGGTCGGTCTGACGGAGATCTCGGGATCGAGAAGTCCGGTCGGGCGGATGATCTGCTCTGCGACCACGGCGCTCTTCTCCAGTTCGAAATCACCGGGCGTCGCGCTGACGAAAACCGCCTGATTCAGCCGTTCGTAGAATTCGTCAAAGTTCAGCGGACGGTTATCGTAGGCGCTCGGCAGACGGAAGCCGTAATCGATCAGGCTCTTTTTGCGGGCGCGGTCGCCGCCGTACATGCCGCGCACCTGCGGCAGGGTCACATGGCTCTCGTCCACAAACAGCAAAAAGTCCTTCGGGAAATAATCGAGCAGGGTGTAGGGCGCACTCCCCGGCGCTCTGCCGGATAGCACGCGCGAGTAGTTCTCGATGCCCGGACACATGCCGATCTCCTGCAGCATCTCCATATCGTAATGGGTGCGCTGTTCGATGCGCTGGGCTTCAAGCAGCTTGCCGTTGTCGCGGAAATACTGCAGTCTTTCCTGCAATTCACGCTCCAGCTCCGCCAAGGCGCGCGCCATCTTGCCGCTGTCCACGATATAATGCGACGCGGGATAGATCGCCGCGTGACGCAGGGTCGCGATCAGCTCGCCTGTCAGCGGATTGATCTCAGTGATGCGGTCGATCTCGTCGCCGAAGAACTCGACGCGGATCACGCGGTCGGAGGATGAAGCGGGAAAGATCTCGACGATATCGCCGCGCACGCGGAACTTGTCGCGCACAAAATTGATATCGTTGCGCTCGTACTGCAGCTCGATCAGCTTACGGATCAGGTCGTCGCGGCTCTTCTCCATCCCCGGGCGCAGGGAAATCACCATGTTGCGGTAATCGATCGGGTCGCCCAGCGAATAGATGCAGGACACGGAGGCGACGATGATGACGTCGCGCCGCTCGGACAGCGCCAAGGTCGCGCTGTGACGCAGCTTATCGATCTCGTCGTTGATCGCGCTGTCTTTTTCGATATAGGTATCGCTCTGAGGGATATACGCCTCAGGCTGGTAATAATCATAGTAGGATACAAAGTACTCGACCGCGTTCTCGGGAAAAAACTCCTTGAACTCGGAGCAGAGCTGTGCGGCGAGGGTTTTGTTATGCGCGAGCACCAGCGTCGGCCGGTTCACCTGCGCGATGATGTTCGCCATGGTGAAGGTCTTGCCGGAACCGGTAACGCCCAAAAGCGTCTGTTCCCTGTGCCCCGCGTTGATGCTGTCCACCAGCGTTTTGATCGCCTCAGGCTGGTCGCCGGTAGGCTGGTATTCAGATACCAATTTGAACTGTTCCAAAAACAATCTTCCTTATCGTCTTTTCATCTGTCTGCACTTCTCATCATACAGACGATCTGTACTTTCCTTATATCAAACCGGATTCCGCCAGCGAAACGCAGTCATGATCGGCAACGACCAGATGATCGAGCAGCTCTACATTCACCAGATCGAGCGCCTTTTTCAGCCCCTTCGTCACGAGCACATCATCCTTGGACGGCATCGCATAACCGCTGGGATGACTGTGCGCGATGATCGCATATACCGCACCGTAGTTCAGCGCGAGGGTCACGATCTCACGGAAAGAGATACTGGCGCTGTTGAAATCTCCTTTTCCGATCATCCCGCTGTACACTTCCTTGCATTTCTTATCGAGCAGCAGGAGAAAAACATGCTCTGTTTCTTCGTAGCCCACAAATTTGTCGATGATATAGCCGAAAAGGTTTTCGCTGCTGATGACCTTGTCGGAATTGTGGTACTTGTCAACCAGATACAACCGCGTAACGTCGGGGAGCATCTTCAGATACAGCGCCTGGTGTTCGGTGAGTCCCGCTTTCTTGAGCATATCAAGCGGAGCATCCAGTACCGCAGAGAACGAGCCGAAGCGGTCGATCAGATTTTTGGCGATATCATTCGTATTGCGCTGCGGTATGGCGTAATACAGCAGTATCTCCAATACCTCATGCGGCTCAAAAACGTCCAGACCCTGTTGAGCCAGCTTCTTTTTCATTCGTGAGCGATGTCCGCTGTGATCGGCTTTTTGCATGGAAAACTCTCCTTGAATATCAGTATCTGTCTGACAAAACCCTATATGTAGCCATTATATATGGATTTTAACACAAATTATGGTAGAATGCAAGAATTATGAAAGGATTTTAACTACTGCACAGTTTCCGGCAGTGCCTTCTTTTACTCCATCGCATATAATATGCCTATTATAATTCTGATACAGAAAAATGTGCTGTTTCACAAAGGAACAGCACATTGAATCGTTTATTTCTTTTTGCGTTTTTTACTCTTTTTCTTCGCCTTGGGCTCATAATAATCATCGTCTTTTTCATCGAGCGATTTATATGAAACGATCAGCGAGATCATCTCGTAACCGAAAAGGATCAGAATGATCAGGATAAAGGTCAGCAAGCCGTACGGCGACAGGAAGAAGGAATACATCTCATTGAGCCACGGGAGCTTATTCACATACTTTCCCTCAACCTGATCGTAGCTGATCACGTCATCCAGCAAAGCGCCCGCTCTGTCGCCCTGCGTCTGGTAATAATAGGTCCCGCTCCTGCACTCGGGATCGGTCACCACCCTGTGGGTGATCGTCTGACCTGCCAGATCGCCCGACAGACAGTCATAGGTGATTATATCTCCTTTTTGGATATCCTCTGCGGGTACCTTTTTATCGATGATCGCGTCGCCGACCTCTAAGGTAGGCGTCATACTGTCGGTCTGGACGCGGAAGATCGAATATCCGAATACCGAAGGGACATGACCGGTGATGCGCGTGATAAAAATGACGATCACCAGTAATACCAACGCTACGAGCAATACCGTAGAAAGGATGTTGGCGACTCTTCTTCGCTTCGCTTTTCGCTCCATATATGACACCATCCCGCGTAATCATGATGATACTATTATAAATGATGATGGTTTCTTCGTCAAGAAAAAAGGCATAAAAACGGCGAGCCAAAGCCCGCCGTTTCGTTATTTAGTTATACATCAGATACATATTCGCGTAAGTGGTTCCGGTACTCTCGGGACCGAGGTTGAGCGTGACGGCAGAGCTGCCGTTGTTGATCACGAACCAGTCAACCTGCAACAGTCCGGGACCGTCAACGTCGTTGACGTCTTTGCGCTTGACAAAGGCGTTGCGCATAAGGCAAAAGTCATTCTTAACACCCGATACGGTAACCACTGTGTTGGAGGGATAGGTCACGGCGAAGGACAGGTTGGAGGTCGCCGTGCCGACAGAGGCAAAATAGAGTGACACGACAGAAGGATAGTTCTCATCCTTATTCTCGATCGAGGTACGGAAGTAGGCTCTTCCGCCGTTACCGGGAACAGAAACATGGTCGATATTCGTATCGCCGTAGTTCATCTGATCGATATACAGACCGTCCTCATACACCGTCTGCTTTAAGCCTGATCTGGTATAGAATTCACATTTTTCGGAGCGGTTATAGGTCTTTTTCTCATAGGACATACCCGCGCCGGTCGCAGTTGTCGGAGTGAACCATGAGAAGCTGACGGTGATGATGTTAACGATCAGGATCAGCACGGCTAAAACGGAGATCAGGATAACGCCGCGGCGCGTCGCGCGCGTCTGCTTGGCGTTCTTTTTCTTTGCTTTTGCCTTGCGCGAATCTTCAGCTTTCAATGGTATCACCTCCGTTCTGTGAATTGTTGTTGTATTTTTGTCATCCTGAGGATCGGTCCGATGGATGACAGAGGATGAAGTTCATCCCCTCTCCCCTTTTAATCAGCGCCCTGATAAGCTACGTAGCTCGTCGTCAGCGTGTAGAAGGGATTGGGCTCGTTGCCGGTGTCGGTATAGCCGCTCACCAAGGTTTTGGCTGTCGCTTTGATCGTATTATGGGAATCGTCAAGCGTGGTCAAAGTCGGCGTGTAGGCGATGAAGTAGGTGTTATCCTTGCCGGTTTCGCTGTTGCCCATCGTGTAATCAAAGTTACTGTTGGCATATTCAGGCACCGCATAGCGGGACTTTTTCGCGATACCGAAGGATATGCTCGTCGCGCTAGCGGGAACCGTCACGCGGTAGCGGGTATTCTGCGGCTTACCGGTAATGCCCTTATAGACGTCCTGAGCGGTCTGGTAGTAGGCGTTGCCCTGACCGTCGACGAAGAACGCCATCACACGGTAGGTGCTCAGGTCGAGACCGGTATTGTTGATGAAATAGATCTGGCGGGTGCCGTCGGCTTCATCTGCGCCGACCGTCGTATGGACAACGTCGGTCTTGGCGTTCACGCCGGTCTTGCTCATGTTCACGTAGAAGTACTTAGGACCGTTCTTCGTCATCGGCTGAGACGATACGTCTGTCGAATCTGACGGATCGAGCTCATAGACAGCCGTTGCGCCGATCTGTGTGCCGAGGAAGCCCGCGGCAGACGCCGCAGAATAGAACTTCACGCCGTCGGATGACGCGTATAGCTCAGTGGTATAACCGGTGCCGCTCGGGATCTCATACTCGATATGCATCTTCGCATCGTTTGACGTATTATAGATCTTTTGCTGATTCGGGATGCTGAAATCCTTGATCAGGTTCTTGACGTAGTAATAAATCGTCTGCGTATCGGCAGTCGCATAAATAACGCTCGCGTCGGTGCCGGTATAAGTCACCTTACAGTATGCGGGAACCGAAACAGTCGCCAAAGTCGCCTCGGAAGCGGTAGATGAACCAAAGGTCAGGCTGCTGCCGATGCCGATCACGTTATCGTCGCCGTCATACCATGTGTAAACATAGTTATTATCATTGGGAGGATTGTCGATCGACGCGGTGAAACTGATAGACGAACCGAGGGTCACCAGATACGGATTATCGGGATCAAAGCCATAGGTATGACCGTTGTTCAGATCGCCGGACGCGTCATAACCTGACATCGTAAATGTCCACGTCGGCTTGGCGGGTTTCACCGTCACAGTCGCGGTACCGGTAGTAGAAGTCGCTGAGGTCAACGAAGTACCGCCGGACGTCTTTCTCGCCTTAGAGGACAGGGTCACGGTATAAACGCCGGGCTTTGTCGCGGAGAATACGCCAGCGTTAGTGACCGAAGCGCCGGACGAGGGGCTGATAATATAGGTGTTCACAGCCGTTGCGCCGGAGGCGGCGATCGTCACGCTCGGGTTCAGGTCGACAGATGTACCGACCGTCGTCGTCTTGTCGTCGATCGAGACCGCGGTAGGCGGATTGATCGAATAATTCGCGGTCAGGGTGACCGTTTCAGCAGAAGTCGAAGAACTGGAATACTTGATCGAGATACTACTCGTCGAGGTTGAGCCGGAGGTGATCGTCACGCCAGTAGGCATCGTGCTCCAACCGGTAAAGGTATAGCCTGTTCTGGACGGAGCGGAAAGGGACTTTGCGGTAGCGACGCCGACACAGGTATTCGTTGTAGATGAAGTATCGCCGGGGATGTTGGTCTGGATCTTTACGTTATGCAGGACCTCGCTGAAAAACGCGTAAAGGTGCGTATTCTCATTACCCCAAGAGGTCATATTGACCGGCGAACCGGCGTCGGTACCGTTAACACCGTCAAATTTATACTGATCGAACTTATAACCTGTCGCGGGAGAATTCGTCAGCGTAACCGCCGATCCTGCCATCGGATATATCTTGACGGTCGTGCTCGGGTTGGCGCTGTTAGCCACTGTCGTAGAAGCTGAAGTCGACTGTGTACTGCTCGCATTTGTAGTTGTCTTTTGCGTACCGCTCGCCGTCACCGAACTGCCGGAACGATTATTTTCATAGCTTCCGGAACCGTTCTTTCTATATGAATAAAGATGGAACGTTGAGTTCAGCGTCGTACCGTAGTCGGTACCCGAATTTGAGGAGAGAGTAGCGCCGTTAGAAGAACTCGCTGCTCTGAAAATAACCTTGTTGGAAAGACCGCCGCCGCCGCCGGTTGCGGTATAGTTGGAAGCGCCGCTGATACGTTCGCTGATCTTCTGACTTCTTCCGTCCCAAGCGGAAGTACCGCAGGTCGAGAAGCAAATCTCCGTATAGCCGCCCCAGGCGGAACTAAACGTGTAATAATACAGGTTTGTCGTACCGATACGGGTCAGTTTATAACCCACTGAATAAGAGCTGTGACCAACAAGGATCTGCAGGTTGGTGCCGCTCCACGGATTGATGAAATAAATCGTTGTGCCGGAAGCGATATCAGCACCGATTTCTGCCAGATCCGCCTCCGCGCCGGTGAAGGCGTAGTCCTTTTGCGCTTTTGCGGTACGGATGTCGACGAGGATCGTGTGTCCTCCCTCTTCGGGGTGGACGTTTTCGGAGATATACGCGGAGAAGGTAGTCGAAATGACGCCGAAAATCAGCAGGAACAGCGCGGCAATCACAACTGTCTTGCGCGGAACAAACAGGCGCTGCTGTCTGCGGCGCATATCTTCAAATTTTTCAGCGTAATGATAATGGTTATTCTTACGATTTCGCGCCATTTTGACTCTCCTTTCTCGCTTATTTTTGATATAATATTATAACATAATCAGCGAAAAATTACAATGCATATTGCATATCAATCTTGTAATCATTCACCTGTTTCGTAGGTTTCGTAGGTTTCATACTCGGGAGCGCCGGTCTCATCCTGAACGGGATAATCGGTATCGACGGGCTCGTATGCATCCGTCTCGACAGCCGGTTCATCCGGGGTCTCCTCGGGCGTCTGTTCATCCGTTTCTTCGGCTTCTTCCGCCAGGCTCTGCTCGACCTGCACCTCGAAGCCGGTAGCGGCGAGTGCGGAAGCGGAGCGGCGGATGACGGGTGTACCGCTGCCGGTCATCTCGTTCGCCGACTCGGTCACAACGCAGTACATACCGAGCGAGGTATCATGCTCGAAGTAGAATACCGTATCATCATAGTCGCCGAAGATCATGTTGTCGCCGAAGTACGGCGTCCAGCGGTAGTAGACCGTGGCGCCGGGATCGCAAGGCACATACCAGCGGTACGCGTCGATGCGGTTATCATCGGTGTTGCCCTGATTCTTCAGCGTCGTCCAGTTCTCGCCGTCGAGCGAATACTCGAGCACGCCGGTGTTCGCGCCGCCTGTGCCGAGCGCGTCTGCATCGGTCAGTGTGTCGTAGATCAGGTTCTCGTAGGTACCGTCGACCAGTACGGAGAGGTTCCAATAGCCGACAGCGTTGTTCTTGTTGCTGTCCGGACTCTCGACAGGGTAGAAGGTATCCGAGGTACCGCGCGCAACGCCGGTCCAGGTGATATTCGGGTTATCATAGGTAATAGTCGTTACGCTGCCGTTATAAGCGTTATGGCGCATGAAGTTCAAATCCGTGGCGGATTCTCCGATACCCGCGGGAACATAGGCGCTGTACAGCATATTGTCCGCAGAAGGAATCATCGGATACGAGATCGCATTGTTCTCAATGCGTCCGTAGCTGCCGCCGATATTGACGAAGTAGCGGTACGCCGCCTTATGGTACGCGTCGATCAGCTCAGCGGAGAAGTTGATCTTCTCATAATCGTTCCATGTGCCGACGCCCTGGGCGTAGCGCATCGCGGAGTCGTTGGTCTGATCGGTATACTGCGATAACGGATGGTTATCATGGAAGCCCAGCGCGTTGTACTGATAGACGCCGTCATGCGCGGTCGCATTGCGGGCGAAGAATCGTCCGTTCGTCTGTGCGTAGCTGAACTGACCGTTGATACTGAAGTTGAAGTACAGCGTGCCGCCGGTGTTGCTGCCGCTGTTCAGCCATGTGGAAGGAACATATGCCTTGAAGACTTGTTCAGCAGCGTCATAGTACATCGAGGCGGTCTTCTTGTTGATCGCATCGGTGAAGTTGTTCGCGTAGGTGTTGCCCGCGTCGGAATTGTTGACAAATACATGGTAGGCAGTAGCGTTGGCAACCGCCGTCTGGTTCATGAACTTGAAGTTGGTAGCCGTATTGTTGAAATTAGCGTCGGTGACACAGGTAGCCATATCGTTGAAGCGCACCAGCGTCATCTGGGTATCCCAGCAGCCGACGCCGAGTGTAGCGGAGCTGTTGGTCGTCTGGCTGTACGCCTTATAGGTGAACTCCGTAGCGGAGCCGGGCTGTTCATACAGATACCAGCGCTTTGCGTTAGCGGACGCAGATGTACCGTAGGTGAAGTAGCTGCCGTTGAGGTGGGCGGTGGTAATACCGCTTTGCAGGTGATCGGTGACGACCTGCGGAACGCTGTCGGCAGACCAGCGGGTGTACTCGGAAGAGTTGACGGAGGTATCGCGCTCCATCTCATAATCCACATATTGACCTAAATCGGGATGCCAGCCGTGGAAATAAACCTTATAATTATCGTTATTGGCATTCGCGAGCGTCATGTTGTTGCCGCGATTCGCCTGAGCGGTATCGAAGGTATAATCGTCGAAGTAGAACGGGACAAAGTTGTTCGCGCTGTTGGCGAAGGTGAGGTTGACGTTGATCGCAACGCCGGCGATCGCCGCAAAATCAGCCGCGTCGAACGCGTTGGGGTTGTTGGTGTTCTGGGTGATGTTGAACGCGCGCTGGAAATCGGGATCCATGATCTCGAACCAGATGCGAACGGACACGCGGGTCTTTGCGGTATTACTCTTCTTAGAGGTGAAGAGCTTTTGTCTGTCGTTGACCGCTACGCCCTGGCGGGAGTTATAGTTGATGCCGTAATCGTTGATCTTTTCAGGATCGACGGAAGCGTAGGTGCCATCGGTCAAAGCATTCTGAGCCTGATACGCCGCGCCTGTGGGAGAATAGATCTTGGTGGTCGTCTGGTTATCCGCCGTTACCACGAGCGAGATACGCATCGCGTTCTTGATCGCGTCGATCTTGTTCTTCGTCTGGTTGTTCGCGTCGGTATAGGTCTTGCCGGAGAAGTAATTCGCCTCATCCTCTACGCTGAAGACGCAATCCTTGGTGGGATCGGTGCTGTAATCGGGATCGTAGAAGAAGAAATCACGGTTGCCGACGTTATTTTTGATATCAAAATCAAAGTAAGTATAAGAAGTATTGTAGTCGGTGGTATCGCCCCTGCGGAAGGTAGTCGCGGCGGCATAGGTATTGTTCTTCTTCGGGAAATAGAAGGTCGTACCGTTGGGAGAAGAAGCCTTGCCGTAGCGATAGTTCTCGGTAAAGCGATAGAAGGTGTTCAGATCCGCGTTATTATTGGACTGATCGAGGTTGATCTGATAGTTCAGCGTATCGGCGATATCGATATTGACGATATCTGTGGTAGTAGTGGACTGAGGACCGTTCATGATGACCAGCGAGGAGTTGGACTCGATCCAGCTGTAGGTCGTGAACGACAGAAGCAGAACACACTCGATGATGGCGATGACCGCAATCAAAACATGCAAAGAAGGCAGGGTTCTGCGATCTGCACGCGCTTTGCTCTTACTGCTGCGCTTCTTGCCGTTAGGCTTTTTGCTTTTATTCAATTGCGGCACCACCTTTCTTTATGGATTTGATTTGTCGCGAATGTTATTTCGCTCTTTTTATATCCCTCACCGCTGATCGCGGTCCCCCCTCCCTTTAGTCAAGGGAGGCGGTTGGGATCATATTATTGCTGCGGGGCGAAGTGGGCGTTGTTGGTCGCCCACGTGTTGGATACAATGACGTCGTTCGCGTTGTCGTTATAAACTACGCAAGTCACTGAACCGTTGATATTGTTACATTCGTAAGTGTTGCCTCGGCTGCAAAAATCAAGGTTTAGGGTCCCGGTCTGCGTTTGATTGCTGCCGCCGTTAAAGATTACTTTATTATAGGTAAGGATGTTGAAATCCGTTCTGGAGCTGTAGTTCTTGATATTGTTGCTGTAATCCGCCTGCCACGGCATGGATTCACCGGGCCAGTTATAGGAGCTGCCGCCGTCCTTGAACAGATACATGAACGGTAAGCCGCCGTTACCGCCGCCGCGGTTATCGATAGCGCCGTTGTTCGTCTGGAACCTGATATAGAAATTTTCGAAATAATCCAGCTTGCAGATGTTCTTATTATTCAGATAACAGCGGGTAAAACTCTTACTGGAAGTGGTAGAATCGCCGCTCGTGGTACTGACGGTCATCGTCTTATCGCGCTTGACCTCATGCCCGTCGGTAAAGAACTTTTTATGGCTGTTAGTCGGATCGCTCCACGAACAGCACTCGATCCGGTAGCCGGTATAGACAAGATTGTTCGGGACGACAGCGACAAACGCCGTAGGCGCCTGACCTTTGATCGAAGCGTCGTCCACCGCGTAGAGATACGCGTACTTAGACGATCCGCCCGCATCCGTCACATAGAAATGCGCCTGCAGGAGCTTATCCTTATCACTGCCGGACAGGCAATAGTCCTTGGTCGTATTCGTGGTCTCGACATAAAGTATATCGGCGCCCCAATAGAAGTCGTTTTGAATATCGCTTCGCTGGGTAAGCTCG
>JAFRBD010000110.1 GCA_017405065.1 Ruminococcus sp. | reverse complement strand
TTCCATATGTTGACATATTTTCATTATATCGGCGCTGAATAATCCTCTAATGAAATACGTAAATATCTGCTAACCGAAAAACACCATCTTTCCGCTCGACTATTTGTCCCATCCGTCTTTTTGATCGAGCACCGCAAAAAGCTCGTGTTCCCTCTCATCAATCATCTGCGTCGTGTCGCCGAAAAGCATCAAATTGTCGGAGCCTTTGTTTTGCTCCCACTTTGGCAGACTGCCGCCGTTGGGGTCACCGGTCATAGCGAAGTTCTTCCAATAGCCGACCATCTGCGCGCTGAGCTCCCTATCGCGGTCATCGTACAGCTTTGAGCCGTCGGGGATATTGCCGTAGCAGTAGACTTCCTCGCCGCTGTGCCAGTCGCCGAGTCTGCCGTTTTGTTTCGCAAAGAGATATTCGTACACCGGAATATCGTTCTCAACGGCGAGGCGGTTCAGGCAGTAGTGGGGATAATCGAAGAATACCGCGCCGTAGATCTCCGCCCAGTATTCATCCGCCTGTTCATCCGTTTCGGCGGGATAAATCTCAAGAATTTCATCGGTCAGATCGCCGAAGTACTCGCGGATCTTGCTCTCATAGTTCTTCATGCTCGCATGATCGAATATGATGAACGCGGCGCTTTCATCATCGTTATAGCCGTGCAGGATCGCTTCTTCGTTATGCACGCCCTTTTTGTACGATTCATAGGGCGTTTCGGTCAGGGCATAGCCGTCGACCGTCATATGGTGATGTATCTCCGCCTGAGCGACCAGCTTTTCCGCAGGGAGCTTTCTCAGCTCGTCAACAGAGGTACAGCCGTATTCTTCCTTCGTCTTCTCTCCCGCTTCGAGAGCTTCTTCCGGCGTGCGGAAGGAATGTGGCGGATCGACGGACGCGACGGTGGAGCTTTCGAGGATCACGCGTCGGAACAGCCCTTTTGCAAGGGGTGATGTGCACAGCGCGCTGACGCTTGCCGACCCTGCCGACTCGCCTGCAAGGGTAATATTATCGGGATCGCCGCCAAACGCCGCGATATTGTCGCGCACCCATTCAAGCGCCTTGATCTGGTCGAGCATACCGTAGTTGCCGGTAGTGCCGTTCGGGGACTGTGCCGCCAGCTCTTCATCGGCATAGTAGCCGAAGACGCCCAGACGATAGGCGGGCTCGACAACGATCACGCCTTCCTTAGCCAGCCCCTCGCCGCAGTGATCCTTGTACCAAGAATGACCGGTTTTGAGCGAACCGCCGTGGATGAACACAATCACGGGCAATTTCCCTGATTCACCCGCCGGCTTCCAGACGTTCAGATAGAGCGAGTCCTCGCTGACGGGCACGGTATAGTTATCGTCGAGCGAGATCTCATAGTCGTGATAGCCGATGATCTGCGTGAGCGAATCAACAATCGGCAGATTCTGCGGTTGCATACTCATGGGCGCGAAATGATCGGCTTTCAGCACGCCGTCCCACGGCTTTGCGTCCTGCGGCTCCTTCCATCTCAGCTCGCCGACGGGAGGCTCGGCATACGGGACGCCCGCATATACCTCAAAGCTCTTGTCCGCGCTGTACACGCCCTGCAGATCGCCCTGACGCACTGTAACGATATCGGTCATTTCGGGATTCTTCACATTGACGGCAGGTACGCGCTGTACGGGCGGCCATGTCAGGAACACGACACCGACAAACAGCGCGAGCCATCCGAGCAGAACAGCGCCTTTTAAGTACCACCTGTTCTTTTTCCTGACGATCAGGCGGTGTAAACCGTAAGACCCCGCGCCGAGTACGGCGGTCAAGATAAATCCGATCACCGTATTTTTGTTCAGCTCCAGCACCACGATCATCAGTACCAAAAGCAGTGCCGAAAATATCACAAACATTACTTTTTTCATTTTCATAGTTTCCTCCGCGATAGTTGGAAATACATGGTATCACATAGCCTGCCGTTAATGACGCCGATGTCGGCGAGGGCGATCTTCACACAGCCGTCGCTGCAAACCGCGCACGGTGGAGCTTTTCCGGGCGGCGCTCACCTCACAGTATTCGGCGAGGCTGTCGTCAAAACGCAGTTACATGACCGCCGATCTTACATCAATTGAACATGAAATCTTCATGAACCGTAACAGCAGTACCGACAACCAAGCTGCCAAACTTTTCAATTCTTTCCTCTTTATAATCAGTTTGATTCAGCTATATTATAGGTTGTTTGATCAACATAGTCAACACATGATAAACGGCTCACCATATATCATCCAATAGAATCCAGCGACTGAGTGAAAAAAGAAAGCAGACACTTTTTTGTGTCCGCTTTCCTTTTACCCGTTCAGCATTTCTGCAGGTGTTATTCTATTTATGCAGTTTTCATCGATCAGTTGATCTCCTCGGTCTTGTAGATGAACTTCACTTCTCCATCCATGTTTTCGGTCAGACCGGAATAGGACTTGTAGTTCTGCGCGACCTTGATCGTCGCTTTCAGGCGTTCGGCAAGATCGCCGACGTCGTTTTTCAGCAGAGAAGTGATCTTGCTGACGCCCTCGTCGTTGAAGGTTTGCAGTCCGCTGCTGAGCTCCATGGAGCCGTCGCGCAGTTGACTGACGCCGTCGACCAGCGCGGGAACGCCGTCCTTCAGCGTGAGGATGCCGTTCTTCAAGGTATCGGCTCCCGCGCTGAGCTGTTCGGTTCCGTCCTTTAAATCGGACGCGCCGTCCTTGAGCGCGGAGCTGCCGAGCTTGATTTGTGTCGTGCCGGAATGGAGCTGTGCGGCTCCCACGGAGGCGGAGCCTACGCCGTCGGTATAGGTTTTCAATCCCTTGTTGAAGGTATTGTAGCTGTCGAGCTGATCTTTCAGCGCAGCGATGCTCTCTCTGCCCGCCTTTGCCTGTGCGAGCGCGTCGGCGACGCCGTTCTGCACCTCGTCGCCCTGCATGTTTTCTTCGATCAGGGATTGTATCTTCGCGTCTGTGTTCGCGGTGATCGTCGCTTGGACGGCTTCGCTCTGCATATTCTGCTCGGTCAGAGAAGCGACGGTCGCGGTGACCTCATCGGACGCCATCTGCGCGTCGATCGCGCCGCTGACCTGCGCCTGTGTCGTTTCATCGACCAGACCTGCCGCAACGGCGTTGTTGTAATCCTCGACGCTGTAGCCGAGCGTTTCCAGTACCTTTGCGGTGACCTGATCGCGCACGCCGCTCTCGACCTTTGCCTGTACGGTCGGTCTGACCGCGTCCGTCACGGCGGCGGCAACGGTCTCGCGGTTGGCTTCAACCGCGGCGCTGACCTTCTCCTTAGCGGTCGCCTCGGCGAGGGCTCTGACGTTTTCTTCGGACAGATTATCCAGTAAGCCGTTCAGCACGTCGGCGTAGTTATCGGCAGTCAGCGCGGGGACGTCCAGACCGGCGTCTTTCAGCGATTTCTGCGCGGTCGCGAGGATCGCGTCAAAGGTCTGATCGCTGCCCGCGTTCAGCAGACCGCTGTTGCTGTCGAGAGTTTGAAGACCGCTGCTGAGATCCAGCGCGCCCAGATCCAGCGTGATCGTGCCGGCGTTCAGCGCGTCCGCGCCTTCGCTAAGCTCCTTTGCTCCGTCGTTGACCTGATCCGCACCGTCGCTGAGCGCTTCTGCACCGGCGTAGAGTTCATCGACGCCCTCGCTGAGCGTACCGGATTTCTCGAGCAGGGTCTCCAGACCCGTATAGAGCTGAGAGGAACCGTCGATCAACGCGGTCATGGCGCTCTCCAGACTGTTCAGCGAATCCTTTAAGGAATTAAGGCTGTCGAGATCGTCGGCGTTCAGGTCGTTTGCAAGACCGTTCGCCGCGACGGTGACAGTGGTGCCGAGTTCAAAGTCCTCAACGTCGGCGTTGACCTCGAAGTAGGACGGGATATCGATCTCGTCGCGGGTCAGTCCGAGGTCGTGCTGTAAGCCCGGGAAGGCGATACCCGCGAGCATGACGCGGTCGCCGTCGGAGATGACCTTGCCGTTGGTGACGGTGACGTTGCTGAACTTTGCGCCGTCCAGGATCATGCCGGACATCATCAGGAAGGGCACGTAGATCTTCTCGTCCCTGTCGCCGATCCTGACGGTCTCAAAAGCGTTGTTGGTATAATCAAAACGGATGGTGACCTTACCGCTTTTGCCCGCGAGATCCTCGGGAGAGATGACCTTGCCGTTGAGCGCATAGGTGACGCACAAATCGACAGGGAGCGGTTCTTTGCCTGTGCCTTTCAGGTACAGATCCTCACCGTTTGCCTCCCAGACGCGCATATCTTCGTCGTTGATGATAAAGGATGCGTCGGTCTTGACGTTCTCGATATCCGTCAGTGCGGCTACATCCGTGATCGTCTCCGCGCCTTTGTTGTTTTTGATCCAGTCGCTGACGATGATCTTGTCGACGGTGCCGTCGGCTTTCGCCATCACATAGACGGTCTCGTCCTTGAACAGCTCCGCCTCGTCGGGCGTCGCTTTATCTTTTCCTCCGAGGCTGATACCGTTCATCGAAAGCGCGAACACGCCGACCAGCGAAGCGGACAGCACGATCGTCAGGCACAAAGCCACGGACATTAATTTGATCAGTCGTTTCATAATTGATCTCTCCGTTCTGATTATTCAAATGGTCATTGCACAGACCCCGTTGGAGCTGTGGCAATCTCAACCGATTGTTTTCTTAACACATTTCTTCATGCCCCATGTCGTATGACATATGGGCTTGTCGCACAGGATCAGCAGCGCCGGCAGGATGAAGATGACCAGCAGCATGCTGATAACAGCGCCGCGCGCGAGCAGCATGCACATGGAGCTGATGATGTCGATATCCGAGTACAGCGCGACGCCGAAGGTCGCGGCGAACAGTCCCATGCCGCTGACCAGTATCGAGGGGATAGACGCGGCGAGCGTCGTTTTCATGCTTTCCTTTTTATCCGCGCCGCCCAGACGCTCCGCCTTGTAGCGCGTCGTCATCAGGATCGCGTAGTCGACGGTCGCACCCAGCTGGATGGTGCTGATACAGATCGGAGCGATAAACGGCAGCGACTGACCGAGATAATGCGGCAGACCGAGGTTGATGAAGATACCCAGCTCGATGACCGCGATCAGGATGAACGGCAGGGTGATGCTGCGCTCGACCAGCATGATGATGACGAAGATCGCGATGACGGATACCAGATTGACGACCTCGAAGTCGTGACCCGTCGTGTCGATCATATCCTTCATGCACGGCGCTTCACCGATCAGCATCGCATCGGGATCATAGCGGTGGAGGATCTCGTTGAGGCTGTCGATCTGCGCGCCGACCGCGTCGCTCGCGCTGTGGTATTCACTGTTGATCAGCATAAGCTCGTATTTGTCGTCCTCCAGAACATCCCGGATATGATCGGGCAATATTTCTTCCGGGACGGTGGAGCCGAGCAGGCTCTCGATACCGAGGACCTGCTTGACGCCGTCGACCTCCTCCATCTCGGAGATCATGCGCTTGACCTCTTTGCTGTCGAGGTTCGCGTCCATCAGCACCATATGCGTCGAGCTGATATCGTAATCCTCACTGAGCTTGGTGTTGGCGATCACGAACTCCATGTCCTTGGGCAGACACTCCGCCATGTCGTAGTAGACCTCGCTGTTCGTCTTGGTATAGCCGTAGAGGAACGGCGGCAGGAGCAGGACGAAGATCACCAAAAATACGGGGAATATCTTCACGATACCTCCCGACAGCTTCTTCATATCGGGGATCAGGGATTTATGATGCAGCTTTGACAGCGGCTTATCCAGTATCAGGATCAGCGACGGCAGGACTGTGATACAGCCGACGACGCCGAACAGCACGCCCTTCGCCATGACGATACCG
>JAFRBD010000008.1 GCA_017405065.1 Ruminococcus sp. | reverse complement strand
TCTCATCTAAATTCTATTCAAGCATAAAAAATATATACCTTGTTAAGACCATCTGGAAGATATCGCCTCGGCAATCGACTCGAACATATTTTTGTCTTCGCTCAGACTGACCTCTGCCTTGTCGCCGTCGGAAAGATTCACAAATTCCTTCTGTGAGTTTGACGCTTTGTTCATATGAAGCGTATTTTTCGCGTAATCCTCCACTACCGTGGTAGAAATGGAGGAATCCACTTTCATTTCCAGCTGCGTATAGATACTCTGCTGCTCGGCGAGGCGCGCCTTCGCGTCGGCAATCTCCTGATTCAGCTCGGTCAGCTGAACCTGTCCGTGTATGATGGAAACGACGACGAACGCCATCAGCAGACCGCACACGACGCCGAAGATGATGCGCGCGAGCTTTGATCTGCGGCCGTTTGAGCGCTTTTTGCTCTTTTTCTTACCGGCGTCTCTGCCGCGTTTATGATTGTTGTCTCTGTTGTTACTACCATTCGTATTCCCGCTCTTTTCCCCGGAAGAATCCTCCTGAAGTCCGGAAGCGTTATCCGACTCGGATTCTTCAAAAAGGGTAAGATCATAAGCAAGACTGCTGTGATAGTAGAAATCCATGCTGCACCACTAATCCTTTTGATTGCTGCGTGCAGAGCGTCCGATACCATATCGAACGCCCGTCCAAGCACTTTGGTTTCTGTTCTTTCTGTTTGGTTTCTGTCTGTTTGGTTTCTGTTATCTATATAAAAGGAAGAATGATCAAAGATGAGGCTGCCGCAGCCGTCGGAGGCTTGTCCGCCCGGCTGACGCCGTATTCATGAAACGACTGTAATCTTTCTGTAATCTGATTTTAACCGAAATTGTGACATATTTGCTTCAAATTCACAGGATAATGTGTTAAAGTCAAGGTTTTATCACAATTTATGGTGTTGCACAATTATTACAATCTTGTTATCATTCTACTATATCCTATCGCTGTTGTCCATAGTAAATCTGTACAAATATCCGATTGAATCACTATCAATTTGCGCAATATGTCAGAATTTTTTTACTATACTTCTCAGCAGGAAAATTCATACTTCCCATGAGGAAAAATCAGAGCTTTTCGCATATCCTCAGCTTCGCCGAGCGCGCTCTGGGATTACATTCCAGCTCCTCGGCGGAGGGTATAATCGGCTTGCGGGTAACGATATTCACCTGCGGCTTTTTGCCGCATACGCATACGGGAAAGTCCTTCGGGCAGGTACAGCCCTGCGCCTTGTCGCGCATGAACTGCTTGACGATGCGATCCTCGAGCGAATGAAAGGTGATCACGCTCAGCCTGCCGCAGGGATTCAGCAGCTCAAAAGCCCCTTGCAAGCCGCTTTCCAGCACATCCAGCTCATGGTTGACCGCGATACGCAGCGCCTGAAAGGTCTTGCGGGCGGGATGTCCGTCCCTGCGCGCCTTCTGCGGCACGTTCTCTTTGACGATCTCCGCGAGCTCCAAGGTGGTCGCGATCGGCTTTTCCCCGCGGGCTCTGACAATCCCCTTCGCGATGGAAAAAGCGTATTTTTCCTCGCCGTACAGGGAAATGATCCTGCTCAGCTCGCCGACGCTCAGGGAGTTCACCAGATCCGCCGCCGTTTCGCCGCTTTGGCTCATGCGCATATCCAGCGGTGCGTCCTCATGATAGGAAAAGCCGCGGGAGCCGTCGTCCAGCTGATGGGAAGATACGCCGATATCCAGCAGCACGCCGTCGACCGCGTACACGCCGCGCTCATTCAGCAGCGCCTTCATGTCGCCGAAATTGCCTTGGATGATCGTCGAACGGTCATCGTCCCGAAAGCGTTCCGTGACCGCCGCGATGGCGTCGGGATCCTGATCGATGCTGTACAGTCTGCCGGTCGTCAGACGGGAGATTATCTCTGCCGAGTGACCTCCCCCACCGGCTGTTCCGTCAATATATACGCCGTCGGGGCGGATATTCAGTCCGTCGACCGCCTCGTGCAGCAGTACGCTGATATGCGAGAATTCCATACTTACAGCCTCAGCAGCTCGAGCGCTTCTTTGACGGAAGCCTGCTTCTGCTGCTCCATAAAGGCGTCAAACGTCGCCTTGTCCCAGATCTCGACACGGGTATCCATACCGACGACCGTGACCTCGCCGCTCAGCCCCGCGTCCTCGCGCAGCTTCTGCGGGATGCTGACTCTGCCCTGCGAGTTAGGGGATACCGCTTTTGCCGGTGAGATCAGCAAATACTGTAAGGACAGCGCCTTGTCGGCAGGGAGCTGACGGATCTGCTCACGCAGGCGATCGAACTGTTCGATACTGAGCGCCTGCACACAGCGGTTGAAACCCATCGTGAGATAAAAGCTCTCGCCGAGCTCTTCTCTGAAATCGGTCGGCAGAATCACTCTGCCTTTGCTGTCGAGATGATGGTCGCTGGTACCTAAGAACATTCTGCCGCCCCCTTTCCGTCCGGAACACTTTTATGTGGATAGAATGACATTAGTGTCACAAAACGCCACAAAACGCCACTAACAGCATCATTATAACCTATCTCATCGATAAAATCAAGAGAAAAAGTAACATTTCTATCACAAATTTTTACAGTTTTTTCACCGATATCTTTGTATTGTTTTTTGTTCATAGGGAATTCCTGACAAATAAACACTGTCATTGCAAGGAAGCGGCGATCCCGAAGCAAATCACACGTTT
Organism: Ruminococcus sp.; assembly: GCA_017405065.1. Taxonomy (GTDB): domain Bacteria; phylum Bacillota; class Clostridia; order Oscillospirales; family Acutalibacteraceae; genus Ruminococcoides. Next base: position 14,349 of record JAFRBD010000008.1, on the reverse strand, counting down.
CCGTAGGGGCGAGCATTGCTCGTCCGCAGAATGACGGATATTTCATTTATCGAATTCGTCAGATAGGAAACAAAGGCTGCTGTCATGTCGCTTCGCGAATGCCGCTTAACGCGACACGGACGACCGATGGTCGTCCCTACGGAAGCAGGTATTTGCTCCGCGATTTTCGAGTATGTTCCTTAAGTTGTTGACAGTGCCCAGAAGGGGATGCCGAGGTGTTTTCAATGACAGTTATCCTTCTTCAACAAAAACAGCTCCCGCTTTTCAGCGGGAGCCGATCATTCATTATGTTTCATCTTTCAGTACGACGGGGTATTTACCCTTTCCCGGGTGGTTGCGCGCGTACTTTTCAATGGTTTGGATACTCTTGTCATCCTCCGATACCGTGGTGCCGCCGTTGCCGGTTTTGCCCAGCTCCTTGCGGCGGGAGATCATTTCCTGACTGTAGTTAAAGATCATGTGATAGTAGTTGACCGAGTCATCCCATTCCGCGATCTGCGAATCCGTCAGCTCTGCCGCAGTCAGATGATACTTGTTCAGCAGCATATCGGCGACGTAGTCGGTCAGCTTCTCGGTGCCGTAGACGTTCAGATGATCCCAGTTGTAGAAATCCTCGTTGACGACAAAGCCCTCCTGCTCGCCGTAACGCTCAAGATTGACAAAGTCATAGCCGTAGCTTTGGATGATATTGCCCGCCTCGTTGCAGCGTCTGAAGCGCGAGTAGGCATCCTTGCGAACGATATGGGGAAAGCGCATGAACACTACGTTGGTGATATTGTTCTCCTTGAGATACTCGAGGGTCTGTCTGAGATAGCGCTCGCCGTTGACGCCCAGCGGGTAGGTGCTGTCGTCGTCAGCCAGCTGATCGTTATATACCTTGACGGTCGGATGGAACTCGTTGGCGACGGTCTTGTAGCCGCGGAACAGCGAATAGCCCGCCTGCTTGAGCCCAAGCTCCGCTTTCAGGTATTTGAGCTTCCACGGATACTCGTTCCATGAGCTGTGGTACTTCACGATCGGCAGATAGTACTCGATCTGCTTATCCTTCGGGATCGCATCGTCAAGATAATCGCGCCAGATCTCGTCGTGCGGCACATTGTCCGCGAACATTCGCTGGCTGGCTTCGGAGGGCAGCTCGTTGTCCTTGTACAGAAACGCGTTGCTCTCCACGACGATCATCTTGGGATCCTGATACTTGATGACCTCCTTGATCTGGGGCAGAACGATGTTCGCCGGAGAGCTCTGGGTCGCGTAGGGGTAGCTGGTATAGCCGTATTTTTCATACGCATAGGGTGCGGAGTAACCCGCGTACACATCGGAAGCGCCGATCAGAGCAACGTCGATAGTGCCCTTTTCCTCCAGATAGAACGCCTCCATGCGCATGGTGTTGTTGTCGATACGCTTCAGCAGGAATGTCTGAAGCAGATAGGTCGTTGAGATCACCGCAAGCGCGAAAGCGAGGAGCTTGATGCTGCGGGTGATATATAGTTTAGCTTTCATAGGATCAGCCTCATAAACAATGCAAAAAACTTCTTATATCAGGCGTTGACCGCTCCGGGGACAGATATGATACGTCCGTTAGAATTGCATATATACAAAGTCGGAAGCGGCATAGCCCGAACCGTAGATACCGAAGATGATGACCGCCATGATGAGCGCGAAGAATACGATAAAGCGCAGGATAAACGGCTTTTTGTCGAGCATTTCGCGGATCGTCGTATGGGAATGCTTCTCCTGGATCATGCTGACGACCCAGATCACGATCACACATACGGCAAGCAGGATATAGTCCTTCCATGTAATGCCGAGCTTCAATATCTCCGTTTTGCCTCGGGTGAGGCTCTGATCGGTGAAGAAACGACCGATCGTCATCATGCCCTGCTTGAACGAGGGCGCTACGTCGAATACATAGCCGACCAGCACGACGAGGAAGGTACGTACCATCTGGAACAGCCGGAAGAAAAAATTCTGACGGTTGATGTGCAGCTTATCGGTCACGCCGTCAAAGAGCGGCTGCATGAGGGTGGACAGCATGATGATCACGCCGTTCCACAGACCGAAAGCGACATATTTATAGCTTGCGCCGTGCCAGACGCCGACGATCAGAAAAACGATCAGCGAGGCAAACGCCGTGGGCAGCACCTTGGCGATATGGGCGCCGGCTTTGGTCTTGCCGAAGCGGGTGGCTTTCATCTTTTTGCTCGCGTTCAGGAATGCCGAAGAGATCGCCAGCGGGTTGAATATATAATCCTTCATCCATGCGCCCAGCGAGATATGCCATCTGCGCCAGTATTCGTTGATGCTCTTGGAGAAGTACGGGCGCCTGAAGTTTTCGATCATATCGATGCCGAAGAGCTGCGCCACGCCGCGGGAGATATCGATACCGCCCGAAAAGTCGGCGTACAGCTGGAAGGCGTACAGCAATATCGTAAAGGTCAGCGTCGTACCGGAATACTTATTATAGCCCTGATAGGTCGCTGTCACGGTATTGATCGCGACAACGGCTCTGTCCGCGATGACCAGCTTCTTGAAGAAGCCCCATAGGATCAGCTGGGAGCCGTATTTGAAGCGGGTGAAGTCGAAGTCATGCCCCTCAAAGAGCTGATGACCCAGCTGCTCGTAGTTGCTGATCGGGCCCTGGATGATCTGCGGGAAGAAGGACACGAACAGCAGGAACTTGAAGGGGTTGGTCTGCGGCTTGACCTTCTCGCGGTAGACGTCCACGATATAGCCCATGCTCTGGAAGGTATAGAACGAGATACCTAAGGGCAGGAAGAGCTTTAAGGTCGGCGCCGAGAAGCTGATGCCGAAATTGCCGAGGATATCATTCAGCGAACCGGCGAAGAAGTTGTAATACTTCAGGAAAGCGAGAATACCGAAATTGAGGATCAGGCACAGCGCCATGATCCAGCGCTTCTTGATCTTCTGCTTGTTCTTGAAGGCTTTCTTTTGTTCGCGGTCCCATTCGCCTTTATTGGCTTTGAGGAGCATTTTGCCCTTCCTGTTGACGTCGTCGAGCCACAAGCCGATCAGCAGGGTACTCAGCGCCGTAAACAGGATGAAAACGGCATATTTGTAGCTGGCAAGGCAATAGAATACGGCGCTCGCTGCGAGAAGAACCACCCAGCGGTATTTCTTCCACGGCAGGATGAAATAGATCAGCGCCGTCGCCAATACAAAAAGTATAAATTTGATCGATGTATAAGTCATAATGAACCTTTATCAGAGGCCCCCTTTCCTAAGGGGGCTGTCAGCGTCAACTGACTGGGGGTTGCAACCCTCCGCCGCTTCGCGGCACCTCCCTTAGAAAAGGGAGGCTTGGGGACTGCTGCTTAACAGGAATTATCTTCTCGGTGTATTCAACTCGTCGGAATACAACATCTCTCTGAGGATCCTGAGTCCCTCTTTCTCGCTGTACTCGGCGATAACGGGCAGCTCACGGCTGAGGAAGGTAGAGATACCCTCCATGCAGGAGTACGCACCGGTACGGCAGAACACGAGGATATCGCCGATCTGCAGGTCGGTGAACGCCGCGTCGCGCGCCAACACATCGGCAGTAGTGCAGATGGAGCCGCAAAGCGTCCACTTCGCCGCCTCGCCGGAAAGTTCGCGATCAGCTAAATGAAGGATCTCGGGGATCTGCATGCCCTGCAGCTGACCGTTGTACTTGAGCTGGTTCATGCCGCCGTCCACGATGGCGTAATTGACGTCGAAGTTGGTCTTGACGTCGACGACCCTGGTCAGGTAATAGCCGCACGGAGCCGCAAAGAAGCGACCCATCTCGACCGTCAGCTCGGCGACCCCGGCGAGCTCCTGCAGCGCGGGAGAGATCGAAGCGAGGCGCTCTTCCTCGTCCGCGTCGGCATGCTCGGTGAAGTAATCGACCGCGAGACCCGTACCGTATTCGATACGCTCGACGGTAAAGCCGAGGTCGTCTTTAATACGTTCGGTCAGGTCGATCAGATAGGCACATTCTCTCTCGATGAGCTTGGCTTTGCGCTTCGCCGTACCGGTGAAATAATGCAGCCCTACGATATTGACGCCTTTATATTCGTCGCGGCGGCGGATGATATCGAAGGTGACGTCCTCGTTCATGCCGAACTGGCTGCCGCCCTTGATATCGGTCACGCGCAGCAGCAGGTCAAAGACCTTGCCTCTGCGCAGCGCCGCGTCATTGATGAGTTCAAGATGTAAGGGGCTTTCGGCGGTAAAGGTGCCGACGTTATCATCGGCGGCGCGCTCCACGTCCGCGTAGCCCTTGTTGACGCCCGAGAAGATGACGGTGCTCATATCGGCGTTCGTACGCTCGCAGACCGTCAGCTCGCCGGGTGAGCAGACCTCGATCTTATCAAAGACCGCGGGCAGTCTGCCCAGCAGGAAAGGATTCGCCTTGATGGAAAAGCAGAGTCCGATCTTGTCGCCGAAGTATTGCTTGACCAGCTCGGCGCGCTTTGCGAACGCGTCGAGGTCAAAGATATAGGAGGGGGTCCCTACTTGGGGCAGGAGCTCCCTTAACTTTTCGATATTCATGACAATCATTCCTTTGTTTGCTTTGTCATCGCGAGGAGCAAAACGACGTGGCAATCCCACAAAGAGGAGTACGTTCCTTCTCACATCAAGCGGTATTTACTCCAAGGGGATCGCCACAGCCTGTTGCGTTCCGCAGCGCCTCCCTGATAGGGAGGCTTCGTGCTACGCAATAACGATGATACAGACTTATTCGTCCTGCAGCTTCTCGACGAGAGCCCACATCGCTTTCGCAGAGTTGAAGTTCTCGGGAACGAGGTTGTTGGGCTTGATCTCGATGTCGAAAGCGTCGTTGAGCTCGCCTACGAGAGCGACGATGTCGAAGGAATCGAGAATACCGTCGGTAATCAGAGCGGTCTCGTTCTCAAAGTCAACGTCGGGTCTGAGTTCCTGTAAGATTTCCATTAATTCATCCATGATAATGTCTCCTTTATCAAATCATTACTTATTATTTGTCATTTTGAGGGAGCAATGCGACCGTGGGAATCTCCTTCCGCCTGAAACCGGTCGGAATCACAAGGGGATCGCCACAGGGCTGAAGCCCTTCGCAATGACACTGTTGTTGCGGTGTGACTGTGTTTTACTTGAACATCGCCTTGAGCGCCTGCATATCCGTTTTGCCGTTGGGCAGGGCGGGCATTTCTTCGAGGTTGATGAGCTTGCGCGGCACCATGAAGGCGGGCATGTTGGCTCTGAAATAGAGCACGATATCCTTGCTTGTCGCGTCGCCGGTATAGAACAGGTAAAGGGTCGCCTTTTCCTTGTGATACAGAGCGCAGCAGTCCTTGACGCCGTCGACCAGCTTGGCGGTCTCTTCGATCTCGCCGAGTTCGATGCGGTGACCGAGGTGCTTGATCTGGCGATCCATTCTGCCGTGGAACATCAGGTTGCCGTCTTCACCCCAGCGGCCGAGGTCGCCGGTCTTGTAGATCAGCTCGCGGTAGTTCGGGTTCAGCGGATTCTGGATGAAGGACGCGTCGGTGACTTCCCTGTTGCCGTAATAGCCGAGCGCTAAGATCGGACCGCTGACGCAGATCTGACCGATCTCGCCGTCGGGCGTGAGGGTGTTGTCCTCGCTGAGCAGGATGATCTTATAATTATCATACGGCTTGCCGATGGGCAGGACGGTATCGTCGTCCACCTTCTCCTTGACCACATAGTAGGTGCAGGAGGCGGTCGCCTCGGTGGGGCCGTACTGGTTGACGTACAGAACGTCGGGCAGGTTCTCCTGCCAGATCTTCAGATACTTACAGGGCATGACCGAGCCGGAGAAACAGAGCTTTTTGAGATATTCGGGCTTGCTTTCACCGAACGCGCCGAGCTTGGCGGGGATCTCTACGCCCGCAACGCTCCAGCACAGCGCGGTGATCTTCTCGCGGTTGAGGGTGCCGAACAGCTCCGTCGGAACGGCAAATTCATTCTTCGGGATGATGAAGGTGGAAGCGCCCTTGCTGATGGGGAAATAAATGTCGCGCACCGCCGCGATATAGTCGAGCGGGCTTTGGTTGCCCATGATATCGGTATCGTTGATATCCAGCACCTTGCACACGGAGTCGATATAGGTCATCAGCGAGAGATGCGAGGTGATAACGCCCTTGGGCTTGCCGGTCGATCCGGAGGTGAAGATCACATACAGCGGCGAGGTGCAGACGAGGGTCGCGGCGCGCCGGGCGAGCAATTCTTCATTGGCAGGAGTATCCATGATCTCTTCCATCACGATGATCCTGCCGTCAAAATCGAGGGTCTTTGCCGTCTCAAGGTGCGCTTCGTCTACCAAAAGGTACGGCGCTTTGATGACCGAAAGGATCTGGTTGAGCCGCGCTTTGGGCATATCGCCGTCCATGGGCGCGTAGAAGCAGCCCGCTCTGACGGCGCCGAGGAAGCACGCGGGAGTAAAAACATGTCTGCCGGACATGACCGCTACCGGATCGCCGGGGACAGTCAGCCTCGCAAGGTAAGTACCGATGGATCTTGTAAGCTCGTCAAACTGACCGAAAGTCAGGCTCTTTTCGGGATCCTTGAACATCACTTTGTCCGTGTAAGTCGCGGCTACATAGTCGAGTCGTTCGAGAACCGAAGTCTGCATATTCAGCACGTCCTTTCTGTCTGCCGCGCATCACATTGCGACAGCTTGCATTTTTCCATAATAATCCATAATAATACATTGAATATTATACTACAAAATCCGGAAAATTCAATCACTTTTTAATGATTTAAGAGAATTTTTACAGATTTTTTCCGTCATCCTTCCTTACATCTGTCAATTCCACTACAATGTATATCACAAAGAGGATGCTGAGCAAATAATCCCTTGTAATCCGCGCGGATTTATGGTACTTTATAGTCAGTAATGACGGGCGCCGCCCACACCCGATCGTCGTCGGGAGGAACACGCCCCTCACCTGCACCGTTAATGAGAGGTACGCTATGAAATATAAATTGATCGCGGTCGATATCGACGATACGCTGCTGAACAGGAAAAAGGAGATCACTCCGCTGACAAAGGCGGCGCTGCTGACAGCGCAGGAGAACGGCGTGCGGCTGGCTGTCGCCTCCGGACGTCTGCCCTACGGCGTGCGTCCCTATGCCGAGGCGCTGGACATCTTCAGCCACGGCGGCTGGTATATGGGGTTCAACGGCGGCGCCGTCATGAACTGCCGCGACGAGCTGATTGGCAAGACCTATCTGGATCCGAAATATATCCGCCCTGTTTACGCTATCCTGAGCACGGCAAACGTCACCACCATGGTGCATAAGGGCGCAACGATCTTCGCCGACAATAAGGTCAACCGATACACGCACATCGAGAGCGAGGTCATCGGTCTGCCGCTGAACGTAGTGGATGATCTGCCCTCTTTCATCGACTGGGATATCCACAAATTCCTGATCGCGGGTGAGCCGGACGAGCTGAAAGCGCTCGAAAAGCGGCTGATCGCCGCCCTCGGGGATGAGGTGGACATCTACCTTTCCGCGCCGTGGTTCCTGGAAGTCATGCCGAAAGGCACCGACAAGGGCACGGGTCTGCAAATGATCTGCGACGACGCGGGGATCGATATCAGCGAGGCGATCGCCTTCGGCGACAGCTACAACGATATCTTCATGCTGAAGGCGGCAGGTCTGGGCGTCGCGATGGGCAACGCCGAGGAGGCGGTCAAAGAAGCAGCGGATATGGTAACTGCCGACTGCGACGAGGACGGGATCGCAGTCGCCCTCAAAAAACTCGGGATCATTTAGCGTTGACTATTTGGGTTTACCGATCGATTAAGGAGAGAAATCATGAAGATAAGGAAACTGCTTGCCGCGCTGACGGCAATACTGTTGCTGCTGATCTGCATTACAGCATGTCAATCTCAAAAAGCCGAACCGACATCAAATGAAGCGTCGGATGATAACAGCGGTATTTTCCGATTTGAGGACTATGAAAGCGACGACGTCTTCGACATAGAGAAAGTTGACCTGAGCCCTGAACTGGCTCAGAAATGTACATCCTATCGATTCACCTATATGTCTGACGGCTTGAAGATCAAAGCATATATTTCCATCCCGACATCGGTATTCAATTCGCAGAAGCCTGTCAAATGCATTTTGTATAACCACGGGGGCAACAGGGATTACGGTAAACTGGAGGACAAAACCACCGCCTCTCTCTGCGCTGTCATCGGCAACCGTATCGTGGTCGCGTCGCAGTACAGGGGCGTGGGCGAATCTCAGGGTTACGATCAGTTCGGCGGCGACGATCTGAATGACGTCATCAAGCTGATCGATCTGTGCGAGGATCACTTTTCGTTTATCGATATGGAGGGTTTTTGCTGCGCGGGAGCGTCACGCGGCGGCATGATGACCTATATGGCGGCACGGCAGGACAGCAGGATCAAACGGATCATCGCCATGAGCGCTGTCAGCGATCTGTTCCAATCGTATGAAAGCCGCGACGATATGAAAACGGTTCTGCTCGAAACCATCGGAAGCTCCCCGGAAGAGGATCCCGAAGCATACGAAAAACGGTCGGCGATCTGCTGGGCTGATGAGATCAGGGTACCGGTGCTGATAATCCACAGCAAGCTGGATGAACGGGTGTCATACAGTCAGGCGGAGGCATTGTACGAAAAGCTGAAGGACAGTACGGACTGCACCTTTATCTCACACGATGACGACGTCCACGGCAGCCATCAGGAGGATTTCGTCACCATCCGCGAATGGCTGGATCAGGACTGAAAGAATCAATCATCCATACAAAAACGCCTCCTTACGGAAGCGCTTTTCTTGCAGTATGGTTTCTCGCTGCTGCACGAGCAGCGATACAATCCCTCATACCAAAGAGAGCCTGATTACAGGTCGGTCAGACAGTCGTCAAGAGCCTTGATGATGCCCTCTTTATCCATATTGTGACCGATGAACACCAGCTTGATCATGCGGTCGCCGTACTTGTCGTCCCAATCCTTCTGCAGTTCGGGATCCTCTTTGAACATCTTGCGGCGGATATGCGCGGGAGCGGCAGCAAGCCACTGACCGTAGTCGGTGCAGTCCATCTGCTTGCCGGACTGCTCAAACATGATCGCCCAGTCCTTATCCTCTTTGATCCAGAACAGACCCTTGGAGCGGATGATGTTCTTCGGGAAAGACGCGAGAAATCTTTCGAACTTGTCCTTTGCGAACGGCGGACGGCGATAGTAAACAAAGGTGCCGATGCCGTATTCCTCCACCTCGCCGCCGTCATGGTGATGGTGATGGTGGTGACCGTGACCGTGTCCGTGCTCATGCTCGTCATGGTCATGATGATGCTCATGCTCGTCCTCATGGTCATGATCGTGATGATGCTCATGCTCATCCTCATCGTGATCGTGGTGGTGATGCTCGTGCTCGTCATCGTCGTCATCCTCGTCGATATCGGCGTTGAGCTCCCGTACCCATGCCGCAGAGGACGCGACCTTGTCAAAGTCGAAATTGTTGGTGTCGAGGATCTCGCTGATCTCGACCTGTCCCCGAGTGGTCTCGATGATCTTTGCCTCGGGCTGGAGCGCGCGGATGACCTTGCGGATATTGACCAGTTCCTCCTCGGATACGAGGTCGATCTTATTGAGGATGACGGTGTTGCAGAACTCGATCTGCTGGATCAGCAGGTTCTCGATATCCTCGTCGTCGATATCGTCTTTTAAGAGGGCGCCGCCGCAGCCGAATTCACTGCTCAGGCGCGCCGCGTCAACGACGGATACCACATTATCCAGACGGCAGAGCTTCGGCAGGCGGGGATCGTTGTAGGAGCCGTCGAGCATCGAGATGGTCTGCGCGATCGGTATCGGCTCGCAGATACCCGAAGCTTCGATCAGGATGTAGTCGAACTTCTGCTGTTTGACCAGACCGAGGATCTGCTCGATCAGGTCGGTTTTGAGGGTACAGCAGATACAGCCGTTCTGCAAAGGAACGAGGTTCTCGTCCTTTTCATTGACGACGCCGCCCTTCTGGATCAGATCGGCGTCGATATTGACCTCGCCGATATCGTTGACGATGACCGCTACCTTATAACCCTCCTGATTATTGAGCACATGGTTCAGCAGAGTGGTTTTGCCGGCGCCGAGATAGCCGGTCAGCAGGGTCACGGGAAGAATTTTTCTCATATGTATCAGTCCTTTATATTAATAGGTTGGTCGCAGCGGCATTTGTACAATTCCTCAGTCGCTGCGCGACAGCTCCTTTTCACAAATGGAGCCTCGGAAGGATGTCGCAAGCGACGTCCCCTACATAAGGTATTATATCACAATGCTGAGAATTAGCAAGGCGAGGAATCACCGACTTTTTCAAAGCCTTTGCCGACGGTTTTATGATTTTTGACCACAAAAGCCGGTTTCCATGCGGATACCGTCCGCGAAACGGCATGAATTCTTGTATAGTTTGTAAATTTTTCAAAGATATTCTTGCTTTAAAGAATTATGTCGGTTATAATGAAAAAGAAATCATCATGCAGAAAGGCGTTGTTTTGCCTCCCTCCGCCCCTTCGGGGCGCCTTCCTCAGGAAAGGAAGGCTGAACGGAGCTTTGCAATGACTTTTTAAGGAGTTGACAACATGCCGAATTACAATGACAGTCACAGACCGAACGCGATCGAACGCGACCGCATGGAAAGAAGAAGACAGCTTAAAAGAAAGAGCATGATCACCAATATTTTAGTCATCGCGGTCGTGGCGGCTGTGGTGATCGGCATTATCATTGCGATCGTCGCCCTGACGGGCAAGAATAAAAAGGATGATCAGAACACAGAGCCGACCGCAGTGACCGCAACCATCGCTTCGGAAACTCAAAAGCCCAAGGCGACCGCTGCACAGCAGCCCACTTTAGCTCGAGCAGACGGTCAGAACGACGCCGTAACCTCTCAGGACGACGATGTGTACGGCGCTGCGGAGAACAGCGACGATAATTCTTCGTCCTCTTCTCAGACCGTTTCTTCCTCGAGCGCGTCTTCGGATGCATCCTCCGGCGCCGCGATGAGCACCGGCAACAGCATCCATTACACTGCGAGCGGCTCGACCTCTTACGGCTATGACTGGACTTACTCCGGAGGCGGCGGCATCGTAGACGTTTCATGCAACTATGACTTTGACACCCATCAGTACGACTTTGTGATCACGGGTCTGAGCGAGGGCACGACAAACCTGACGCTGTATTACAACACAGCCGACGGCGTGCAGCAGCCCGTCAACATGACTGTCAGCGTCGACAGTAATCTGAATGTTTCACAAAATTGATCATTGTGAGAGGCTGCCCTCCGGCTCTTTGAGCCGTCTCCCTTGCAAAAGTCCTGTCATTATTAACTTAAGAAAAAAGTATCTCGCTGACGCTCGGTCAATTGATACAATTCCTCAGTCACCAACGGGCGACAGCTCCTTTTCCCAAAAGGAGCCTTCCTTAAGCTATTGACAGGACTTGCAAAATGAAGGCATCGAAGAAAATAACAGGCGTCCCGAGGGACGCCTGTTTTGTTATGAGTCTATTGGGTTTTTCAGTAGTTATTCGCAGCAGCATACTGGATCGCCCAGCCGTCGACAAAGGCGGTCTTGACCTTTTCCCAGTTCTCTTCGCTCTGATCCGCGTTATAGGCGGTGAGCGCTGTGACAAGATCTGCCCGGTAAACGGACTCGTTCGGCTGGTGATTGGTCGCCCAATCCATGATATAGCAGCCGTCCTTCACGAGCTGATCCTGTACGGATAAAAAGCCGTTGTCGGCTTTTGCCGCCTTTTTATAAGGGAGGTTGCCGAGCTGTTCGACCATTTTTCCGCTGGCTTCTTCATCGGTAACAAGCCACTGCATAAACGCCATCGTCGCTTTCTGATCCGATTCGGAGGCGTTGACGTTGATCGCCCAGTAGTTTTCGGAGCCGCTGTTCAAGGCGGCTTTTTCTTCGCCCTTCACTCCGCAATAGTACGGGATCATCGTCACGTTGGGGATCGCTTCGCTCAGCTTTGCGTAATCCCATGAACCGGTCAGATAAAACGCCGCTTTCCCGGAGGTGAACTCCTCAATCGGATTGTGCCCGCCGGCGGCGAGCTCTTCGGGAGGCGATACCGCGTTGTTGATACACAGATCATACAGATTCTTGAAGTTCGGCAGATATGCGCCGGTCAGCGAGGCGGGGCTTTCCTGCCATGTGCCGGAATCACGCTCTTCATAAAAATACTCGAGATTTGCCAGATGACCGGTGATCCGCCATGAATTTGCTGCATCCAGATCGGGAGAGCAGAACGCGTCGAAACCCAGCCAGAAGGCGTTTGCGTGGATCGCCTCGGCGAGCATCTTCAACGTATCGAAGCTCTTGATATCCTCTACACTGTAGCCGAGAATCTCGATCATTTCGGGGTTGACCGCGATACCGTAGCACTCGAGGCAGTAAGGGATCGCAACCAGCTTACCGTCTTCATCGGTGAGATTATATGTAGAAGTATTCAGTTCTTTCTGGATCGCGGTATCGGTCAGATCAAGCGCGGATTCACGCCACTCGTTGATGCCGTCCTGATCGTTGATGACAAAGATAGTAGGCGGATCCTCACTCTTCATCTCTTCACGCAGCGTACGGCGGTATTCGCCTGATTCGGGCGTTTCAATACGGACATTCACGCCGGTTTTTTCATGATAGATCTCACCGAGCTCCTGCAGAGTATCGGCAAGCTCCGGCTTGAAATTCAGCCAGTAGACCGTATCGTCGGCGCCGCCGAAATCGCAGGCGGCAAGCGACAGCATCATGATGACAGTCAGCGTCAGCGCTAAGATCCTTTTCATCATATCAAGCTCTCCTAATCCTTAGTTTAAGTTTCATTAAAAGTATAAACGAAAACCGAAGTAATGTCAACTATGCCAAAAATGTCAGCCATATCAAAACCCCCGCCTCATTTGAAGCGGGGGTCATCATCAAATACTCTTATTGATCAGAAGAGGAGCTTTGTCTTATTGGCATGCTTATAGATCGCATTGTAGTCAAACATATTGACCTTTTTGTCTCCGGTCGCGTCGGCACACGCCTTCTGATAAGAGCCTTCTGCTAACTCGGGGTTCTTGGCAACGTGCTTGTAGACCGCATTGTAGTCAAACATATTGACCTTGCCGTCATTGGTCGCGTCGCCGATCGGGCAGATCTTGACGTCCTGGGTCGTATCGGCGCTGACGGTGACGTCATAGGTACGGGTCACATGCTTTTCTTTCTCAACGCTCAGCTCGTAGGAGCCTGCGGGCACATCTGCGATAGAGTAAGAATCCGTACCGGTCACGGAAGCGGTAAAGTTGTTGTCGGTACCGGTCAGTTTCACGGTAACCACCGCATCGGGATATTTCTCCTGCAGATAACTGGTGACAGAACCGCTGACGGTGAAGCCTGCAGGAGTCTCCGGCTCGGAGAGAGCAACAGGCATATTGAAGTTGTCGTTAACGATCTCGTTCGCGTCGATGATACGGGTCAAATTTTTGTCGGAAGCCGCGAGAGTCTCCATCTGATTCGTGATAGTCGCTTCGCTGGGAGCGATGACCGTATAGTGGACGATGATCAGCGCGGTCTCATCGGAATTGAACGGAGTGCCGAAGCCGCCGTAACCGGGGACAGAAGCGTTATAGTAGATATTGCCGTTGTCAACGTCGCCCGCGTTAGCGATACAAGCGGAACCCACTACGGGGAACATCGCATCGATATCTTCGACCAAGCCGTAATCATATTCATTTTCGGTTTCATACGCATCAGCCACCTTGAGGATTGCGGGATCATAATGCTGGATACCGCTCATAGAACCGACCTTACCGTCGTTGATCTCAGAGGTGTTCAGATAGGTATAGGCGGTGAAGGTCTCGCCGACCCGATATGTCTGGGTAACAGACTCACCTTTTACGTTTTTCAGCGTAACAGTCGCGGTTCCTTCTTCAGCGTGAACAGCAACGATCGCTACGGAAGCTATCATAATGACAGCAAGCATCAGACATAATAACTTTCTCATGGGGGACTCCTCCTAAATAATAATCATCCGATTCGGCAAAAGCCCGCGCAGATACACTGCCGCCGAGACTTGCCTTCATCTACACACCCATTGTACCAAACTTTTTTAAGAAGTGCAATATAAATTTATGGAAAAAATAAAAATTTTACAAAAGATTCAAAAATAGAAGCGAAATATGCTAACAGGAGCTGATATCGAAAAGGCTCTCCCCCGCAAATGCGCAATGTCATTCAGTTAAGGTAACGGGAGTCGAACCCCCAATCGGTTCTTGGCGGCAGATTTGCGCCCGCTCATCGTCAAAATCCTCGTGAATACGTCAGTATTCGCTGCGGTTTTTCCTCGACCGGACTCAAAT
>JAFRBD010000109.1 GCA_017405065.1 Ruminococcus sp. | reverse complement strand
ATCAAACAGTATTAACGCCAAGGGGATTGCCACAGCCTGCCCCTTCGGGGCACCTCCCGCAGGGAGGCTATGGGCTTCGCAATGACACACTTAATGTTGCTGCGAATGGATAGGGTAACCGACGGAGAAAGCTGAAAGGAATTGATTTGATGTACACAGTAAATATCAACGGAAAAGATTATGAATATCCGCACGATAAAAAGCTCCTGCGGTTCCTCAGAGACGACCTGCATCTGAACGCCGCCAAGGACGGCTGCAGCGAGGGCGTATGCGGCACCTGCACCGTGCTTGTGGACGGCAAAAAGACCAAAGCCTGCGTCGTGTCGCTGTCAAAGCTCGCGGGCAAAAAGGTGCTGACCGTCGAGGGGATCGACCCCGCTGAGATGCGCGTGTATGAGCATTGCTTTGCCGAAGCGGGCGCCGTACAGTGCGGCTTCTGCATCCCGGGCATGATCCTCTCGGCGAAGTCGCTGCTGGACGTCAACCTCACCCCCACCCGCGCCGACGTCAAGAAGGCGATCAAGGGCAATCTGTGCCGCTGTACCGGTTATAAGAAGATCGAGGACGCGATCCTGATGGCGGCGGACTTCTTCCGTGAGGGAAAGCCGATCCCCGCGCCGCCCAAGACGCTCCACATGGACGAGCACGCCCAGCGTATCGACGCAAAGGAGAAGGTCAACGGTACGGGACTGTTCGCGGACGATCTGTACTTTGACGGCATGCTGTACGCCAAGGGGCTGTACTCGAAATATCCGCGCGCGCGCATCAATAAGATCGATTTCAGCCGCGCGCTGGGGCACCCCGACTGCGTAGAGATCCTGACGAAAAAGGACGTCGTCAACAACAAGATCGGACACATCAAGCAGGACTGGGACGTGATGCTCGGCGAGGGCGATATCACCAAGTATGTCGGCAACGTACTGGCGGTCGTCGCTTCAACCAAGTCAGAGACCCTGCAGGAGATCGTCGATCTTATCGAGGTCGATTACACGGAGCTGACGCCGCTGACAAATCCGTATGACGCGCTCAAGGGCGACGCGCCGCTGATCCATGAGGACGGCAACGTCATGAGCCGCGCCAATCTCGTACGCGGCAACGCCGACGAGGCGATCCGCAACTCAAAGTATGTCGTGACGCGCAAGTACAAGACCTCATGGCAGGAACACGGCTTTATGGAGCCCGAGTGCTGCGTCGCGCTTCCCGAGGGCGACGACGGGCTGTTGATCTACACCTCCTCTCAGAGCATCTACGACGTACAGAGAGAGTGCGCCAAGGCGCTGGGACTCGCGCCCGAAAAGGTGCATGTCCGCGCTCCGCTGGTGGGCGGCGGCTTCGGCGGCAAGGAGGATATGAGCGTCCAGCCCTACGCCGCGCTGATGGCGTGGTACACTAAACGACCCGTCAAGGTGAAGTACAGCCGACAGGAGAGCTTAAACTATCATGTCAAACGACATCCGATGGAGATGGAGTTCACTACCGCCTGTGACGAGAACGGCATCCTGACCGGCATGAAGGGCATTATCATCGCCGATACCGGCGCATATGCTTCTCTCGGCGGCCCCGTCCTCCACCGCGCCTGCACTCATGCGGCAGGTCCCTATAACTATCAGAACATCGACATCTTCGGTATGTCTGTCTATACCAACAACACCCCCTCGGGCGCTTATCGCGGCTTCGGCGTGACGCAGAGCTGCTTTGCGACCGAGAGCAACATCAATCTGCTCGCCGAGATGGTCGGCATCGACCCGTGGGAATTCCGCAGGCGCAACGCCATACGCCCCGGCGATATCCTGCCGAACGGTCAGACCGCCGATCCCAACACCAATATGGTCGCGTGCCTCGACGCGGTCAAGGACGTCTATTACGCCGAGAAATACGTCGGCATCGCCTGCGGCTTCAAGAATTCCGGCACCGGCATGGGCAAAAAGGATATCGGACGCGTCCTGCTCTCTGTCGAGGGCGGTAAAATCCATATCCGCACCTCAGCGGCATGCATGGGTCAGGGCATCGGACAGATGGTGCTGACCGAGATCTGCCATGTCACGGGGCTGGATCCGGCGCTCTTCCTGTTTGAGACCTCCGACACCGTCCGCACCCCTGACGCGGGCACCTCCACCGCCTCGCGCCAGACGGTCATGACCGGTGAAGCGGCGCGGCGCGTCGGCGAAAAGCTGAAAGCCGCTCTGGCAGACGGTAAGACCCTGTCCGACCTTGAGGGGCAGGAGTTCTTCGGCGAATACAGCGCCAAGACCGATCCCCTCGGCGCGATCAAGGAGAACCCCGTCAGTCATATCTCCTACTCCTACGGCGTCCAGCTGATCATCCTCGACGACGAGGGTAAGATCAAAAAAGCCGTTTCCGCTTTCGACGTCGGCACGCCCGTCAACATCCAGTCCGTCGAGGGACAGATCGAGGGCGGCATGGTCATGGGCATCGGCTACGGCGTGACCGAGAAATTCGAGTGCAAAGACGGTTATCCCGTGTCGAAATTCGGCAGGATCGGCTTTATGCGCGCCGATGAAGCGCCCGAGCTGGAGGTTATCCTCTGCCGTCCGAAGGAGGAGGACAAGCTGCCTTTCTCGCTGGGCGCGAAAGGCTGCGGCGAGCTGTGCATGATCCCCACCGCGCCCGCCTGCGCTCTGGCTTACTACAAGTATGACGGCGAGTTCCGACAGAGCCTGCCGCTCGCCCATACCCCCTACCGCAAAGAATAAGCGGCTCGTGATTACCGAAACGATGAATGAAACATCACACAGGATACGATCAGCCGACCGTTTCAGACCTGAAAATCCGGAAGCAGACTTCCAGCGCCATATGGCAGAGAAGCAACAGAAACAAAAGAAAACGGCATAAAACCCTACTATTCAAAATCCGGTGGAACACCTTCTTTATGTAGTGTGTCCCACCGGAGCATTTTTGCCTTCGATGTGCGCTGACGCTTACATCTTGGCTCAGTCGCCTTCGATTCCCGCCATCTACACTTTGCTTGTATAAATGAATATGACGGTAAGTATCTTGGCGATACTTACCGTCATATTCAATGGTGGAGATGGCGTATGTTTTATTTGACGGTGCATACTACCTCGTCTTCGGAGCGTCACCTCCTGTCATGCCGCCTATCTACGCTCTCCCTCAAAACAGTCCACCGGACTGTTTTGACCTGCGAGGTGCGCTAACGCTTACCTCTTGGCACGGTCGCCTTCAATTCCCGCCATCATCCACTGGTCGGTCAAAATGATATGGACGGGGAGTATCTTAACGATACTCCCCGTCCATATCAATGGGTTAGCACCAAAGAAATGATACAATTTCAAATTCGCACATTTTTTGACGATTCGCACATTTCTAAATGCCATTCGCACATTTGGAAAATCACACAAAAAACTGTTGCATATGCGCTGTAGATATGGTACGATAAAGGTGCCAATATTAGCACAACTTGATAAATTGAAATTATGTGTTTCCATTTACGTGGGGATAGTGTTTTTATCTTTCTTCTTGATAAAAACACTATGCTCTAAAACGACTATCCCTATTGAATGAAAATGCTCATAGAGATGTTGTGTTAATGTTTGGCGACAGTAATGGGCTATGTGTTTTTTATGCGTAGCTCTGTATGTACGGGCTACGCATTTTTTATGAGGAGGAAAGAACATGAAGAAAGGTTTATCAATTCTGTTAGCGTTGGTCATGGTGTTGAGCATCTTTACTTTGATACCAGTCAGCACTTCTGCTGAAGAGACTGATTTAGCTGAAATCTCATCTGTACCATACCCTGATTCTTTGTATGTTTCTCAGTATTGGAATTACTCGTGCACTCTGGCATCTGCTACGATGATGTTGCGGTCTCGTTTTTATAGAAGCAATAATACTGCGTGGTCTTCTATTACTGAAACAGGTATCCGCTCAGTTGCTTGGGATGAAGGTGGCGGATTATGGTATAGTTTTAGATATACGAACGGTTCGAATTATGCTCAAGTTAGTCATGTCGAAGTTGGTGGACTGTCTCTTTCTACTCTCAAATCACTTTTAAATAGTCATCCTGAAGGTATAGAAATATACTGCCGTGGAATCCCTCATGCAGTGTTTATTACTGACTATGAAGGTGATACAGTATACGCATCTGACCCTGATTATTATAAAAACTATGGTCCGGGAAGGAGAACTCTCAGTTCAACTTATCTTGGAAGGGTATATGGCAATCAAGCAAATATTTTAGCAAATATCAATGACTATTGGTATATTTCATCTTATTCTATTACTCCCAATATTACCCCAAAACCAACCAACCCGTGGATTAATGTATCGAAGAGCACGATACAGCCCGGAGAAAGCGTTTCCTTTACTTTTGGAGCAACTGGTGCAACAAGTTATTCAATAGGCATTGATAAGAACGGTTCTCGCATAATAACTGAAGGAGTTACTTCCGGTAAATCTTATACTTTTTCAGATGAAGGATCATATACCGCATATATTACGGCTTCAAATTCTTATGGTAGTGTTGATTCTTCTAAAGTGAGTTTTACGGTATCATATCCATATCCTTCAGCTCCCAAGTTTTCAATTTTTGATGTAACTAATGATGAAGATGGCATTTTCAGCACTCTAACTGTACGATGGAATGAAACCTCAAACACGACCTTGTATGAACT
>JAFRBD010000108.1 GCA_017405065.1 Ruminococcus sp. | reverse complement strand
ACTTATTGCTTTTATTCAATTGCGGCACCACCTTTCTTTATGGATTATTCTATTACTAAGGAAACCGTCAGCCTCCCCTGCATAATGGGAGCCTTTATTCGGTTGGACGCTGCGCTCCGTTTATACAATTCCTCACCCGCTCTCGCGGGAGCTCCCTTTCCCAAAGGGAGCCTTAGAAGAGTACTGCTCGGAACTTGACGACCATTACCCCTAACGGGGCGCCTCACTTCTGACAAGGGAGGCTGTTGGGATCATATTATTGCTGCGGAGCGAAGTGGGAGTTGTTGGTCGCCCACGTGTTGGATACAATGACGTCGTTCGCGTTGTCGTTATGGACTACACAAGTCACTGAACCGTTGATAGTGTTACATTCGTAAGTGTTGCCTCGGCTGCAAAAATCAAGGTTTAGGGTCGCGGTCTGCGTTTGATTGCTGCCGCCGTTAAAGATTACTTTATTATAGGTAAGAATGTTAAAATCCGTTCTGGAGCTGTAGTTCTTGATTCCGTTGCCGTAATCCGCCTGCCAAGGCATGGATTCACCGGGCCAGTTGTAGGAGCTGCCGCCGTCCTTGAACAGATATATGAACGGCAAACCGCCGTTACCGCCGCCGCGGTTATCGATAGAAGCGTTGTTCGTCTGGAATCTGATATAGAAATCTTCGAAATAGTCCAGCTTGCAGATGTTCTTATTATTCAGATAGCAACGGGTAAAGCTCTTACTGGAAGTGGTAGAATCGCCGCTCGTGGCACTGACGGTCATCGTCTTATCGCGCTTGACCTCATGCCCATCGGTAAAGAACTTTTTAGTGCTGTCCATCGGATTGTTCCACGAACAGCATTCGATCCGATAGCCGGTATAGACCGCGTTGTTCGGGACGACAGCGACAAACGCCGTAGGCGCCTGACCTTTGATCGAAGCGTCGTCTACCGCGTAGAGATACGCGTACTTAGACGTTCCGCCCGCATCCGTCACATAGAAATGCGCCTGCAGGAGCTTATCCTTATCACTGCCGGATAGGCAATAGTCCTTGGTCGTATTCGTGGTCTCGACATAGAGCATATCGGTGCCCCAGTAGAAGTCGTTTTGATTATCGCTTCGCTGGGTGAGCTCGAAGTAGTCGCCGGTAGGCTTGCCTGCGTTAAAGGTCGCCGCCCACTTGATCTCATCGTTGAGCTCTGAGTTGATCGCGTAGCCGGAATCATAACCGGTATACCGCTTGAACCACACGGTCAGACCGTCGCCGTTGCTGCCGCCTCTTGTATAATCTCTCGCGTTATAGATGACGTCGGGAACGACAAAGTAGTAGAAGATCGTATTGTTCGGACCGGACGACTTGTACTCGATCTGGACGTCGCGGGTCTTACCGCCGCCGGAATAACGATAGTAGAAGTCCATCGTCATCAGACCGCTCTGGTTCCCGAGTCCGTGGCTCTTGTAGCCGTCGACCAAGGTCAGCGTGCGAACGCTGTGGTTGCCCCACAAGCCGCCGCAGGATACGGCGGGAACAACGCTCGCTTCTTGTGTCGTATTGCCGTGAGCGGTCAGCATCTCTCGCGTCGGAGAGCCGTCGGCGAATGCGGTAAAGCTGATGGTATCGGTTCCTTCTGTCGCGACGGTGTATACCGTATAGGTCCTTCCGTTATGATAGTTGGTAGCAGTCTTTTTGTCGCTATAAGGAGTATCGTCCGCCGCGCCCGCTACCCTGCCGGCGTGCCAGTAGTTCCAGACCTCGTCTTCATCGTACGGGTTAACGCGTCGGAAGATGATATCATGCCCCCATAGGGCAACCGACTGCGGCGCATCGACCGACCAGCAACTGACCTTTTGCTTACCGTCGACCGTAACGTACGACTCGGGGCTCATGAGATAGCCTCTCTTGACCGTGTTGTCGTAAAGCTGCATGACCGGAGCTACGGTTACGCCGGACTCTGTCTTCTGGCGGTCGGAGGTCCATGCCTCACGGGTCTTGTCATAGAATTTATACGTATAGGTCTCGGAACCGTTGGTGTTGACGTTGTGCTGAGAAGGAGGATTCGTCGACGTATCCGTGTAGGACGACGCGAACTCGAGGCGAAGCTCGATATTGTTGCCGGCGTAGGTTTCGGAAGTGCAGGAGGGATCGGTACCCTCGAGCCAGATGACCATCGAGAGGGAGATCATGTGCTTGGCGCCGATCTCAAAGACGGTCTGGGAAGTGCCGTTCGCACCGGCTTTATTACCGAAGATGTAGTTATCGATCGAGTTGGAGAACGCGGGGATGACCTGATCCGCATGACCGGTTTCATTGTTGATCTGAACGATCGGCGAATAGGTGCGCTGGAAGCCGGCGGAGACGCCGGGCGAAATGACCGCGAAACCGGTATCTTGCGTATAGTCGGAATACTGGAAGTAGGTCACCTTATAGTTGCCGCTGCCGTCCGTTTCGCTGGTCGGCCGATAAACATAACCGGCAGTTAATGGAACATTAAAGGTATTATTGGGAATCGTGATGGTCTTATGTCCGGAAACATCCGATCCGTTTACCCTATCCTTGAAATAGATCGAACCGTAAATATCAGGAACGTTGCAATAGTATACGTTACCGCCCAAAGTCGTCATCGGAAGGCTGACATTTGCCGTACCGACCGTTGCGTGGATATAAGGATTCGTCCAGCCAAGAGAATTGTAGAAGTAGAGCGTCTTGTAGGTCATGGCAGAATACGATGTGCCATAAGCTGTGGTAGACACCTTATAGCCGGAGGTGCCGCTGGGATAATAGATCTTGCCGTCCTGCAGCGTATTGCCGGTGATATCGGTCGTCTGCGTATACTGATGGCTCGAATCGCTCTTGGTGCCGTTGGTAAACAGCAAGCCGTATACTTGTCTTTGAGCAGTACTGCCGTAGGAATAGGTATAGGAATAGATACCGGAACCGACGGACTTCATCTCATCCAGACCGCTGGAGGTCCCGCTGTCCCAGTTGGTGTAATACTGATCGGTACCGTTGACTCTTCTCCATGCGTGGACATAGACATTTTCCCAGTTATCGGGCTTGACGAAATATACCGTTCTGGTAGTGAAAGCGCCCAAAGAGCCGGATGAATCATATAAATTACCGTTAGTCAGCGTCAGGTTGACTGTCTGTGAACCGACGCCGTTATTAAAGATGATCTTATTATACTGATTAGAGGGATCCGTGAAGGAATAGGAATAGATCGAACCGCTCATGCGGGAGATCTCAACGCCCGGCCACGCGGCATACGGCTTGTTAGTACTGCTGTTCCAGATATAGGCGTAGACTCTGTCCCACGTCTTGGAAGCCTGATTGTTGCTCCATGTCGTATTGTCGAAATAGACGGTCTTTTGACCTGTCGCAGTACCTTGACCCTCCTGACCGGACTGGTCGGACGCGGTGCCGATCAGCTGTGACTTGACCTTACCGGAGGACGCGTCGTTCGGATAGAACGCCAGACGCAGCGCGCGGCTCTCATCCGACTGACCCTGTCCGTTCTTGACATTAAAGTATGAGTTGTTGTTGAGAAAGACTTTCATATCATAGTCGGTCGTATTCGTCAGCGAGAAGTCGATATTGATATACTTGGAGTTGATATCATTGACCGTGCCCTCACGGAAGATCATCTCGGAGGTGTTGGTCTTGTCGAAGGTGCCGGAGGTAGGAACAAAGACGTTTCTGCCGTCGAGAGAGGTAACAGGCTGGAACTTGAAGTCTTTATCAACATAGTTCCAGATGTTGATATAGTCGTCTTCTCTCGCGTACTTGAAGTCGATATCCAGACCGGAGTCGGCGTCTACGGCAACAGTTCCGATGCTGACCTGCTTATTGGTCGCCATATAGAACCACGCAAAGGATGAAACGACAACAAGAACCACAGCCTCGATAATTGCGGTGATCGCAATCAGCGGGGAAACCTTAAAGTCGCGATATTTACTTGTAGATTTTTTCTTTTTCGAATTTCTACTCATAAATGATGCTCCAAAACAGTTTGATGTCGGGTCAAACAATTTATCATTGACTATTTGTTGTCAGATCAAAGTTCAGCTTGAATCTGCCCTTGGATAATGCGCGGCGCGCCTCGGTGTCGGTACCTTCGACCCAGATGCGGCAGCGAACCTTGCCGTAATAATAGGTGACGTCCTCGTTGCCCTCGCGGACTGTCATCGGTTTGTTGATGGGGATCAATTCAACAGTATCGTTCAGACGGTAATCATTTGTATCGGTGTTCAAAGAGGAGATGTGAACGTAGCTCTGATTATTCGTCACGATATTTTTGTTATAGTTGTTGAAGATGTCGTACTGCTGATGCTGATAGGTAGAATACCCGGAAACGGTACCCAGCGACTGACTGCTATGGTTAAATGTCTGTGAAGAGGTCACACCGGTGGTCAGCGACCAGCCGGTGGTCGTGGTGTCCTGACCGTTATTGTTGTTCAGATAGAGGTCGGGACGCGTTACCCACAGGGCAGAGGGGGTGGAATTCAGATATTCGTTTTGCAGTCCGGTGGTATAGCTTGCCGCCGTGAGACTGGAATCAAAGCCTAAGAACGCGACACGGGTCGCGCCGACGATGGCGTCTCGGGAGAAGTTGCCGTAATCGGACTTTCTCGCAACACCGGAGCCGGTCAGCTTGGAACCGTCGGGCAGGGGCTTATTATTGCTGTCCACTTCACTTTCGCCGTACGCAAAGGAATTCGGACCAAGATATAATGTACAAGCCGCCTTACTGCGGATGATCATATCAAAAGAAATATACTGGGTGTTGGCTTCGGCGATCGAATAATCGTCGGTACCGGTATTGATCTTCCAGTTACCGTAATCCATCGCAGGACGGATCAGGGTAGCGCCGTCGCCGGTAACGTCGATCGGGGTGTAATCATAGAGAAGATTGTAGCTGATAGGCGTAGAACCGTCATACTTGCCGGGGACATTCAGATCTTCGATATCCAATTCGGTTTCGTTGCGGTTGGTGAAATCAGTGACCAGATATTCGCCGAAAGTCTGTGACGTCTGGAAGCCGATCGCGTACTCAAAGTCGGAGCCGGATTTGGTTTTCATCGAAACGCCGTGGGCTTCGGAATCGGGCTGTGAAATACCGAACCATGCGAATGTGATAATAAAAACGATGATAAGCAAAGAGAGCAATACTAAGATACCCTT
>JAFRBD010000107.1 GCA_017405065.1 Ruminococcus sp. | reverse complement strand
TGTCGGCGTTGGGCAGGGCGTAACGCTTGCCCTTTGTGCCTGCCGCCAGCAGGAAAGCGCCCATAGAAGCCGCCATACCTATGCAGATAGTGGAAACGTCGCACTTGATGTACTGCATGGTATCATAGATCGCCATACCGTCGGTCACGGAGCCGCCGGGGGAGTTGATATACAGCGAGATATCCTTATTGGGATCCTGTCCCTCCAGATACAAGAGCTGAGCAACGACTAAGCTCGCGGTGGCGGAATTGACCTCCTCGTTGAGCATGATGATCCTGTCGTTGAGCAGACGGGAGAAAATATCATAAGAGCGCTCGCCGCGGTTGGTTTGTTCCACAACATAAGGTACTAATGCCATGATGGTTCTTCCTTTCGCAGTAATGCAGTAATATAGTATTTTTCAATACGGTAAGAATATGCATCAGCCTCCCTTTCCTAAGGGAGGTGGGCTCGCCGTAAGGCGAGGTCGGAGGGTTGTTGCTTATGGCAATATGCCATTTTCAAAGAGTCATCCAACATAGAAGCAGCAACCCTCAGTCTGCTTTGCAGACAGCTCCCTTAGGAAAGGGAGCCTGTTTCTTACTTCTCAGTTCTCACTTAATGACCGCGTTATCCTTGACGTGCTTCATCGCGAGCTGGACGCGGAGGTCTTCCTTGATGCTGTCTTCGGGAATGATCTCCTTGACCTTTTCGACGTCCATCTTGTAGATCTCAGCCATCTTCGCGTACTCTTCCTCGATCTCTTCCTCGGTGGGTTCGATCTTCTCGAGTTCGGCGATCTTCTCGAGCGCCAGGCGCATTTTGATCCTGCGCTCCGCCTCGGGCTTGTTCATCTCGAGGACAGCCTCGGCGTCCATGCCGGTGTATTTCATATAGGTATTGAAGTCCATGCCCTGCTGACGCAGACGCATATCCATCTCGCGCACCATATTCTTCGCTTCATTATCGATCATTTCCTGCGGGATCTCGCCCTCGACCTTTTCGATGATCGCGTTAGTCAGCTTGTCGTCGAGGTCGCGCTCCGCCTCGCCGTCCAGACGCTTTTGGATCTGTTCTTTGAGTTCCTCGCGATACTCCGCTACGGTGTCCTTCTCGGAAACGTCCTTGACAAAATCGTCGTCGACCTCAGGCAGCTCCTTCTTCTTGATCTCGTGGAGCTTGATCTTGAACTGCGCGTCCTTGCCCTTGAGGTTCTCCGCCTGATACTCCTCGGGGAACTTCACGTCGATGGTGAATTCGTCGCCGGTGTTGTGACCGACGATCTGCTCCTCAAAGCCGGGGATGAAGTTGCCGGAGCCAAGCTCGAGGTTATATTCCTCCGCCTTGCCGCCGTCAAACGCCTCGCCGTCAACAAAGCCCTCAAAGTCGATGACGACGGTGTCGCCGTTCTCGGCGGCTCTGTCCTCGACGGTGACCATGCGGCTGTTGCGCTCGCGGACGCGGTCGATCTCTTCGTCGATCATTTCCTCGGTGACCTCGGTAGAGAGCTTCTCGACCTCGATACCGTCATAATCCTTGATCTCGATCTCAGGCTCTACCACAACGGTAGCCTTGAAGGTGAAGCCCTCTTTGGAAACCGCGGTCGCCTCTAAGCCCGTCACGGCGACGACCTTGAGCCCTGCCGCCTTGCACGCCTCGTCCAGCGCGTCGGGATAGCAGTCCTGCATCGCGTCGTCATAGAATACATCCTCGCCGTAGATCTTCTCGATGATCGCGCGGGGCGCCTTGCCCTTGCGGAAGCCGGGGACGGCGATCTTCTTCACTTGTTTTTTGAATACCTTCGAGACAGCCTCCATAAAAGTCTTGCCGTCTACTTCTACCTCGACCACATAAGTATTTGTCGCGGTCAGGTCAGATGATTTTAAAGCCATATTCTGTTCCTCCTATTTTAACCTTTCATTTTGAACTTTGTTTGAACTTAAATAATATATCACACACGGTCGATAAACCTATGTATAATTTGTTAATTATCTCACCAACACCGGCACAAAGCGCGTATAATCGCAGGAGATCAGGTGAAAATCGATCCCCTTGTACATGCCTGTCACCGCATTGTTATGCGTGCGCTCGCCGTGAAGATGACCGTAGTAACATTCCTTTACGCCCAGCTCCAGCAGCGCGTTCATGATCTCCTCGCATTCGACGTCGCCGTACACGGGCGGATAATGCAGGAAGACGATCGGCTGTGTATCGCTGAGCTTCTTCGCTTCATCATACGACATTTTCAGCCTGCCGATCTCGCGGTTGATCACCTTGATATCGTGCTCGCCCTCTTTGTCGTAATACCAGCCGCGGGTGCCGCAGACGGTTCTGCCGCCGACGATGAACGCATTGTTGAACAGGATCTTCATCGTATCAAAGCCTTTGAGCGCGAGATACTCGTCCATCTTCTTCTTCGTCGTCCACCAGTAATCGTGGTTGCCCTTTAACAGCAGCTTCTGCCCCGGCAGCGCGTTGATGAAGGAAAAATCCGCGCCGCACTCCTCGAGCTTCATCGCCCATGAGATATCGCCCGCGATCACCACCGTATCGCCGTCGGTCACGAGGCGTTCCCAGTTCTTTTTCAGCCTGTCGACGTAGTCGGACCAGCCGCGAAACACGTCCATCGGCTTATCCGTGCCGAGGGAAAGATGCAGGTCGGCGATCGCGAACAGGCTCATTACCGGATACCCAGCGCGCCGAATACGACGCTCTGCATATCTTCCTTGTCCGTGACGTCGGAAAAACGCGTCTTTTTGCCGCGCAGGGAAGCAAGCGGCTTGGGCACCTCGGCGCCGGTGATCTCATGGAGCTGTTCCACCATGTCGAACTCGCTTTCGGGCATCTTGCCCTTGTTGAGCGCGCTGAGTACCGCCCTGCTGAATTTATAGGGGCTGGCGGTAGAGGCGATCACGACCGGAGTCTTATCGCCCGTCTCGCGGATGTAAGCGTCGCAGACGCTCACGGCGACCGCCGTATGGGTATCGCAGAGATAACCCTGCTGCTCATAGAGATCGTGGATGGTGCGCGCCGTCGCGTCCTCGTCGGCGTAGCCGCCCCAGAACATCGACTGCAGCTTTTCCTTGATCTTTGCAGAGACCGTATACACGCCCTCGCTCTTGAGCAGCTCCATATAGCCCTTGGTCTCGGCGTCGCTATTGCCTGACATGCAGTACAGCAGACGCTCGAGGTTCGAGGATACCAGAATATCCATCGAGGGAGAAACCGTGGTATAGAAATCGCGGTTTTTATTGTAAACGCCGGTGCGTATGAAGTCGGTCAGCACGTTATTGCTGTTGGACGCGCAGATAAAGCGCTTGACGGGCAGCCCCATCTCATAGGCGTAATACGCGGCGAGGATATTGCCGAAGTTGCCGGTCGGCACGGTGATGTTGATCTTATCGCCGAACGCGGCCTTGCCCATATTCACCATATCGCAGTAAGCGGAAACGTAATAGACGATCTGCGGGAGCAGTCTGCCCCAGTTGATGGAGTTCGCCGAGGAGAACATCATGTTGTTCTCGTTAAGGACAGCCGCGGTAGCGGGATCGGTGAAGATCTTCTTGACCGCCGTCTGTGCGTCGTCAAAGTTGCCGCGGATGGCGCAGACATAGACGTTCTCGCCCTCCTGCGTGTTCATCTGGTGCTTCTGCATCGCGGATACGCCGTTGACCGGATAAAAGACGATGATCTTCGTGTGATCGACGTCCTTAAAGCCCTCGAGCGCCGCCTTGCCGGTATCGCCGGAGGTAGCCACCAGGATGACCGCGTCCTTACCGCCGCCGACCTTCTGAAGCGACTTGGTCAAAAAATGCGGCAGGATCTGCAGCGCCATATCCTTGAAGGCGCAGGTGGGGCCGTGCCACAGTTCGAGCAGATTCAGCTCTTCGCCGTTGAAGGTGACGGGAGCGAGCGGAGCGGGATTCTCGGAGCCGAACTTTTCAACGGTATAGGCGCTGTCGACGCAGTCGGCGATCTCCTCCGCCGTAAAGTCGGTCAGATATTTGCCCATGATCAGCTTTGCCCTGTCGCGATAGGACATCGAAAGCATGCTTTTAAGCTCCTTTTCGGTGATCTGAGGGAAGCTCTCGGGCACAAACAAGCCGCCGTCCTGCGAAATGCCCTGCGCGATCGCCTGAGCGGACAGAACAGCCTTACTATTATCCTGAGTAGAGTTGTATTTCATCATGACCCTCCTAACCCATTATATCTATAGTATCATAACATATTAAGCGGGTTTTCGCAATAGTCAAAGGTACAAAAAAGCAGGATCAATCGCTCATTTTATGGCAAAAACGCCGTGATAGAAAGGCTCACCTGACGGACAGGCGCATCGCAAGGGCACAGAAAGCTGAAAAAGCCCCCTCTGACGAGGGGGCATGCGGGCAGACGGTTAGGGCAATACCTTTTTGTCGCAGGAGAGAGATAACGCAGCATAACCATAAAAACATACCTATGCCCTTATGTGCCTTGCAGTAACACCGTAGGGGATGGTGCTTGCAACATCCCGGGAATGACGGGCGTTTCTGTTATAGAAAATGCAAGATAGGAGAAAAACGTTTCTGCCGTGCGGGACGTCGACAAGCGCCGTCCCCTACCAATACACCGACACGTTTCCGCCTCTCAAAACCTCGCGTAAGCCTCGGTCTGAGAGAACGCGTTTTTGATATGATTGACGCTTTTCAGCTCGCCCGAGGAGCGATCGACCTCGACCTCGATCACGTCAAAGCGCGGCTGCAGCTGACATTTCTTTACGTCAAGATAATAAGAAGCCGTGCGCATGATATGGAACTGCTTGCGCTTGTCGACAGCGTACTGACCGCTGAGATACGGAGCGGAGGAACGGGTCTTGACCTCGATGAAAACGATCTCTCCCCTATCCTTATCCTGCGCGATGAGATCGATCTCGCCGAGCTTGTTCTTATAATTCTTCTCAAGAATTTTATAATACTGTTGTTTCAGATATCCGGCGGCGAACTTCTCACCCAGCGCGCCGAATTCCTTGTTGGATAATGGTTTCATGAATATCAACCCTCAGTCACCGTGACGCAAGCGTCCGGCGACAGCTCCCTTAGGAAAGGGAGCCTTATTTATATTTGGCGTAGATCTTTTTGAGAAAGCTCGGGCGGTGGATCGGTGTCTCGCCGTATTCGAGGATCTTCTCGATATGGAGCTTGGTACCGTAGCCCTTGTGCTTTTCAAAGCCATACTCAGGGTACTTCTTCGCGTATTCGAGCATCAGCCGATCCCTGCTGACCTTTGCCAGTATCGACGCGGCGGCGACGGACATCGACTTGGCGTCGCCTCCCACGATGTATTCGGCGGGGATGTCGAGCTTGGGCAGGCGGTTGCCGTCGATCATGGCGTAATCCGCCTTGACGGACAAGCCTTCTATCGCGCGCCTCATGGTGTTCATGGTGGTTTGCAGAATGTTGTCGCGCTCGATCTCCTCGACCGTACCGAAAGCGATCGAACAGGATACGGCGGTCTCGACGATCACGTCGAATAAGGCGTCGCGCTTCTTCTCCGTCAGCTTTTTGGAGTCGTTCACGCCCTCGATGATACAGCCCTCGGGCAGGATGACGGCGGCGGCGCAGACGGGTCCCGCCAAGGGCCCGCGTCCGGCTTCATCCACGCCGCAGATATGGCGATAGCCTTTTTCCATCGCTTCTTTTTCGTAGTATAGCCAGTCCATAATAAACCTCCGGTTCAAATAGGAATTAGGAAATAGGAATTATCGGAGGACTCCGCCCTCACCCGATATTCGGATAGCTTTTTACGCAAAGCAGATGAAACGTATGAAAGGCACCTTTTGGGAAAAGGAGCTGTCGCCAAACGGCGACTGAGAATTTGTATGATTTGTTTGAGCCGTAAGGCGAGTTACATTAATTCCTAATTCCTCATTAACTAAGGGTCCTCCAGCGTGATCCTGCCCAGCTTGGCGGCGCGGAACTCGTCGAGCAGGGTGTAGGCGGCGCGTTCGGTATCCGCCTCGCCGCCGGAGATCAGCATGCCGCGGTTCTTCGCGATCTGCTCCAGTATCTCGTAGCTTTGCCGCTCCAGATCCTCATCCGTGAGCTTGTATCGTTCGATGAACGCGGGCGTTTTCAGCTCCTTTAACAAGTCGATCAGACGCACCGCGAGCAGCTCGGTATCCATGACCTCGCTCTTGATCGCGCCGGTAAAGGCGAGGTGTTCGCCGACTTTTTGATCGTCGAATTTCGGCCACAGCACGCCGGGGGTATCGAGCATCTCAAAGCCCTTAGAAAC